>CALKVF010000034.1 GCA_937996535.1 uncultured Novosphingobium sp. | reverse complement strand
TGCCCAAGGAAGGCTCGCACTACGATCTTCCGATCGCGCTGGCGCTGCTGGCGGCAATGGGCGTCACCGATGCCGAACAATTGCACGATTTCCTCGCCGTGGGCGAACTGGCGCTGGATGGCCGGGTGGTGGCGACCCCGGGGGTGCTGCTCGCCGCGCTCCATGCCGGCAGCGCCGACAAGGGGCTGATCTGCCCGGCCGCGCAGGGCAGTGAGGCCAGCTGGGGCGGCGATGTGCCGGTGGTGGCCGCGCCCGATCTGGTCAGCCTGCTCAACCACCTGAAGGGCGTGCAGCAATTGCCGCCGCCCGCACCCGGCGTGGCGGCCAAGGCCGATCCCGGGCCAGACCTGCGGCAGGTCAAGGGGCAGGAAACCGCGCGCCGCGCGCTCGAAATCGCGGCGGCGGGCGGGCACAACCTGCTGCTCGTCGGGCCGCCCGGGGCGGGCAAGTCGCTGCTCGCCGCGTGCCTGCCGGGGATCCTCCCGCCGCTGACCGCGGCCGAGGCGCTCGAAGTCTCGATGGTCGCTTCGGTTGCGGGGACGCTGGAGGACGGGCGGATCAGCCGAGCCCGCCCGTTCCGCAGTCCGCACCATTCGGCCTCGATGGCGGCGCTGACCGGCGGCGGGCTGAAAGTGAAGCCCGGCGAGGTCAGTCTCGCCCACCTTGGCGTGCTGTTCCTCGATGAACTGCCCGAATTCCAGCGCGCGGTGCTCGATTCGCTGCGCCAGCCGCTGGAGACCGGCGAGGTTACCGTGGCGCGGGCCAATGCCCATGTCACCTTCCCCGCGCGGGTCCAGCTGATCGCGGCGATGAATCCGTGCCGCTGCGGCTATCTTGGCGATCCGGTGCTGGGCTGCAGCCGCGCCCCGCGCTGCGGCGCCGATTACCAGAGCAAGGTGTCCGGGCCGCTGCTCGACCGGATCGACCTGCATGTCGAAGTCGATCCGGTCAGCGCGATGGACCTTGCCCTGCCGCCGCCCGCCGAAGGCAGTGCGGAGGTTGCCGCCCGAGTGGCCGCCGCCCGCAGCGTGCAGACCGCGCGGCTCGAAGGAACGGGTCGGCGCTCCAACGCCGAACTCGATGGCGATCTGCTCGAAACCCACGCCACCCCGGACGAGGCCGGGCGCAAGCTGTTGTTGCAGGCCGCCGAAGCCATGCGCCTGTCAGCGCGCGGCTATACCCGGATGCTGCGCGTGGCGCGAACCATCGCCGATCTTGCCGGCAGCGCACAGATCGGCCGCATCCACGTTGCCGAGGCGCTCAGCTATCGCCGAATCGTCCCGCGCGGGTAGGGCGGCTCTGTCAGTTCGGTTGGTCAATCCGCCAGCGCATCAGCCGCACAAACGGCTCGGGATCGTCGAGCCGGAAGGCAATGGTCAGGCAGGGCGGGCGGCGGCGCAGCGACCGGCGGGGATGCGGGGTGTTGAGGCGAAGCAGCACATTGGGCCAGGCCAGCAAGGCGGCGTTGAGAGTTGCCGGATCGCGCACTGCCTCGGCATCGAAACTGGTTTCGATGCTGACGATCGAATCGATCGCAATCAGTTGGTCGATCAGGATGCCGGCCCGCACCCGAACGCCAGTGGCCTCGATCAGGATCGGCCTGAAGCGGAACGATTTGATCAGGCCGACCAGATAGATCAGCCCGACATCGCTGAACACGAACATGATATAGGCTGCGGTTCGGCTCCAGTGGCTGACCAGCAGATGATACACGGCAGCCTCGATCAGCGACAGCGTGAGCAGCGCGGCACAGATTGGCGCGAGATGGCGGTGATAGGCATAGGCGCGGCTCCCCGTCGGGATATCAGCCGGTCCGCCCCACCGCAGCAGGGCCATGTGCAGGATCGATAGTTCTGCCGCGACCAGCCGTACAAACGGCGGCGGCAGGAATTCGGATGCAGCGGCATGCCAGCGCGCGCTGTCCGATGTGCCAACTCGCCATTGCTGCCACGCCGCCATTGTGGCTGCTCCCAGATGGATCAGGACCACAGCTGCCATCGCGAGCAAGGCGAGCGGTGATGCCCACAAAAGCTGCCGCAGCGGCTGCGGCGTTCCGATCAGGACGGTTGTCATCGCGGCGGCCAGCGTTGCCAGCACTGCACGCCGATCCGGGCGGCGCTGCGGTGTGCGGGCCAGCAGCGCCACCATCATGGTGTCTGACACGATCCACGCAAACAGCAGCAGGGCAGTCACCGGATGGGCAGCGGCCAAGGGTGTGCGCACGGCCAACCCCGCCGCGGCCACGATCAGGAAGGGCGTGATCCGGGCCGCCAAGGCACGCAAAGGCGTGGCGGGGAGATCGGGCCTGTTGGCTTCCCCCGCCGGCATCGCTGCCGTTACCGCAGGACGTTGAGTTGCGGGCGGATGTCGCGGTCGTCTTCGGCCTGGGGCTTGCCGAGATCGGCGCGGTCGCGCCATTCGAGTTCGGTGTAGTGGAGCAGGCGGCCATCGTGGGCGTGGATGGCAATGCCGGCGATCGGCTGGCCATCGCGCTGGTCGCAAAGCACCGGGTTGCTCGGCACACCGACGCCATACTTTTCACCCCACTGGCGCAGCGCCAGCATCGCGGGGAGCAGGTCGAGCCCCTTTTCGGTCAGGCGGTATTCGATCTTGCGGCGATCGTCGGGCAGTGGTTCGCGCTTCATGATCCCGTGTTCGACCAGCCGGGCAAGGCGGTTCGACAGGATGTTGCGGGCGATGCCCAGTGCGCCGAGGAATTCTTCGAAGTGATGCAAGCCGTTAAAGGCCGCGCGCAGGATCATGAACGACCAGCGCTCGCCCATGACTTCCAGCGCGGAGGGCAGTCCGCAGCTCTGGCTGTCATCAAGCGGTTCGTGCAGTTTACCCATTTTATTCCCCTTGGCCCACGCGAGCCCTAGCGCAATGCGCCTTTGCAGCCGACAAAAAAATCTTTGCTGCGCTGCACAGTTTTCAGTTGCAACTGAATACCTATCGCACTATCTGCCGCTTAGCAACGCAAATCGAGCCTTCCCTCCCAGGACCCCATCGATCCTTGCGTGCCCAGACAGACACGATCCGAATCCAAGGGGAATACCAATGAACACCGCTTTCTCGCGCAGCGTCCTCGCCGCTGGTCTTGCCATTGCCGGCACGCTTGCCAGCTTCTCGGCCACCACTGCTCCGGCCCACGCCGGCGCTGCTGGCTACACCGCCAAGCTTTCCTCGGCGCTTACCGCGCCGAAGTCGAAGGTCGTCAACGGCGTGGTGTGGAGCTGCACCGGTGACAGCTGCGCTGGCCCGGTCGATGGCGCCCGCGCCGTCAACACCTGCCGCCAGGTCGCCAAGACCTTTGGCCAGGTTTCGAGCTTCGCCACCCCGAAGGGCGAACTCAGCGTTGAAGACCTTCAGCGCTGCAACGCGACTGCCTGACGCGTAAAACCAGGCACTCCTAACAGCCCCCTAGACAGGCCCTGCCGCGAGGCAGGGCCTTTTTTCTTGTGCTTTAGGTGCGGCCAGCCGGCCTTACAGCAATCCGCGCGCGGTGAGGTCTGCGGCAAGCGTGGGGGCATCGGTGAAGTGATGGACCTGCCAGCCGCAGTCGCGCGCCGATTCGATGTTGGCGAGGCTGTCGTCGATGAACAGCATTGCGCCAGGGGTATAGCCAAAGCGCCGGGCGGCGAGCGCGTAGATCGCGGGATCGGGCTTGGCGAGCCGCTCGTCGCCCGAGACGACGATATCCCTAAAGTGGCGGAGCACCGGCCAGCGCGCGTGGAACGGGGGCCAGAATTCGGCGCCGAAATTGGTGATCGCGTAAAGCGGCATGCCCTTGGCGGCGAGTGCGTCGACCAGTTCCATGCTGCCGGGGACCGGGCCGGGGATCGATTCGCCGAAGTGGCTGGCATAGCGCCGGATCAAGGCTTCGTGCTGCGGGTATTCGGCGATCCGTTCGGGAATCATTTCCGCAAGCGGCCGGCCGGCATCGTGCTGAAAGTGCCATTCGGGCGTAACCACGGTGGTCACGAAGCGTTCGCGCTCGGCAGGATCGGGGATCAGATCGCGGTAGATCAGGCCCAGATCCCATTCGACCAGCACCCGGCCGACATCGAACACCACCGCTTCAACCTTGCTGTCGATTCGCGCGTTCATCAGGCCCATCCCGCTGCTGGCAAAAACGGCTTCGGCCCGCACCCCGTGACCGGAGGCGGGCCGTCAGAGAAACAGGACCGGCACTGCCGGACCCGTCAAGCGCAGGTGATTAGCCCTGACGCGCCTTGAAGCGGCGGTTGGTCTTGTTGATCACATAGGTCCGGCCACGGCGGCGGATCACGCGGTTGTCCCGGTGGCGGCCCTTGAGCGACTTGAGGCTGTTGCGAATCTTCATGGTTTCTCTCGGTTGCGGTTCCGACCGCTGAAATTGAAGCCGGGCCGTTACGGGGGCTGGGGCGGGAAGTCAACCTTTGCTCGCCCGTTGACTAGGCCTTGGCGCGAATTTCGCCGAGTTTGCGCTCCCACGCCAGCGCGTGGTTCACGATCTGGTCGAGATCGGCGAATTTCGGCACCCACGGCAGGGTCTGGCGGATGCGGGTGTTGTCCGAAATCAGCGAATCGGGGTCACCCGCCCGGCGCGGGCCCAGCACGCGCACAATCTTGCGATTGGTCACCCGGTCGACCGCATCGAGCACTTCGAGCACCGAATAGCCCCGGCCATAACCGCAGTTCATGGTCAGCGATTCGCGCGGCGCGGTGATCAGCTGCTCCAGCGCCAGCACGTGGGCATCGGCGAGGTCGCTGACATGGATATAGTCGCGCACCCCGGTGCCATCGGGGGTGTCGAAATCGGTGCCGAACACATCGACCTGCGCGCGCTTGCCCAGCGCCGCTTCGACCGCGACCTTGATCAGGTGGGTCGCCCCGGCGGTCGATTGCCCGGTGCGGGCCTGCGGATCGGCCCCGGCGACGTTGAAATAGCGCAGCGCGCAGAAATTGATCGGATGGGCCGCGGCGGTATCGCGCAGCATGAACTCGGTCATCAGCTTGGACATGCCATAGGGGTTGATCGGGCGCTGCGGCGTGGTTTCGGTGACCGGCGAAACCTCGGGCACGCCATAGGTCGCCGCGGTCGAGCTGAAGATGAAGTGCGGCACCCCGGACTTGACCGCGGCGGCGATCAGCGCGCGGGTCTTGGCGGTGTTGTTGTGATAATATTTCAGCGGGTCCGACACGGATTCGGGCACCACCACCGAGCCGGCGAAATGCATCACCGCGCGCACGCCCTGTTCGGCAAAGATCCGCGCCAGCAGCGCCTCGTCCTCGATGTCGCCCTCATAGAACGGCACGCCTTCGGGCACAGCCCAGCGAAATCCGGTGACGAGGTTGTCGATCACGCAGACCGGCCAGCCGGCGTCGAGCAGGGCAAGGACGGCGTGGCTGCCAATGTAGCCGGCGCCGCCGGTGACGAGAACGGGGAGCTTCTGGGTCATGGCGGGGCCTGTAGCATGGCTCTGCGCGAAAGTGATTAATCCGCATTGCTATGCATGGCGTTCATCGTCAGGCAATTCGCGCGGACCTAGCCCGCAGGTCTCCTCTCCTCCCCTCCCGGAGCAATTCAGCATGACTATCCGCCGCGCCGCGCTGGCCCTGATCGCCGGTTCCCTTTCGTTGTCGCTGGCCTCGTCGCTGGCGGCGCAGCCGCGCCCCGGCTGGGGCGGGGATGATGATTGGGGCAGGGGCAATTGGTCGGGCAGCGATCTGCGCAGTTCCCGCCAAAGCACGGCGCGCGAAGGCAAGATCGACGTGGCGCGGTTCCGCGCCGAG
Source organism: uncultured Novosphingobium sp. (assembly GCA_937996535.1). Lineage (GTDB taxonomy): Bacteria > Pseudomonadota > Alphaproteobacteria > Sphingomonadales > Sphingomonadaceae > Novosphingobium. The sequence goes on along the minus strand of CALKVF010000034.1, from coordinate 8,683 downwards.
GGTGCGGCTGGCGAGGCTTTGGGCAAGGGCACGATCGGCGTGATCGCCGCGCCTGCTGAGGCGGGGGCCGATGCCGGGGCGGGCGATGCCCGCGATCTTGCGACCTTTGAAGCCGCCGTGGTCGATCAGCTCGCCAAGGCGGGATATGACGTGGCTACCGCCGACCCCACCGGCGGGCAGGTGACCGAACTGCGCCTGCGCCGCGCCATGGTCGAGCCCGAGGAAGCCCCGCACAAGCCGGTCAGCGGTGCGATGACGATGGGCGTTTCCAACCACGGTTCGATGATGGGCATGGCGTTGGCGGTCGATCTCAGCAAGCCGCGCAAGGCGCTGGTTTCGACCCGGCTCGAAGTGCGGATCAAGGACCGTAAGAGCGATGCCGCGTTGTGGGAAGGCCGCGCCGAGATCGTGACCCGCGAAGGCGATGCCCGTTGGGGGGATCAGGCGATTGCCGCCCGGCTCGCCGCCGCGTTGTTCGATGGCTTTCCGGGGCGCACCGGGGAAACCACGCTGCGCCGGTAAGCAGCTTGCATCGCCGCCCTGATCGGCCCAGAACGCGTGCAGGAGGCTGCCTGTCATGAAGCGCCTGAAACGGTTCGCAATTGTCGCTGTTGTTGCCGCGCTGGGCGGCTGTGTCGCCCCGGTCGGCCCGGTTGAGGTCACGCGCTTTCACGTGGCGGATATCGCTGCGCTGGGGCGCGGGACGATTGCGGTTGAACCGGCGCCGGGCAGCGATGGCGCGTCACTTGAATGGCAAAGCTACCAGACCGCGGTGCAGCGCCAGCTTGCTCTCGCGGGTTACGGCGAAGCGCCGGCTGGCGGCGGCGGGCAGGTTGCGCAGCTGCGCCTCTCGCGCAGCACGATTCGGCCCGAACGCACCAGCGGCCCGGTGCGGGTTGGCATGGGCGGCACCACCGGCAGCTATGGCACGGCGGTCGGGCTAGGGGTGGGGATCAACCTGACCCCGCGCCCCGCCGAACAGGTCGAAACCACGCTGGCGGTGACGATCCGCGACCGCAAGAGCGATGCCGTGCTGTGGGAAGGGCGCGCCAGTTTTACCGTGCGCGCATCCTCGCCGATGGCGGATACGGCGCTGGGCGCACCAAAGATGGCAGAAGCCTTGTTCAAGGGCTTCCCCGGACAGTCGGGTGAAACTATCCTGGTGCAATGACCCAGATTGAAATCGACGCCGGGTTCGATTCCGGCAACATTGAAGTGCTCTCGATCGATGGCACGCTTGCGCGCCTCGCAATCCGCAAGGACCATCAGAGCGACTTCTTCCAATGGTTCCACTTCCGCGTTTCGGGCGCACAGGGACGCGAGCTGACGCTCAAGATTACCGGGCTCAATGCCTCGGCCTATCCGGGCGGCTGGCCGGGCTACCGCGCCGCGGTGAGCGAGGACCGCGAATTCTGGGGCCGGGCCGAGAGCAGCTTTGACGCCGCCGAGGACGATGGCACGCTGACCATCCGCTATCGCCCCGAAGGCAGCATCGCGTGGTTTGCCTATTTCGCGCCCTATAGCTGGGAGCGCCATCAGGATCTGATCGCCGCCACGGCGCTGGCCGATGGGGTGGAGCACCGGGTGCTTGGGCGCAGCCTCGATGGCCGCACGATCGATTGCCTCGATCTGGGCGCGGGTAGCAAGCAGGTGTGGCTCTATGCCCGCCAGCATCCCGGCGAATCGATGGCCGAATGGTGGATGGAGGGCGCGCTGGCCTGCCTCACCGATCCCACCGACCCGGTCGGGCGCAAGCTGCGCCAGCTGTGCCGGTTCCACGTGGTCCCCAATGCCAATCCCGACGGTTCGGTGCGCGGACACCTGCGCACCAATGCGGCGGGCGTGAACCTCAACCGCGAATGGGCCGCGCCCAGCGCTGAGCAATCGCCCGAAGTGCTGTGCATCCGCAATGCGATGGATCAGAGCGGCGTCCACTTCGCGATGGATGTCCACGGCGACGAGGCGATCCCGGCGGTGTTTCTTGCGGGCTATGAAGGCATCCCGTCGTGGAGCGAGACACTGCAAGCCGGCTTCAACCGCTATGCCGCCATTCTTGAGCAGCGCACCCCCGATTTTCAGACCCGGCTGGGCTATCCGGTGTCCGCGCCCGGGCGCGCGAACCTTGCGATGTCGACCAACCAGCTCGCCGAACGCTTTGGCTGCACCTCGATGACGCTGGAAATGCCCTTCAAGGACAACGACGATCTGCCCTGCGCCGCGCAAGGCTGGTCGGCCGAACGTTCGGCGCTGCTGGGGCGCGACTGCATGGCCGCGCTGCTCGAATGGCTTGAAGCCTAGGCGAGGTCCGCCGGGCCGAAGGCGTGGGGGAGCAGGGCCGAAAGGCTCAGCTCCAGCACGTCACTTTCACCCGCACACCAGATCACCGGATCGGTCCCGCCCAGCTGCGCCAGTTCGTTGAGCACCTGCCGGCAGCGCCCGCAGGGGGTGACCACGGGGCCCGCTGCGCCCTGGAGCCCGCCGACCACGGCGACGGCCACCAGCCCGCCGCGCTGCCCGGCGTTCATCGCCTGCGCGACCGCGCTGGTTTCGGCGCAGAGCGCGAGGCCGTAGCTGGCGTTTTCGACATTGGCGCCGGTCACCACGCTGCCATCGGCAAAGGCGAGCGCCGCGCCGACGTGGAAGTTCGAATAGGGGGCATAGGCACTGCGCTGCGCGGTGCGCGCGGCGGCGATCAGGCTATCGCGGTCGGTGGTTTGGGCGGTGGTCATGGCGCTGGCTTACCCGCGATTGCGCGGCAAAGTCCACCGCAGGGTCAGGGTTGAACCACGATCCAGCGCAGCGCGGCGGCATCGGCCTGGTTGTTCAGTGCGCTGTTGGCAGTCCAAAGGGTCCACGGGCGGCGGGCATAGTCAGGCTGGAAGCGGTCGCGCACCAGCCAGAGCTTGCGGTCGAGTTCGGCGCCCGCATGATAGCGGCTTTCGAACCGCGCCGTGACCTTGAGGATCGTGGCCTTGCCGGTGTGAGTCTCGATCTGGTTGAGGAAGGTCATCAGTTCGCTCTGCACCGCGGCATCGCCGACTTTGACCGGGCAGCCATCGGCCAGCATGTCGAGTTCGACCGCCGGGGGCAGCAGGCTGGGATCGCGCGGCACCACGGTGACGAAGTTGGCGGCCTGGCGCTCGGCCGGCTGGCACGGGTCATAGCGGTGGACCGCGCCCACCTTCATCCCGGCAGCGCGGGCATCCTCGAAGTTCTTCACGAAAGCGGGATCGCGGGCAAAGGCGCTGGCCGAGGCATCGACATAGACGAAGTCCGCGCCGATCGCTTTCAGTGCCTTCCAGTCAACCACGCCGTCTTCCGCGCCGATCTCCACCCCCTGGACCGGGAAGGCCGAGCGTTCGGGGCGCCAATGGATCATGTCCCACCACAGATAGCCGCCGCCCAGCAGCGCGCACAGCACCACCACGCCCAACAGGCGCAGCTTCCAGCCGCCTTTTCCCTTGCGTGCCATGATGTTGCGTTCCCTGCGGTCCCGGTCTGGACGTCAGCCCCTGATATGCAGGACGCAGATCAGGGTAAAGAGCCGCCGTGCAGTGGCGAAGTCGGTATCCACTTTTCCGCCAAGCCGCTCCATCAGCATTTCGGCGGCCTCGTTGTGGACCCCGCGGCGGGCCATGTCGATCGTTTCGATTTCGGCGGCGGTGGCCTTGCGGATCGCCTGATAATACGAATCGCAGATCGCGAAGTATTCGCGGATCGGGCGGCGGAACCGCCCCAGCCCCAGAATCAGCGTCTCCAGCTGCCGGGTTTCCTCGTCGGCGATGTCCAGCACCAGCCGCCCATCATCGACCGCCAGTTTCAGGCGGTAGGGGCCCTGATGGCCTGCTTCCCACGCGCGCAGCGGCTTGAAGGTGTTGTCCTCGATCAGGTCGAAGATCGCGATGCGCCGTTCCTGTTCGATGTCGGCATTGCGCCACAGGATCGTCGCTTCATCGAGTTCGATGTGGATGATCCTCGGGTCGGCCATGGGGGGCAGCTTTTGCAGATGCAAAATCGGCAAGCAAGGGGGCGTGAAACTTCCACAGCCTGTGGAGTAAAATCGCCACACCTTGTGCTTGCCTGTCCGCAGGGGCCGGCGCATTGATCCCGGCCTTATGGCCGAGACCGATCTTCTTTCCCGCACCGATGACACCGCCGCCCGCAGCCTTCCGGCCAACGTGGAGGCCGAAGCCGCGTTTCTGGGTGCCGTGCTGATCGACAACCGGGTGATCGAGGAACTGGCCACCCCGCTCCATTCCAAGCATTTCTTCGAGCCGGTCCACCAGCGCATCTATGCGCGGATCCAGCAGCTGCTCGACCGGGCTGCGGTGGTCACGCCGGTCACGCTCAAGCCCTATTTCGAAAGCGACGAGGGCCTCAAGGAACTGGGCGGGTCGGCCTATCTGGCGCGGCTCACGGCTGACGGGCAGGGGCTGCTTGCCCCGCGCGAACTGGCCGAACAGATCTATGACCTGGCGCTGCTGCGCGAACTGGTCTCGGTCGGGCGGGATCTGATTTCGGGGGCGATGGACACTTCGGAAAGCGTCGCCCCGCTCCAGAAGATCGAACTGGCCGAAGCCGCGCTCTATGCCGTGGCCGAAGGCGCGGGCAGCAACAACGAAGCGCAGAGCTTCAGCCTTGCCACCCGCACCGCGATCAGCGCGATCGAAAAGGCGTTCAATTCGGGCGGCCACATTTCGGGCAAGACCACCGGGCTCACCTCGGTCAACGAGAAGATCGGCGGCCTGCACGACAGCGATCTTATCATCCTTGCCGGCCGTCCGGGTATGGGCAAGACCTCGCTCGTTACCAACATCGCCTTCAACGCGGCCGACCGGCTGCGCCGCGATCTCGCCGACGGGATCGAGCTGGAAAAGTCGGTCGGAGCGGCGGTGGCCTTCTTCAGCCTCGAAATGAGCGCCGACCAGCTGGCCACGCGTATCCTTGCCGAACAGTCGGGCATCAGCTCCGAAGCGCTGCGCATGGGCAAGATCAGCCGCGAGGATTTCCAGCAGCTGTCCTTCGCCAGCCAGCGGCTTGCCGAACTGCCGCTCTATATCGACGATACCCCGGCGCTTTCGATCGCCGCGCTGCGCGCCCGCGCGCGGCGCCTGAAACGCCGCCACAACATCGGCATGGTCATCGTCGACTACCTGCAGCTGCTCCAAGGCACGGGCCGTGCGGGCGACAACCGCGTGAACGAAATTTCGGAAATTTCGCGCGGGCTGAAAACGCTGGCCAAGGAACTCTCGGTCCCGGTGATCGCGCTCTCGCAGCTCAGCCGCGCGGTCGAAAGCCGCGACGACAAGCGCCCGATGCTCTCGGACCTTCGCGAATCCGGCTCGATCGAACAGGACGCCGACATGGTCTGGTTCGTGTTCCGCGAGGACTATTACGTCGCCGCTAAGGAACCCAAGCAGCCGACCGATGGCGATGATCCCAAGATCCACGAGGCCCACGCCACCTGGGCTGCCGAAATGGAGCGGGTCCACGGCTTGGCTGAACTGATCGTCGCCAAGCAGCGTCACGGTGCGACCGGCAAGGTCCGCATGCGCTTCGAATCGCGCATCACCCGGTTCTCGGATCTCGCGGATGGCGAACTTTCCGACTACGGCGATGATGAATAATATTGTTGTAAATCAGTTATTTATACGATTTTTTCTTGACTTAATCTGACGGTAGGCCTAGCAGCCTGCGCTTTCCTGAAGTTCGTGAAGTGGAGTGCCAGATGGCGCGCGTTACCGTTGAAGATTGCGTCGACAAGATCCCCAACCGGTTCGACCTGGTGCTGATGGCCGCGCAGCGCGCGCGCGAAATCTCGGGCGGGGCGGAACTGACCGTCGAACGCGATCGCGACAAGAACCCGGTCGTGGCTCTGCGCGAAATCGCCGAACAGACCGTGGTGCCCGAAATCCTCAAGGAATCGGTCATCAATTCGCTCCAGCGCGTCCTCCCGGATGACGATGATGAAGTCGATGACATCGGCTCGCTCAGCCAGTCGGCTGAAGCGCTGCGGATCACGGCTGCGGCGCCGGTGCGCAACACCTCGATCGGCGGCGACTACGACGGCTGATCGCCGCGGCATCGCCCGATAGAAAAAGGGCCCGCGCTTCGCTCGAAGCGCGGGCCCTTTTCGTTTGCCGGTTTAGCGGCAGGGATAGGTGCGGGCGAAATAGTCCGCGATCGCCATCTTCATCGACGTGCGCGGGCGCGCGGGTTCGGGATAGCTGCGCAGGAAGCTGATCAGCTTGTCCGAATCGACCTTGACCCCCGCGGGCGGGCAGCTTGAAGGCCGGCCGGCGGCGCGTTCCTGCCCGAGCCGGTTCTTGTAGGCGGCGCCGGCGGCCATGCCCTCGTTCTTGAGCAGGCTCATGTCCGAGGAGAACAGCGCCATCGGCCCCTTGGCCTTCAGCGCATCGGCCTTGGTCAGGAACGTGGCCACGCTCATGTCGCCGGGGGCGGCGATAGCCGGGGTGGTGAGCGCCAGTGCGCCCAGAATGGTGATGGCCTTGCGCCGCATGTTCAGCTTCCTCTCGCTGTCGTTGGTCCAGACTGGCTTGACCGGGCCAAGGTTGCAAGAGCATGAATTGCCGATCCAACAGGGAGAACCACGTGTCGGGCAGCGGCGAGATCATTGGCGATATCGCGCAAGGCGCGCTCACCGCCCGGGCGTTCGAGCCCGGACACGGCGAACACGCGGACGGGCACCTTGATGGCGCGACCTGTGCCAATTGCGGCGCGGCGCTGGTCGGGCCGCACTGTCATCAATGCGGGCAGGCCGGCCACGTCCACCGCACGCTGGGCGCCTTCTTCCACGATCTGCTGCACGGGGTGTTCCACTTCGAGGGCAAGATCTGGCGGACGCTGCCGATGCTTGCCTGGCAGCCGGGGCGGCTGACCCGCGAATATATCGATGGCCGCCGGGCCAGCTATGTCAGCCCGATCGCGCTGTTCCTGTTTTCGGTGTTTTTGATGTTCGCGGTGATCAAGCAGTTCGCCGGGGCGTGGGATCCGGCCAGCGTGGTCGATGTCGATGGCACGAATGTGAACCAGGGCATGCCGGCCGCGGTCCAGCGGCTCGAAACCCTCAAGGCCCAGCGCGCCGATCTGGTCCGCCGCCACCAGCCGACCGGGGCGATCGACGGGCAGATCGCCGGCCAGCAGCAGGCGCTCGACGTGATGCGCGAAGTGAAGGATGCGCGGTTCGATCAGGCCGCCGTGCAAAGCGACGTGCCGGTGATCGACCATGCGCTAAGGCAGTTCAAGGCGAACCCCGGCCTGGTGCTCTACAAGCTGCAGAACAACGCCTACAAATACAGCTGGGCGCTGATCCCGCTCTCGGTCCCGTTCGTGTGGCTGCTGTTCCCGTTCAGCCGGCGGTTCCACCTCTATGACCACACCGTGCTCGTGACCTATTCGCTCTGCGCGATGACGCTGCTGGCCGTGGCGCTGACCCTGGCGGGGACGGGGGGAGTGCAAGGGATCGCGGTTGCCGCGCTGGCCCTGCCGCCGTGGCACATGTACCGCCAGCTGCGCGGGGCTTACGGCCTGTCGCGGCTGGGCGCTCTGTGGCGCACCGCAGCCCTGCTGCTGATCGCGCTCACCGCGCTGACGCTGTTCGCGCTGCTGGTGATGGCCCAGAGCGGAGCCTAGGCGGCTTCCACTCCGGCAAAGCGGCGGCCGGTCTTGGGGATGGCCGAGCCGTGGACCGGCGCCGGGCGCGGGCCGCTCGGCGTTTCGGGGCGGTCGAGCTTGCCGGTTTCGAGCACCTGCTTGATGTCCTCGCCCGACAGGGTTTCATATTCGAGCATCGCGGTGGCCAGCTGGTGCAGCTGTTCGATATGGCCCTTGAGCAGGTCGGTCGCGCGCTTGTGGGCGCCATCGACCAGCGCGCGGATTTCCTTGTCGATCAGCTTGTTGGTTTCTTCCGACATCAAGGTGCGCTGCGCGCCGCCGTAGCCGAGATAGCCTTCGGACTGTTCCTCATACTGCAGCGGCCCGAGCTTGTCCGACATGCCCCACTTGGTGACCATGTTGCGCGCGAGGCTGGTGGCATACTGGATGTCCGAGCTGGCGCCCGATGACACCTTGTCGTGCCCGAAGATCAGTTCTTCGGCCACGCGCCCGCCCATGCTGACCGAAAGGTTCGCGTGCATCTTGTCGCGGTGGTAGGAATAGCTGTCGCGCTCGGGCAGGCGCATCACCATGCCCAGTGCCCGCCCGCGCGGGATGATCGTGGCCTTGTGGATCGGATCGCTGGCTGCTTCGTGGATCGAGACGATCGCGTGGCCCGCCTCGTGATAGGCGGTCATCTTCTTTTCTTCCTCGGTCATGACCATCGAGCGGCGTTCCGCGCCCATCATGACCTTGTCCTTGGCGTCCTCGAATTCCTGCATCGCCACCAGGCGCTTGTTGCGCCGAGCTGCGAGCAGCGCCGCCTCGTTGACGAGGTTGGCAAGATCCGCGCCCGAGAAGCCCGGGGTGCCGCGCGCGATGGTGCGGGCATCGACGTCGGGCGCCAGCGGCACCTTCTTCATGTGCACGGCGAGAATCTTTTCGCGGCCTTCGATGTCGGGCACGGGGACCACCACCTGGCGGTCGAAGCGGCCCGGGCGCAGCAGCGCCGGATCGAGCACGTCGGGCCGGTTGGTGGCGGCGATGATGATGATGCCCTCGTTGGCCT
>CALKVF010000033.1 GCA_937996535.1 uncultured Novosphingobium sp. | reverse complement strand
AGGTCTTCGGTGCCCTTGGTTTCTTCGGTGCCGATGTTGAGCAGGCGCACGCGCGGGCGGTCATGCCCGGTGACGATCCGCGAATAGGCCGCGCCCATCACCGCGAACTGCACCAGATTGCGGGCATCGCATTCGGTGTTGGCGCCAAGGTCGAGCATGACGAGATCGCCATCACCCAGGGTCGGCAGCAGGGCGGACAGCGCCGGGCGGTCGATCCCCGGCATGGTGCGCAGCGCCAGCTTGGCCATCGCCATCAGCGCGCCGGTGTTGCCGCCCGAAACGGCGGCGCCAGCGTGGCCTTCCTTCACGGCGTTGATAGCCATGCCCATCGAAGTGGTCTTGGCGCGGCGCAGGGCCTGGGTGGGGCGTTCTTCTCCGCTCACCACATCGGGAGCATGGAGGATTTCGGACGCAGCACGCAGGTTGGGATGGGCTTCGAGCGCCGCCTTGATCCGCTCTTCGTCGCCGACGAGCAGGAACTTGAATCGATCGTGGCGGCGCCTTGCGAGCGCCGCCCCTTCGATCATCACGCGCACACCTTCATCCCCGCCCATCGCATCAATGGCGATACGCGGCAGGGTCATGTGCACTTACTCCCGGGAACTGGGCTTAGAGCCCGACCGCGATGACTTCGCGCCCGTTGTAGTGGCCGCAAGCGGTGCACAGGTTGTGCGGGCGCTTGAGTTCACCGCAGTTCGAGCATTCGTGGAATGCTGCAGGCGTCAGCGCATCATGGCTGCGGCGCATGCCCCGGCGGGAGGGCGAAGTTTTTCTTTTGGGGACAGCCATCGCGGCACCTGTTCCTGAAAATTCTTGGGTCGTCTAACAAGGCCGCGCAAATGGCACTGGGGCCGGCGGCTAGCGAAGGCGCGCCTATAACCGATTTGGCGCGGGTTGCAAGCACCGTCAGTCCCCGTTCTTGCGCAATTCCATAACGGGGGAGAAATCGATGCCCATTCTACTGCCTACCACGCTCTGCCTGGCCGCCGCTGCGGCGGTGATCAACTTCTGGCTCGCGCTGCGCTGCGGCCAGGTTCGCGCCAGTGAAAAGATCAGCATCGGCACCGGCGGAAGCGACCTGCTGGAGCGCCGGATGCGCGCCCAGCTCAACTTCGTGGAAAACACCCCGTGGGTGCTGGCGCTGGTTGCGCTGGTCGAACTCGCCGGCAAGGGCGGCCAGTGGCTGCCGATCGTCGGCGCGGTCTATATGTTGGGCCGGATCGGCCACGGCCTCGGCATGGACGGCACCGCGCTGGCCAAGGGCCGCAGCTTTGGCACCGTCACCACCATGCTGAGCCAGATCGGCCTTGCTGTGGTGGCCGTGCTGATCGCCACCGGGCGGATGTAATCCACCACTCGTTCCGCCCTGCCGGATCTGCCGGCGGGGCGGGACCATTTAGCTCAGCAGGTAATCGCTGACGAATCCGTTGACCTGCCGCTCGCGCCCGAAGGTGCTGGTCGGGCCATGCCCCGGCAGGAAGGTCACATCATTGCCCAGCGGCCAGAGCTTCTGGGTGATCGAATCGATCAGTTGCTGGTGATTGCCCAGCGGGAAGTCGGTCCGTCCGATCGATCCGGCAAACAGCACGTCTCCCACCACCGCAAAGTGCGACGGCGCGTGATAGAACACGACGTGGCCCGGGGTGTGGCCGGGGCAATGGATCACATCAAGTTCGAGTTCGCCCACGGTGACCTTGTCGCCATCGCTCAGCCAGCGGGTCGGCTCGAACACTTCGGCGTGAATGCCGTATTTGACGCCGTCTTCCTCGATCCGCGAAATCCAGAACCGATCGGCCTCATGCGGGCCTTCGATCGGCAGGCCGAGTTCCTTGGCGAGCATTCCGGTCTGCCCGCAGTGGTCGATATGACCGTGGGTAACGAGCAGCTTTTCGAGCGTCACGCCCATCTTGGCGACCGCCGCCTTCAGCTTATCGAGATCGCCGCCCGGATCGATCAGCGCGCCCTTCATCGTCTTGGTGCACCAGATCAGCGAACAGTTCTGTTCGAGCGCGGTGACAGGGACGATCCCGACGCGCATCGGGGGCTCGCTGGCGATAGGCTGGCTGGGCTGTGTCATGCCTCCGGAAATGGACGGCGCCCTCCCCGAAATCAAGCCTCGGCTATAGCCGCCCGCTTTTCCAGACCACCCGGCCGATCACCTCGACCTCCTCGGGCGGAAGTTCGAGCGTGCGATAGGCCGGATTGTCGCTGACCAGCGCAATCACGCCGGGCCGGCTGGTGTCGAGCCGCTTGACCAGCAGCGCATCGCCGGTGCGCACCACGTGGATCCCATCCCGCAAGGCGCGCGGGCTGCGATCGACCAGAATCTCGTCGCCGTCGCGCAGCGTGGCCTCCATCGAATCGCCCTCAACCCGGATGGCCGACAGCCGCGCAGGATCGAGCCCCTGCTCACGCAGCCAGCGCGCGGCAAAGCGGAACGCGCCGATCGGCGCCTCTTCAAACCCCAGCGCGCCCGGCCCGGCCGATGCCCCCAACGCCAGACGCGGCACATCGACCCATTCGCCGCGCGGGGGTTTTCCCACACTTTGCGAGGAATTTTCCTCTGGCGCGCCCAGCTCTCCTTCGGCCACGCCAAAGAAACGGGCCAGGGTCCGGCGATCGGTTTCTTCCAGCTTACGCGGGCTACCCTTGCGAACAAACTGCTGCAAATAGGTTGAATTTCTTCCAATCAACTCAGACAGGCCAGACAGGCTGGCACCATGCTGGCTCGCCAATTGCAGCAGCCGGGCGCGGGGATCGGGGCTTTTCATGATTTCATCCTACGCGATGTATTTTTCCTAGACAAGTAGGATTTCAGCCCTGAAAACAAGGTCATCCCCACGGCGATTCGTCGTGATGGGACAGGCGGTTAGCGAGGGAAGGACGACGAATGTTGCTGATGCGGATCGAGCGGTTTCTGCGGGAAACCGGCATGCCCTGGACCAAGTTCGGGCGGCTGGCGGTGCACGATCCGCGCTTTGTCGAAGACCTGCGCAATGGCCGCACCCCCCGCTGCGCGACCGAAACACGTGTAGAACATTTCATGAACATTTACCGGAAGAATGCCCGTGCAATTTGATCCTGCCACCCACCGCGCCATGCAGATCCCGTTCGAACCTGCGCGCAGGGCGGGCACCGCTCCGTGGCTGCACCTGCTTTCGGCCCTGCTTGAACTGGCTGGCGGCAAGGCCGAACTGATCCGCCACGCCGAACGCGCCTGGGCCAGCGTGACCTTTTCAGGGTCGCGCCACACCGTGCTGCTGGCATTCACCGGGGCAGACGCGGTGGCGGCCGGCGAGCAGCTGATCGCGGCCCTGCCCAATCACGAATTCATCCTGCCGCGCCGGCTGGTGGCCGATGCCGCGGTGGTGGCTGCCGAACACACCCTGCTGCCCGACCCCCGCCTGACGGCGGAAATCGAACTGCTGGTGCTGGATGACGCCTAGTATCCCAGCGCGTAGTCGACCTGCGGGGTCAGCGGCTCGCCGCGTTCGTAGCGGGCCAGGTTTTCAAGGAACCGCGCGGCCGAGCGTTCGAACATCCGGTTCTGCGCCCGGCCCGAGAGGTGCATGGTCACCTGAGTGCCGGGCAGATCCCACAGCGGGTCGTGCTCGGGCAGCGGTTCGGGCGTGGTGACATCCAGCATCGCCCCGCCGATCCGCCGCTCGGCCAGCGCCGTGCCCAGCGCCGCCTGATCGACCGCCGAACCGCGCCCGACATTGACCAGCACCGCATCGCTTTTCATCGCCGCGAGTTCGGCCGCGCCAATCGTGCCATCGGTCTGCGCCGTGGCGGGGAGCGAGAGGATCACCCAGTCAAATTCGCCCAGCCGCGCCCGCCATTCGTGCGGAGCCAAAGTGCCCGCCCCCGGGGTGCGGCGCACCGCCGTTACCTCGACCGCGAAGGCTTCCAGCCGCTTGGCCACTTCCTGCCCGATCGCACCATAGCCCAGGATCAGCGCCTTGCTGCCATAGAGTTCGCGCTTGCCCGGCGCATCTTTCAGCCATTCGTGCCGGTCCTGCGCGCGGACGATTTCGCCATAGCCCTTGCAATGGGCCAGCAGCCCCATGACCACGAACTCGGCAATCGGAATGGCATTGATCCCGGCCCCGTTGGTCAGCACCACCCCGCGCTGTTCCAGCAGATCGAGCGGGAAGCTTTCCACCCCGGCAAACACCGAATTGAGCCACTTCAGGTTCGCGGCGCGGGTGATGACTTCGGCCATGTCATCCTTGGCATACATGTCGAACCAGCCGATCTCGGCCTCATGCGCCAGATCGAAGGCTTCCTGCTTCGAGCCATACCAGCGCGGCTCAACCCATGAGGGCAGGCGCGGCTCGAGCAGCGGGCGCAGCAGCGCGTTGAGAACGGTTATGGTCATGGCGCACTCCGGTAGGATGCCAGCATCGGCGGGCGATGCAGGCACTCCGCAAAACTGAATGGACGCGTGGTCAGCGGCGGCACGCCGGCCGCATCGGGATGCCGCGGGTTGAGATAGACCACATCGGCTTCGGGCAAGACCCGCGAGCGGATGGCGATGAGCAGCGATCGCTTACTCTCCAGCCATTCGCCAACGAAGGCGGCGACTGCCGGGTCCGCCCCCTCGGGCGCACGTTCGGGCGTGGCGGCAATTTCGGTCCAACCAAGCACGTAGTCATCGGCAACGTCCGAGTGGTCAGGCGGCAGGTAACGCAGCGCCACAAGCACCGCGAGGCCCGCCTCGCTGGCTAGACTGACGACCGGGTGCCCGCGCGGAGCATACCGTGCGCCATGCAATGCAGCGCCCTTCCCGTCGAGCGCCACGAATGGCGCGCGGGTCAGGCGCCAAAGCTTCACGCCCCCAGCTTCCATTCCCAGCCGAGCGGGTCGCCGTCCATCACCTCGACCCCTTGCGCGGCCAGCTCATCGCGCAGCGCGTCAGAGGCGGCAAAGTCCTTGGCCGCGCGGGCTTCCTTGCGGCGTTCGAGCGCGGCAGCGATATCGGCTTCGGCAATGCTCGCCGCCTTGGGCCGCAGCCGCAGGTCTGCGCGTTCGATCTCGAGCAGGCCCAGCCCCAACACCGCGTCCATCGCCGCAATCACCGCCAGCTTTTCAGCGGCATCAACCTTCTTGAGCGCGGCCACCTCTTCCAGCACGGTCAGCGCGACCGGGGTGTTCAGATCGTCCGAAACGGCCGCATCGAAGCGTTCGACGAAGGGCACGAATTTAGGCCCCCAGCTGTCCGCCGCGCTGGCCTGCGCGCGCAGGGTGCCCACCGCCATCAGCAGCCGCTTCAAGCGCACCAGCGCCGCACCAAGGCCATCCCAGCTGAATTCCAGTTCGCTGCGATAGTGCGCCTGCAGGCACATCATGCGGTAGGCGAGCGGATGATAGCCCTTGTCGATCAGCAGCTGCAACCGCAGGAACTCGCCCGAGGACTTCGACATCTTGCCGCTGCGCTCGACCAGGAAGTTGTTGTGCATCCATACCCGCGCGCCGGAATTGGCCGGCACGTCGAGGCCGCCACTTGCCTTGTCGCTGCAGCAGAACGCCTGGTTCTGCGCGATCTCGTTGGGGTGGTGGATCTCGCGGTGATCGATCCCGCCGGTGTGAATGTCGAACGGAAAGCCCAGCAGCTGCCCCGACATGACCGAGCATTCGAGATGCCAGCCCGGCGCGCCGCGGCCCCACGGGCTGTCCCATTCCATCTGGCGCTTTTCGCCCGCCGGGGTCTTGCGCCAGATCGCGAAGTCCGCCGCGTTGCGCTTGCCCTCGACGGCCTCGATCCGGCCCTCCCCCTCTTCGGTGTTCGCGCGAGCGAGACGGCCATAGTCGGCCACGGACGCAACGTCGAAATAGAGCCCGCTCTCCAGCTCGTAGCAGTGCTTGTCGGCAATGCTTTTGGCGAAATCGATCATCGCGGGGACATAGTCGGTCGCGATTGACCAGTGCGCCGGCTCGCGGATGTTCAGCGCCTTGATGTCGGCCCAATAGGCTTCGGTATAGTGCTTAGCGATGTCCCAGATCGACTGCGCCCGCTGCGCCGCCATCTTTTCCATCTTGTCCTCGCCCGCATCGCTATCGTCGGTCAGGTGGCCGACATCGGTGATGTTGATGACGTGGGTGAGCTTGTAGCCCTTGAAGCTCAGCGTGCGGCCCAGAATGTCGGCAAAGACATAGGCGCGCATGTTGCCGATGTGCGGATAGTTATAAACCGTCGGCCCGCAGGTATAGACGCGCGCTTCGCCGGGATGGACAGGCTCGAACGCTTCGAGCTGGCGGGTCAGGCTGTTGAACAGCTGCAAGGCAGGCGTATCGGTCATCGCTCCGGCCTTACCGGGCCGGTCGCGCTGGTCAAGGTGGCGAGCCCCCTAGAACCCCTGCCAGCGCACCACTTCATCCAGCGGCGCACGCGGCACCGGGAACTGGTTGATCACCTGGTCGCGGTCGCCATGTCCAATGGCGAGGCCGCAGAAGAAGATGTGGTCTTCCGGGATATCGACGCATTCGCGGATCTGCTTGGTATAGACCGCCCAGGCTTCCTGCGCGCAGCTATCGAGCCCTTCCTCGCGCAGCAGCAGCATCACGGTCTGCAGCCACATCCCCATGTCCGACCACTGCGGCGGGCCCATGTAGCGCGGGGTGTGAACCAACATCAGCACCGGCGCGCCGAAGGCCTGAAAATTGCGGCCGAACCACTTGAGCCGGCTGGCCTTATCCTCGCGCGGGATATCGAGCGCGGCATACATCGCCTCGCCCACGCCGAACCGGCGGGCGGCATAGGCGCCCTCAAGCTCGGGGGGATAGATGTTGTATTCGGGCGAATAGGCGGCCAGCCCCTGCGGGATCACTTCGGCAACCTTGGCCAGCAGCTTGGCCAGTTCAGCCCCCGCCAGCATCACAGCGTTCCACGGCTGGGTATTGCCCCCCGAAGGCGAATTCTGCGCCTTTTCGAGCACGCGGGTCAGGACGGCACGGTCCACCGGCTGGTCCTTGAACGCGCGGATCGAGCGGCGCGAGGCAACGGCTTCGGTAACGTCCATGATGGTGCCCTTATTCAAAGCCGAGGAACTTGATCTTCCCATCGAGCGGTTCGCGCTTGCGGTCGAAGTGGTTCACCGGGTCTTCCTCGTCCTGATAGCCGATGGCGATCCCGCAGAAGAAGATGTGGCTTTCATCCGAAACGCCCAGGAAGTCCTTGATGACCTTGGAATACATCGAGAGGAATTCCTGCGGGCAGCTATCAAGGCCGTGTTCGCGCAGCAGCAGCATGATCGTCTGCAGCCACATCCCCACGTCCGACCACTGGGGCGAACCCATGACCCGCGGGAAATAGACCATCAGCACAGCCGGAGCGTCGAACGAGACGACATTGCGCGCCATGAAGTCGGCGCGGCCGGCCTTGTCGGCGCGCTCCACCTGCAGGGCGGTATACATGTCAGCGCCAACCTGTTGCAGCCGGGCGAGGCATTCGGGCAGGACTTCAGGATCGCTCCACGAATATTCCTTGGGATCCTGCGGCTGCGAGGCCTGCATCTTGGCCTGCAGCTGGCGCAGCGGCTCACCGGTCAGGATCGCGCCTTCCCACGGCTGGAAATTGCAGCCCGAAGGCGCCCAGCGCGCGGTATCCATGATCTGGCGGATCAGATCGAGCGGAACCGGCTGGTCGGTGAAAGCGCGGATCGAACGCCGTGAAAGGACGGCCTGGGTAACAGTGGTGCTTTTGCTCATGGCCGTTTAATTGTTCGATTAAACGGCCCGGTCAAGCCTATTCGTCCTCGAACAGGCGGGCGAGCTGTTCGATCATCGCCCCGCCCAGTTGCTCGACATCCATGATGGTCACGGCGCGGCGGTAATAGCGGGTTACGTCGTGACCGATCCCGATGGCGACCAGCTGAACGGGCGACTGCTTTTCGATCCAGTCGATCACCCGGCGCAGGTGCAGTTCGAGATAGCCCGCGCTGTTGACGCTGAGCGTGCTGTCATCGACCGGCGCGCCGTCGGAAATGACCATCAGGATCCGGCGATCCTCGCTGCGACCCAAGAGGCGCGTGTGCGCCCAGAGCAGCGCCTCACCGTCGATGTTCTCTTTCAGCAGACCTTCGCGCATCATCAGGCCCAGGTTCTTGCGGGCGTGGCGATAGGGTTCGTCGGCCTTCTTGTAGACGATGTGACGCAGGTCGTTGAGACGGCCGGGCTGCACCGGTTTTCCGCCGGCAAGCCAGGCCTCGCGGCTCTGCCCGCCCTTCCACGCGCGGGTGGTAAAGCCGAGGATCTCGGTCTTGACCCCGCAGCGTTCGAGCGTGCGCGCCAGCACATCGGCGCTGATCGCCGCGATCGAGATCGGCCGCCCGCGCATCGAGCCCGAATTGTCGAGCAGCAGGGTGACGATGGCGTCCTTGAATTCGACCTCGCGCTCGATCTTGTAGGACAGCGAGTGCCCGGGCGAGATCACCACGCGGGCCAGCCGCGCGGCATCGAGCAGGCCTTCTTCCTGATCGAAGTCCCAACTGCGGTTCTGCTGCGCCATCAGCCGGCGCTGAAGCCGGTTGGCGAGCTTGGTGACGATCCCCTGCAAGCCCTTCAGCTGCGCGTCGAGATAGGCGCGCAGACGGCCCAGTTCATCATCGTCACACAGGTCGCTGGCGCTGACGACTTCGTCGAATGCAAGCGTGAAGGCCTTGTAGTCAAAATTCGCGGGAATGTCGGTCCAGGCGCGGTTCGGGCGGGTCGGGAGCATACCCTCCTCACCCTCGTCGCCTTCTTCCGCCTCGGCGGAATCGTCTTCCATCTCGCGCTGGGTTTCGCTTTCGCCTTCCTCGTCGCTTTCGCTGGGTTCGGCAGCGGCTTCGCTCGGGGTCTGGTCCTCGGCGGAATCCCCGTCCTCGGGCTGCTGCTCGTCCTGTTCGTCCTCGCTGTCCTGCTCTTCGCCCTCTTCGGTGTTGGGCTCAAGCTGGTCGGCGCGGGTCAGTTCGAGATGCTTCAGCATGTCGAGCGTCAGGTGCTGGAAGGCCTCCTGATCGTCGAGCGAGGCCGCCAGCGCGGTAAAATCCGCCCCCGCCTTTTCGCCGATCCAGCCGC
This sequence comes from uncultured Novosphingobium sp., assembly GCA_937996535.1. Taxonomy (GTDB): domain Bacteria; phylum Pseudomonadota; class Alphaproteobacteria; order Sphingomonadales; family Sphingomonadaceae; genus Novosphingobium. The sequence goes on along the minus strand of CALKVF010000033.1, from coordinate 886 downwards.
GCAGCATTTCGACCCCGGCGCGCGCCGCCTCGGGCACGGGCTGGCCGGTCAGGTGTTCGCGCAGCAAGAGCGCCAGCGCGGCCTGCATCGGCACTTCGTCCGACCGGGTCGCGCGGGTGATCGGATCGCCGCCGATCCGCACCATTTGCGCGGCATCGAGATTGGCCCGCACCCCGGCATAGGCATTGGCGCCCAGCGCCTCGTAACGGACCTGCTCGACCGCGTCATAGCAGGCCCGCGCAGTGGGATCGCCCGGCGCCTTGCTGGCGTGGAGCTGATCGTTGTGGTGGCGCAGACGCAGGGCGAAACTGTCGGCAAACCCGCGCGCTTCCATCGCCTGTTCGCGCGGCAGGGCGCGGCCAGGCATCGGGATGCGCAGGTTCTTGCCATTGGCAACCGCCGTATCCGCCGTCCACGCCACTTCCAGCTCCGGCTCGTGGGCAACGGCGCGGGCCGTGCCGGTCAGCACGGACTTGAAGCGGTCGAGAGGGGATTCGTCGGACAAGTTCGCTCAGCGCCTCAGATCACCGCCGGGTCAGATCGACTGCCCGGTCTTGGCCCAATCGGCCATGAAGCCTTCGATGCCCTTGTCGGTCAGGACGTGCTTGAACAGCCCCTTGATGACCGACGGCGGCGCGGTCATCACGTCGGCGCCGATCTTCGCGGCTTCGAGCACGTGAATGCCATGGCGCACCGAGGCGACGAGGATTTCGGTGGCGAAGGCATAGTTGTCATAGATCAGGCGGATGTCGCTGATCAGCTGCATCCCATCAAAGCCGTTGTCATCGTGACGGCCCACGAAGGGCGAGACGAAGCTGGCGCCGGCCTTGGCCGCGAGCAGCGCCTGATTGGCCGAGAAGCACAGCGTGACGTTGACCATCGTGCC
>CALKVF010000032.1 GCA_937996535.1 uncultured Novosphingobium sp. | reverse complement strand
GCGCACTTGGTCAGGTGCAGCACCCCGGCTTTGGCCACGGCATAGGCCGTGGGCGAATAGCCCGGCCCGACCGCCGCCACCGACGAAGTGTTGACGATGGCCGCCCCGGGACGCCCCTTCATGTGCGGCACGGCATAGCGAATCCCCATCGCCACCGAGCGCAGCAGCAGGTCCATCGTGCGGTCCCAGCCATCGGCGTCGATCTCGTCGATGCCTTCACGCGCGCCGCCGGCGCCGGCGTTGTTGAACACGTGGTCGATCCCGCCGCAGGTGCCCGCGGCATGATCCATCAGCTCCTTGATCTGCGCCACATCGCACACGTCACAGGCCACGGGGATGATGTTGTCGCCCTCGCGCGCCACAGCCTCGGCCCCGGCAAGGTTGAGATCGGCGGCGAACACGGTCGCGCCTTCGCGGGCGAACAGCAGCGTGGCCGCGCGGCCAATACCCGATGCCGCACCCGTGACGACGACGCACTTGCCCGAGAATCGCATCCATCTCTCTCCATATATCGTTTTGATTTGCGGGCAGCTTAGGCCGGGAAACGCCATGGTCAACGCCGTAGCGGTTGACGCTACGGCAAGGGCGATTGTTGCCAAATGGCGGAAATCCGGCCTTGCACGCGGCCGCCGACTCGCCTTAACCTCGCGATTAAGAGAGGAGTCCCAAAAGATGTCAGACCTTGATGCCTTCCGCGCGGAAATCCGTGCCTGGCTGGAAGCAAACTGCCCGGCCGAAATGCGCGAGCCCGTCCGCGACGAGGACGACGCCTGCTGGGGCGGCCGCAATTTCAAGTTCAAGAACGAAGCCCAGAAGGTCTGGCTCGAACGCTGCGCGGCCAAGGGCTATACCGTGCCCGATTGGCCCAAGGCCTATGGTGGCGCCGGGATGACCGCGGCCGAAGCCAAGGTCTGGCGCGAGGAAATGGTCCGCATCAATGCGCGCCCGCCGCTTTCCAGCTTCGGCATCTGGATGCTGGGCCCCGCCCTGCTCAAGTTCGGGACCGAGGAACAGAAGGTCCACTATCTCGGCCAGATCGCGCGCGGCGAAATCCGCTGGTGCCAGGGCTATTCGGAACCGGGTTCGGGCTCCGACCTCGTGTCCTTGCAGACCTACGGCGAGGACAAGGGCGATCACTGGGTGGTCAACGGCTCGAAGATCTGGACCTCCTACGCCAACAAGGCCGACTGGATCTTCTGTCTGGTCCGCACCGACAAGACGAACAAATATCAGGGCATCTCGTTCCTGCTGTTCGACATGACCACGCCCGGCGTTTCGACCAAGCCGATCCTGCTGATTTCGGGCAATTCGCCGTTCTGCGAAACCTTCTTCGACAACGTGACGGTGCCCAAGGGCCAGATCGTGGGCGAACTCAATCGCGGCTGGGACGTGGCCAAGTATCTGCTCGGGCACGAGCGCGAGATGATCTCGGCCACGGGCGGCGCGGACCGCGCCGGTTCGCTGGGCGCGGCGATGGCCCGCGGCGGGGCGCTCGAAGATCCGGTGCTGCGCGCCGAACTGGCGCTGTTCGATGTCGATGCGCTGGCCTTCACCGCGATGAGCGAAAAGTTCATAGACGAGGTCAAGATCGGCCGCGGCCACCCGGCCCAGCCCAACATGATGAAATACGCCGGGACCGAGATCAACAAGCGCCGGCTCGAACTGGTCATGTCGGCGGGCGGCAACGCCGCGCTCGAATGGGAAAGCGAGGCGAGCGATGGCGGCTCCCATGCGCGCAACTGGCTGCGCACCAAGGCCAACTCGATCGAAGGCGGGACCAGCGAGGTGATGCTCAACGTCATCGCCAAGCGCATCCTCAACCTGCCGGGGGCCTGACCCAGACCGCAATTCGGCGCGCGGCGGCCACATTGGCGCCGCGCCGCCCATGATATTCCAGGGAGCCTGAAATGCCGCTCTATCATACCGAAGACCAGGCGATGCTCGCCGATACCGCCCGTCCGTTCATGGCCGAAGAAGGTGCGATCGCGAAGCAGCTGCGCCATTTCCGTGACATCAACTGCAAGGATGGCTTCGGCCATGCGCTGTGGAAGCAGTTTGCCGAACTCGGCTTTACCGGGATGCTCGTGGCCGAGGCCGATGGCGGCCTGGGCATGGGCCATGTCGAAGCCGGGATCGTGCTTGAGGAAGTCGGCCGCAATCTCACCCCCTCGCCGTTCCTGACCAGCTCGGTCATGGCCGCCACCGCGCTGGGCGCGGCCAGCGCCGAACTCAAGGGCCGTTACCTGCCGGGCCTGCTCTCGGGTGATGCGGTGTTCGCCGTCGCGATCGACGAAGGCGCCAAGCACCGCCCCGAACGGATCAAGACCCGCGCGGTGCGCTCGGGCAATGGCTTCTCGCTGTCGGGCAGCAAGGCCTTCGTGGTCCACGGCGGCTCGGCCGACATGCTGGTGGTTGCCGCGCGCACCGCGGGCAATGACGACGACGATGCCGGGATCACCCTGTTCGCCGTGCCCAAGGATGTGGCCGGCCTGTCGCAGGATGCGGTGCGGCTGGTCGACAGTTCGGTCGCCACCCACGTCAAGCTCGACAATGTCCAGCTCGATGCCGATGCGGTGATCGGCGAAGTCGATGGCGGGCGCGACCTGCTGAACAAGGTGCTGGCCGCGGGCCGGATCGGCGCGGCGGCGGAAAGCCTCGGGGTTGCCGGCGGCTCGTTCGACATGACCACCACCTACCTCAAGCAGCGCAAGCAGTTTGGGCGTCTGATCGGTGAATTCCAGGCCCTCCAGCACCGCGCCGCGCATCTCTATTCCGAGATCGAGATCGCCCGCGCCGTGGTGATCAAGGCCCAGCAGCTGCTCGATGCTGGCAGCGAAAAGGCCGAGCTGATGGTCTCGGTCGCGAAGGCCAAGGCGGGCAAGGCTGCCGCACTCGCGGTCAAGGAAGGCGTGCAGATGCACGGCGGGATCGGCATGACCGACGAATACGACATCGGCCTCTACATGAAGCGTGACCGTGCGCTCGCCGAGTTCATGGGCGATGTCTATTACCATGCCGAGCGTGTCGCCCGGCTCAGCGGCTATTGAGAGGAGCAGGACCGATGGATTTTTCCAAGCTGTTCAGCCTTGAAGGCAAGATCGCGCTGATCACCGGCGGCAGCCGCGGGATCGGCAAGATGCTGGTCGAGGGCTTCCTCGCGGCCGGTGCCGAAAAGGTCTACATCACCGCCCGCAAGCGCGAGCAGATGGCCGAAACGATCGCCGAATTCGACGCGCAGTACCCCGGCAAGGTGATCGGCCTGCCGGGCGATCTTTCGCAGATGGACGAGATCAAGCGCCTCGCCGAAGAACTCGCCGCGCGCGAAAGCCGCCTCGATGTGCTGATCAACAACGCCGGGGCTGCCTGGGGCACCGAATTTGACCAGTTCCCCGAAGCGGGCTGGGACAAGGTCATGGACCTCAACGTCAAGTCGCTGTTCTTCCTCACCCAGAAGCTGCACCCGCTGCTGAAGGCCGCGGGCCGGTTTGACCGTCCGGCCAAGGTGATCAACATCGCCTCGATCGACGGGCTGCGCCCCAACCCGTGGGAAACCTATTCCTACCAGGCCTCGAAGGCGGCGGTGATCCACCTGACCAAGCGCATGGCCGCGCGGCTGATCAAGGACAACATCGTTGCCACCTGCATCGCGCCGGGCGCCTATCCGAGCGAAATGAACAAGGCCGCGGCCAAGAATCCCGAAGGTTCGGCCAAGGGCATCCCCTACAAGCGCGTCGGCGTGGCCGAGGATATCGCCGGCGGGGCGATCTACCTTGCCAGCCGCGCGGGCGACTATGTGGTTGGCACCACGATCCCGATCGATGGCGGCATCGTCAACGCGTGGATCCCGGAGAGCTTCCAGGATCCCTCGGGCGACGGGCACTGACATGAGCAGCGCGGTCTCCACCCTGGTAGAAGGCATCTACTTTGGCGAGGGGCCGCGCTGGCATGACGATGGTGCGGGCGGGCGCCTGTGGTTTTCGGACTTCTATTCGCACCGGGTCTGCTCGGTCGATCTGGCCGGCAACCTGCGCACCGAACTCGACGTCGAAGGCCGTCCCTCGGGCCTCGGCTGGATGCCCGATGGCTCGCTGCTGGTGGTGCGGATGGAACTGCGCCAGCTTTGGCGGCGCTGGCCCGACGGGCGGTTTGAACTCCACGCCGATCTGGCAGAACACTCCGCCTTCCTGTGCAACGATATGGTCGTAGATCGGCAGGGCCGGGCCTATGTCGGCAACTTCGGCTTCGATCTGGATGCCGAAATCCACGCACGCGGGGCCGAGAGCGTAATCGCCGATCATCCCCGCACCTGCCTCGCGCTGGTGCAGCCTGACGGCCGCGTCAGCGATGCCGCTCCAGGCGAACGCTTTTCTTTCCCTAACGGCATGGTCATCACCCCCGATGGCCAGACGCTGATCCTGGGTGAAACGCTGGGCGGCACGCTCACCGCGCTCGACATCGGCGCGGACGGCACCCTTGCGAACCGCCGCGAATGGGCCCCGACCTGGCCGCGTGTGCCCGATGGCATCTGCCTTGATAGCGCCGGCGCGGTGTGGATCGCCAACCCGCTCGCTCCCGAATGTGCCCGGATCGGCGCGGGCGGCGAAGTGCTGGAGGTGATCTCGACCGGCGACTTGCCCTGCTACGCCTGCATGCTCGGCGGGCCCGAAGGCCGCCACCTGTTCATGCTGGTCGCGCCAAGCTCGGATGCGACGGAAGCGGCCAAGGCCCCCAAGGGCAAGGTGCTGGTCAGCGAAGTGGGCGCGGCGCGGGCCGGGCGGCCCTGATCGCTCAATCTGTCATCAACCCGCGCACGAAGCCGATCAGGCCGGTCTGGCGGGCGCGCTTCATGCGTTCGGCGGCGAGGATTTCGCAGACCTTGGCAAAGCAGGCCTCGATGTCGTCGTTGACCACGACATAGTCATAGCCGTCCCAGTGGCTGATTTCCGCGCGGGCGCGGTCCATGCGCGACTGGATGACCTCGGCGCTGTCGGTCCCGCGCCCGGTCAGCCGGCGGCGCAGTTCGTCGATGCTGGGGGGCAGCAGGAACACGCGAACGACGTCGGTTTCCATCTTCTGGTAAAGCTGCTGGGTGCCCTGCCAGTCGATATCGAACAGGAAATCGTGGCCCTCGCGGATCCCGGCCTTCACCTGCGCCTTGGGCGTGCCATAGGAATGGCCGAACACGGTCGCCCATTCGAGGAATTCGCCCGCTTCGACCATCCGGTCAAATTCGGCCTGGGTGACGAAGTGATAGTCCTTCCCGTCGACTTCGCCGGGGCGCATCGGGCGGGTCGTGGCCGAAACCGACATGCGGATCTCGGGATCGTGGGCCAGCAGCTTGCGCGCGATCGTGGTCTTGCCCGCGCCCGAGGGCGAGGACAGGATGAACATCAGGCCGCGGCGCTGAAGCGTGTCAGGAGTGGGTGCCATGCGCTCCAATCGCGCATCTGGGCCCTGCAGATCAAGTCTTGGGCGCGTCTTTTCCGCGAGTGGTCGCCTTGGCGGCGCGCCGGGCATGGCGCCGGTCGTACAGCCGCTTGGCCAGCAGCGAGCTGCCAACCACGATCGCGCCGGGCACCGAACGGGTGGCCAGCCGCACCGCCATCGCGCCGGCAACCCCGCCGATCAGCGACTTTTTGGGCTTGGCCGGAGCAGCGGCATCACTGACCGCTTCGGCGGCAGCGGCCACCGGCAGCACCTTGTCGATCGCGGCGTTGAGCAGCTTGCCGCCGCCCTTGCGCAGGATCTCGGCAAGGAGCTTGTTGCTGGCCATCGGCCTACTTCTTGCGCCCGAAATCCACGGTGACCACGTTGGAGCCATCGTCGGTGGTGACCGGTTCGGGGCGTTCGTCGTCCTCGACCGGGTCGGCGGCAAAGCCGGCTTCGGTGGCCACGGCCTGGAACTGCAGCCCGAAATCGACCGCCGGATCGACGAAGGCGGTGATCGCGGCGAACGGGATCACCAGCTTGCTCGGGATCTGGTTGAACGACAGCCCGACCGAGAAATAATCAGGCTCGACCGTCAGCTCCCAGAACTTGTTCTGGAGCACGATGGTCATTTCATCGGGGAAGCGTTCGACGAGGTGGCGCGGAATGTCGACACCCGGCGCCCCGGTCTTGAAGGTGATGTAGAAATGATGGTCGCCCGGCAGTGTGCCGCCGGCGTCCACGACCTGGCCCAGCACCCGGCCGACCACGGCGCGCAGGGCCTCCTGCACGATTTCGTCGTAGGGGATCAGGCTGTCGGTGGTTTCTTCGTCCATGTCCTTCAAGTGGCGCTGCGACCGCGCAGGGTCAAGGGGGAAGGCGGCGCAAAAGGATTGCGCCCGTGCGATTCCAGCCTATAGGCCAGCCTCATGCGCACAGGTCGGATCGCCCGCAAGACTCACGAAACCGACATTCTCGTCGAAGTGAACCTCGACGGGACCGGCCGCTATGACGTGGCCACCGGGATCGGCTTCCTCGATCACATGATCGAACAGTTCAGCCGTCACTCGCTGATCGACATCACCTGCAAGGTGAACGGCGATCTCCACGTCGACCAGCACCACACCACCGAGGACAGCGCCATCGCGATCGGCCAGGCGATTGCCCAGGCGCTTGGCGACAAGGGCGGGATCGGCCGTTACGGCGAGGCCCATTCGGCGATGGACGAGGCGCTGAGCCGCGTCGTGCTCGACATTTCGGGGCGCCCGTGGCTGGTGTGGAACGCCGGCTTCACCCAGGAACGCCTCGGCGAAATGGATACCGAGCTGTTCGAGCACTGGTTCCAGTCGATCGCCCAGGCGGTGGGCATCACGCTGCACATCGAACTGCTCTACGGCACCAACAACCACCACATCTGCGAAGGCATCTTCAAGGGCTTTGCCCGGGCGATGCGCGCCGCGGTGGAACTCGATCCGCGCAAGCAGGGCGCGGTCCCCAGCACCAAGGGCCAGCTCGGTGGCTGACGTTCTCGCGCTGATTGATTACGGCGCGGGCAACCTCCACTCGGTCGCAAACGCGCTCAAGGCCGCCGGGGCCGAGGGCGTGACGCTAACCGCCGATGCCGACGTGGTGCGTGCGGCCGATCGCATCGTCCTGCCGGGCGTCGGCAGCTTCAAGGCCTGCGCCGAAGGGCTGCGCGCGATTGCCGGGATGGAAGAAGCCCTGTCCGAGCGCGTGCTGGTGGGCGGCGCGCCGTTCCTGGGCATTTGCGTCGGAATGCAGCTGCTCGCCTCGCGCGGGGTTGAGCATGGGGTGACCCAGGGGCTTGGCTGGATCCCGGGCGAAGTGTGCAAGATCGAGCGCACCGATCCCGCGATCAAGATCCCGCACATGGGCTGGAACGACGTGATTCCCGCGCCCCACGCCCCGCTGATCGAGCCGCGTGAGGCCTATTTCCTCCATTCCTATCACTTCGTCCCCGAAGACGGCCGCCATGTCGCGGCGATGACCGATCACGGCGGCGGGCTGGTCGCGGCCGTGGCGCAGGGCAATGTGGTGGGCGTCCAGTTCCATCCCGAAAAGAGCCAGGCTTACGGGCTCGCGCTCCTCGCCAATTTCCTCGACTGGAAACCGTAAGATGATCGTTTTTCCCGCCATCGACCTCAAAGGTGGGCAGGTCGTGCGCCTCGCTGAAGGCGATATGGACCGCGCCACCGTCTACGGTGACAATCCCGCCGCCCAGGCCATGCTGTTTGCCGAGGCTGGCTCGCAATACCTCCACGTCGTCGATCTCGACGGGTCGTTCGCCGGCCGCGCCGAAAACCGCGAGGCGGTGGAAGGCATCCTTGAGGTGTTCCCCAGCCACGTCCAGCTCGGCGGCGGGATCCGCACCCGCGAAGCGGTGACCGGCTGGTTCGATCTTGGCGTGGCGCGCGTGGTGATGGGCACCGCCGCGCTCAAGGATCCGCAGTTCGTGAAGGACATGGCGCGCGAATTTCCCGGCGGGATCGTCGTGGCGGTCGATGCCCGCGACGGGATGGTCGCCACCGAAGGCTGGGCCGCGCTGTCCGACGTGCCGGTGACCGACATGGCCCGCCGCTTTGAAGACGCCGGCGTTGCCAGCCTGCTGTTCACCGACATCGGCCGCGACGGGCTGCTCAAGGGCGTCAACATCGAGGCCACGGTCGATCTCGCACGCCGGGTCGATATCCCGGTGATCGCCTCGGGCGGGGTCAAGGGGATCGACGACATCAACGTGCTCGCGCTCCACGCCGCTGACGGGATCGAAGGCGTGATCACGGGCCGCGCCCTGTTCGAAGGGCGGCTCGATCTCGCCGCCGCGATCGCCATCGCCAGCCGGAGCTGAGGCCGCCGTCATGACCGTCCGCGTCCGCGTCATTCCCTGTCTCGATGTGCGCGATGGCCGCGTGGTCAAGGGCGTCAACTTCGTCGACCTCAAGGATGCCGGCGATCCGGTCGAACAGGCCCGCGCCTATGACGCGGCCGGGGCCGACGAACTGTGCTTTCTCGACATTTCCGCCAGCCACGAAGGGCGCGGCACGCTGCTCGACGTGGTGCGCCGCACCGCCGAGGTCTGCTTCATGCCGCTGACGGTCGGCGGCGGAGTGCGCAGCGCCGAGGATGCCCGCGCGCTGCTGCTCGCCGGCGCCGACAAGGTCGCGGTCAATTCCGCCGCGGTCAGCCGGCCCGAAGTGGTCGCCGAAATCGCCGAGAAGTTCGGCAGCCAGTGCGTGGTCGCCTCGGTCGATGCGCGCCGCACGCCGCGCGGCAACTGGGAAATCTTCACCCACGGCGGGCGCAAGCCCACCGGGATCGACGCGGTTGACCATGCAGTGCGGCTGGCGGAACTCGGCGCGGGCGAACTGCTGGTCACGTCGATGGACGGCGATGGCACCCAGGCCGGCTACGATCTCGAACTGACCCGCACCATCGCCGATGCAGTGGCCGTACCGGTGATCGCCAGCGGCGGGGTTGGCAGCCTTCAACACCTCGTCGAAGGGGTGGCCAAGGGCCATGCCAGCGCAGTGCTGGCCGCCTCGATCTTCCATTTCGGCAAGCACACCATTGCCGAGGCCCACGCCGCATTGCGTGCCGCCGGGCTGCCCGCGCGCGGCTGAACCCGCCGAACTTGGCCCGTCCCGCCCCGGGACAAGGGCAAATCATGCCGGTTGCCTGTTACCGCGCCGCGGCGCAGGCCAGCCTCATGGAGATTCGCCGCCCCGCCCTGTTTTGCCTCGCGCTTGGCGCGGCGTGCCTCGCTGCGGCCACGCCGGCGCTGGCCCAGGGCGGTGTGCAGGTGCCCGAACCCTCTGATCTCACGCTGCTGGGCATCGGGATCGCTGGGCTGGTGATCGGGCGCTATGCCGCGCGCCGCCGGCCCGAGGACTGATACGCGGCTTGACCTCGGCGCGGCCGCGCCGCATGGCCATGCCCATGGAAGGCAACGACACCCTCTCCCGCCTCGCCGCCACGATCGCGGCGCGCCGCAATGCCGATCCGGCAACCAGCTGGGTGGCCAAGCTCCACGCGCGCGGAGTGCCCGTGATCGCCCGCAAGCTGGGCGAGGAAGCGGTTGAAACCGTGATCGCCGCGCTGTCGGGCAGCCGCGAGGAACTGGTCGGGGAAGCCGCCGACACGATCTTTCACCTGATGGTCCTGCTCGATGCCAAGGGCGTGGACCTTGCCGAAGTGCTCGCCGAACTCGACCGCCGCGAAGGCGTCAGCGGGATCGCCGAAAAAGCCAGCCGGAGCCAGTAAGCCGATGCCGATCGATCCGCGCCTGCCCTATGATGACCAGAACATCTTCGCGAAGATCCTGCGCGGCGAAATCCCGTGCAAGAAGGTCTACGAGGACAATTGGGCGCTGGCCTTCCACGACATCAACCCGCAGGCTCCGCTGCACGTGCTGGTGATCCCCAAGGGCGCCTATGTCAGCTGGGACGACTTTTCGGCCCGCGCCCCGGCCGAGGATATCGCCGGCTTCGTCCGCGCGGTCGGCGCGGTCGCGCGTGAGGCCGGGCTGGTCGAGCCCGGCTACCGCCTGCTCGCCAATATCGGCCAGCACGGCCACCAGGAAGTGCCGCATCTTCACGTCCATGTCTTCGCCGGGCGTCCACTCGGCCCGATGCTGGCACGGATGGACTGACAACGCGCTTGCCCTGCGAGTCGCGCCCCGGCTAAAGCCTTGGCCGGCATGACGTCTTACCCCGCCCTTCCTTCCGGCCTGATCGATGGCAAGCTGCACCGGTTCGCGGTGCGCGCCTATTTCGAGGACACCGACCTGTCGGGCGTGGTCTATCACGCCAATTACCTGCGCTGGTTCGAACGCGCCCGCTCGGATTTCGTGCGGCTGCTGGGGATCGACCAGCGCGCCGCCAACGAAGCGGGCGAAGGCGCCTTTGCCGTGGCCGACCTGTCGATCCGCTATCTCGTGCCCGCGCGGCTCGATGATGGCGTCAGGATCGAAACTGCCTGCACCGAATTGGGCGCAGCCAGTTGCCGGATGCACCAGAAAGCCTTCCGCGAAGACGGCGCGCTGCTATCCGAAGCCCAGTTCCGCGTCGGCTTTGTCGCCCCCGATGGCCGGCCCCGCCGGATGCCCGCCGCGTGGCGCCAAGCCTTTGCCCAGATCCTTGACGAAAGCACCCAATGACCACCCTTGCCCTGCTTGCCGCCGCTGCCGATGCGCCCACCCACCTCAATCCGGTCAAACTGTTCCGCGATGCCGACGTGGTCGTGCAGGTGGTGATGGCTGGGCTGATGCTGGCCAGCGTCTGGGTGTGGATGATCGTGGTATCGTTCAGCCTGCGCCATGCCTCGATCCGCAAGCGCTGCGATGCCTATGAACGTGATTTCTGGAAGGCCGAGGACATCGACAGCTTCCAGGCCGACTATGCCAAGTCAGCGATCCCCTCGGCCCGCGTCGCGGCTGCCGGGATCGGCGAATGGCGCCGCTCGACTGCCGGGCGCCAGCTTGACCGCGAAGGCACCCGCCAGCGCATCGCTGCGGTGATGGACACCGCGGTGGCCCAGGAAAGCGAACGCCTCGCCGACCGGCTCAACTTCCTTGCCACCGTTGGCGCGGTCGCGCCGTTCGTCGGGCTGTTCGGGACCGTCTGGGGGATCATGAACAGCTTCTTCCAGATCGGACAGCAGCAGAATTCCTCGCTCGCGGTGGTTGCGCCGGGGATTTCCGAAGCTCTCTTCGCCACCGCCATCGGGCTGTTCGCCGCCATCCCGGCGGTGATCGCCTACAACCGCTTCTCGCACCGGGTGGACCAGCTCGAAGCCCGCCTGCAGCGCTTTGCCGATCGCTTCCACGCATCGCTCAGCCGCGAGCTGGAGGCCCAGTAACATGGCAATGGGCATCGCCCGTAAGGGCAGAAAGCGGCGCGGCCGCGCGCCGATGGCCGAAATCAACGTTACCCCGCTGGTCGACGTGATGCTGGTGCTGCTGATCATCTTCATGGTCACTGCCCCGCTGCTCAACGCCGGGGTGCCGGTCGAACTGCCCGACAGCAATGCCAATGCCCTGGCGCAGGAACCCCAGCAGGTCGACCTGTCGATCACCGCCGATGGGCGGATCTACATCGATCAGGGCGAAGTCGATCCCGGCACGCTGGGCGAGCGGCTGGCAGCCCTACCCAAGGGCGCCGATGGCAAGCCCCCGCAAGTGACCCTGCGCGCCGACCGCGCGCTTGACTATGGCCGGGTGATGGGCGTGATGGGCGAGCTGAACCACGCCGGGTTCAATTCGATCGCGCTGGTCACCAACGGTTCAGTCACCGCGCCCTAGCCCGAGACGATGAGCGTGTCCGCCTTCCGCAACGAGGAACGCATCGGCCTGTTCGTGGCGATCGCCGCGCACGTTGCGCTGTTTGCGTGGCTGGCGTGGCAAAAGCCCGCCGCCCCGCTGCCCCCGCCCGAGCGGATGACCGTGACCCTGAGCGACACGGTGGGCCTCACCGCAACGGCGCTCAATCCCGCCCCCGAAGCCGCGCCCGACAAGGGGCCGGAACTGGGCGAGGCCGCCCCCAGCCCCGAACCGGCGGCCAAGGTCGAGCCGGCCCCGCCCGCCCCAGCCAAGCCCGCCCCGCCGCAGCCGGCACCGCAAAAACCGGCGATTGCGCCCAAGGCTCCGGCAGTCCCGGCCAAGCCAGCGGCCAAGCCCGCGCCTGCCGCCAAGCAGGCAGCCGCCCAACCCGCCACCAAGCCCCCCGCCAAGGCCGGAGCCTCAAGCTTCGATCAAGCCTTCGCCAAGGGCGTGCCCGGCGCGCAGGGCAAAAGCCCGGCGGCGAACCCACCTGCCGCCGCCTTTGGCCCGCAGCAGCAAAGCGCGCTGCGCTCGGCGATCTTCCGTCAGCTCAAGCCGCACTGGGTCGCTCCGCAAGGGATCGATGCCGAAAAGCTGGTTACGGTGGTGCGCTTCCGGCTGAGCCAGAACGGTCGCTTGATCGGCGAGCCGGCGATGGTCAGCCAAACCGGCCAGACCCCGGCCAATGCCGCCCAGACCCGCCGCCATTTTGAACAGGCGGCGCGCGCGATCAAGCTGGCCCAGCCGTTCATCCTGCCGCCGGATCTCTATCCCTACTGGCAGACCGTGACTTCGACCTTCGACAAGAAACTCTCGCAATGAGGATCGCCTCCATGAAACCGGCTCTTGGCCTCTTGCTATCTGCGCTGCTGGCCGCCCCCGCGCTGGCCCAAAGCGCTGCGCCCGCCGCGCCTGCTCCGGCCGCCAGCGACGGCCCCGGCATCGACGTCACCGTCTCCGACGATAGCGACTGGCAGAACCTTGGCATCGCGATCCCGGCCTTTGCCACCAATGCCGATGTCGCCACCCAGACCAGCGCCGGTTCAACCGCGCAGCTGGGCTTCAGCCTGGCTCAGGTGATCACCGCCGATCTCCAGAACAACGGGCTGTTCAAGCCGACCGGCCCGGCCAGCCTGCCGCGCCCCGCGCTCGGCCAGATCCAGGCCCCTGACTATGGCAGCTGGAGCGCGCGCAAGGCCGACATGCTGGTTCAGGGTTATGTCCGGGGCGAGGCGAACGGACAGGTCACGGTGGGGTGCTATCTCTACGACGTGGCGCTGGGCCAGCAGCTGGGCAAGGCCGGCTGGACGGTCGCCCCGGGCGAGTGGCGCCGCGCCGCGCACAAGTGCGCCGACATGGTCTATTCGCGGCTCTCGGGCGAGAACCCGTTCTTCGACAGCCGGATCGCCTACATCGCCGAAACCGGGCCCAAGGACCACCGCATGAAGCGGTTGGCGATCATGGATTCGGACGGGGCCAACCACCGCTACCTGACCACCGGCCAGGCCACCGCGATGACCCCGCGCTATTCGCCCGACTACAAGTCGATCCTGTATCTCAGCTACTACAACGGCAGCCCGCGGATCTACGTCTACAACCTTGAGACGAACAGCCAGCGCCTGTTGCTGCAATCGAACTATCCGCTGTTCGCGCCGCGCTGGTCGCCCGATGGCAAGTGGATCCTCTATTCGATGGCGATTGGCGGCAATACCGACATCTACAAGATGCCCTCGTCCGGCGGCAGCGCGGTCAAGCTGACCGATTCCCCCGGGATCGACATAGGCGGCAGCTTCTCCCCCGATGGCAACCGGATCGTGTTCGAAAGCGACCGTTCGGGCAGCCAGCAGGTCTATGTGATGAACGCCGATGGATCGGGCCAGCAGCGCATCAGCTTCTTCGGCGGCCGCGCCGCGACGCCCGAATGGAGCCCGCGCGGCGATCAGATCGCCTTCACTCACATCGCCGGCAATTTCCGCATCGCGGTAATGGATCCCTCGGGCGGGTCGATGCACTACCTGACCGACAACTGGCAGGACGAGGCCCCGACCTGGGCCCCCAACGGCCGGGTCATCCAGTTCTTCCGCACCACCCGCGGGACCAGCGGCAAGACCGCGATCTGGCAGGTCGACCTGACCGGGCGCAACGAGCGCAAGCTCGACACCCCGGTCGATGGCTCTGACCCCGCATGGGGACCGCTGCGCCCCTGAGATACGGCTACCGATTAGGCCTGATCGGGCATTGACGCCCGGCCCTACTTGACCGACCCTATACCGAATGAAGGAGATTCCCATGCGTTCCACCCCCAGCGTCAAGACCATTGCCATGATCCTGACCGGCAGCCTCGCGCTTGCGGCCTGCGCCACCAAGGCGCCCAAGCAGCTGCCGCCTGATCCGGGCGCTCAGGTGTCGACCGAAACCGCCGCGCCAGCCGCGCCGCAGGGCCCGGTTCCCGGCAGCCAGGCCGATTTCGCCGCCCAGCTGATGGGCCAGGACACGGTCTATTTCGATACCGACAAGTCGAACATCGACCAGGCCGATCAGACCGCGCTGCAGGCCCAGGCCGCCTGGCTGGCCAAGTATCCGGCCAAGCGCGCCACGATCGAAGGCCATGCCGACGAACGCGGCACCCGCGAATACAACCTGGCGCTGGGCGAACGCCGCGCCAATGCGGCCAAGAACTACCTGGTCAGCCTCGGCGTCGATGCCGCGCGGCTGGCCACCGTGACCTATGGCAAGGACCGTCCGGTCGCGCTCGGTTCGGACGAGGCCTCGTGGGCCAAGAACCGCCGCGCGGTAACGGTCACGATCGACTGAGGATGGCAATGCGCGGCGGGACTTGCGTGCCCGCCGCGCTTGCGCCTATCGCCCGGGCATGAGCCGCGCACGAGGATCCAATGACTGGGGCTTTCCCCGCTGGCGCGGCTATGAAGGCGCGCGCGAGGCGGCGAAGATTCGTCTGTGCGATCGCCACGGCTGCACCGAACCGGGCAATTGTCCCGCGCCCAAGAGCCCAAATAGCCCTGACCGCTGGATGTTCTGCCAGCGCCACGCCGCCGAATACAACGCCGGCTGGGACTATTTCGCCGGGCTCGACGCCGAAGAGGCTGCGAGCCGCGAAAGCGCCGAACGCCAGACCCATTCGGGCTACAGCGAATCCGCCCACTATGGCTGGGCCACCAGCGGCGATGGCAGCCGCAGCCGCGACGAACTGCGCGCGCTCGAACTGTTGGAGCTGGAAAGCGATGCCGATTTCGATGCGGTGAAAAAGGCCTGGCGGACCAAGGCCAAGGCCGTGCACCCCGATGTGCGCCCGGGCGACGAGGAAGCCGCCAAGGCATTCCAGGCGCTGCAACTGGCCTATGAAGTGCTGCGCGCGGCCGAGGAACGCCGCGAATGGCGCGGCTAGTCCCGACCGCCTGATCCCAAACGAAACAGGGCGCACCTTGCGGCGCGCCCTGTTTGCGATTCAATAGCTGACAGCAGCGCTTACTTCGGCGCCATCACCATCAGCATCTGGCGGCCTTCCATGCGCGGATAGGCTTCGACCTTGGCCACTTCGGCAATGTCTTCCTGCACGCGCTTCAGCAGGTTCATCCCCAGCTGCTGGTGCGAAAGTTCGCGCCCGCGGAAGCGCAGAGTGACCTTCACCTTGTCACCTTCGCCAATGAACTTGTTCATCGCGCGCATCTTCACGTCATAGTCGTGGTCGTCGATGTTCGGACGCATCTTGATCTCCTTGATCTCCTGCGTCTTCTGCGACTTGCGGGCGAGGTTGGCCTTCTTCTGCGCTTCGTAGCGGAACTTGCCGACATCGAGGAACTTGCACACCGGCGGATCGGCGTTGGGCGAAACTTCCACGAGATCAAGGCCGACTTCGGCGGCCTGCTCGATCGCTTCGCGGGTATACATGACGCCGACATTCTCACCGGCCTCGTCGATCACGCGGACCTTATCGACGGTGATATATTGGTTAAAGCGCGGCCCGCTCTTGACGGGGGGCGTCATCATGCGCCGGGGTGGGGGTGCTATAGTCGGGACTCCTCAAGTTTACGGTCTTGCGCGCGTCCTTAAAGCGAAACGCCGTCCGGGGGAAGGGGCTATGCGGTAGCCTGCCCAGCAGGGCGCCACAGCGGATACTGCACCAGCCGCCCCGCTGCCGCCAGCACGGCATCGATCGCGCGGGCCGGTTGATGGGCCGCAATGATCGCCGGATCGGCCGCGTCCATCCCCCCGGTCAGCGCGCCGAAGGCGGGCAGGACCAGCTTGCGCTCGCTCATCACCGCGCAGGGCCGGGCAATCTGCCGCCCCCGCGCCGTGACCCGGAGCCGCGGATGGAAGTGGCCCGACAGTTCGGCGCGGCACTCACCGGGCAGAGCCTCGTGGCGCAGCACCAGCCCCGACACCTCCAGTTCATCAACCGCGGTCCCGCAGGGGGCATGGCCCTGATCGTGGTTGCCCGCCACCCAGACCCAGTCGGTTACCCGGGTCAGGGCATCGAGCATCCCGGCCGCGTGGGGCTCAAGCCGGGCGGCGCCTTCGCTGTCGTGGAAATTGTCGCCCAGGCAAAAGACCCGCCGCGCGCCGGTCTGGCGCAGCGCCAGCGCCACCCGCTCCAGCGTCTCGCGGCTGTCATAGGGCGGGAGCATCTGCCCAAACCGCGCGAAATAGCTGGCCTTTTCCAGATGCAGGTCGGCCACCAGCAGCGCGTTCTCGCGCGGCCAGAACAGCGCGCGGCCATCGACCAGCCGCCATTCCTGCTCTGCGAACGAAAAGGGAACCATGCGTCACGCTTGCCCCAAGCCCCGTGATTTGGCAAGCGCCGCCCAGATCAGGAAAGAACACCATGACCGACTGGACCCCCTATACCGCCCGCGCCAAGCAATGGTTTGAATCGCTGCGCGACCGGATCTGCGCCGAATTCGAAGCGATCGAAGCCGAAGCCGGCAGCGCCGCGCGCTTTGAATATACCAGCTGGAACCGCGAGGAAGAGGGCAATGCCAATCCCGGCGGCGGCACGCGCGGGGTGATGAAGGGCCAGGTGTTCGAGAAGGTCGGGGTCAACGTCTCGACCGTGCATGGCAAGTTCGCGCCCGATTTTGCCGGGACGATCCACGGCGCAACGGCACAGGATCCGGGCTTTACCGCCACCGGGATCAGCCTGGTTGCGCACATGGCCAATCCCCATGTTCCCGCGGTGCACATGAACACCCGCTTCCTGACCACCGCCAAGGCCTGGTTCGGCGGCGGCGGCGATCTCAACCCGCCGATCCCCTACCAGCAGGACACCGACGAGTTTCACGCCGCCTTCCAGGCCGCCTGCGACCGCCATGATCCGGCCTATTACCCGCGCTTCAAGGCATGGGCCGACGAATACTTCTTCATCCCGCACCGGAATGTGGCGCGCGGCGTGGGCGGGATCTTCTACGATCACCTTGACTGCGCAGACGCCGCCGCATGGGAAGCCAACTTTGCCTTTACCCGCGATGTCGGCGAGGCGTTCCTCGCCGTGTTCCCCGCGCTGGTGCGCCGCCGCATGGGGCTGGACTTCACGGCAGAGGACAAGCAGCGCCAGCTCGAATGGCGCGGGCGCTATGCCGAATTCAACCTGGTCTATGACCGGGGCACGCTGTTCGGGCTCAAGACCGGCGGCAATGTCGACGCGATCCTGATGAGCCTGCCCCCGCAGGCCGCCTGGAGCTGAGGCTTACTGCCCCGCGCCCGGCACCGGCTGAGGCGCAGGGGTCGCGGCAGGCGCTGGTGCCGCAGCCGGCACCGGGGCCGGAGTCGGCACAGCATCAGGATTGGCCACTGGTGCGGGCACCGTGCGCCCGTGCAGCCCCTCGATCTCGGCGCGGCGCATCGCGAGGTAGTATTCACGCTCGGCGGTATAGGAATCGCCGGTGTCGCGGAACGCCTCGATCTCGTCGTCGAAAGCCACCCGGTCATCGAGCGACTTCACCGTGCCCGTGCCCAGCGCGAAGGCCGGTTTGCTGAACGGCACCCCGGCAACGGCCGGCAGGAACGACTTGTCGAGCACCCAGCCAAACAGATCGCGCGCCGTGCTTGGGCCGATCAGCGGCAGGTAGAAATAGGGCCCGGGGCCGACCCCGTAATAGCCCAGCGTATCGGCAAAACCGTTGTTGCGGCGCGGCAGGTGGAACGGCTTGTTGCGGGCGACGTCGAACAGCCCGGCCCCACCGATCGTGGTGTTGACTGCGAACCGACCAACCGTTTCGAACGCCTTGCCCGGCTTGCCCTGCAGCAGGAAGTTCACAAAAACCACCGGCTCGGTCAGGTTGGACAGGAAATTGTGCAGCCCATCGCGCACCGGTTCGGGCAGGCCGTGCTTGTAGCCCATCGCCACCGGGCCAACCACCGCGCGGTCAGCCGCATCGACCACTTCAAACGTTGCGAGGTTGATCGCCTGGGCAGGATCCTGCGGCACCTTTTCGCGCGCGGTGACCACGATCGCGCTGTCATCGAGCGGAGCCTGATCGGCCGCCGGCGGAACCGGAGCAGCAGCAGCGGGAGCGGGCGTGGCTGCCACCGGCTGCGCAGCCGCGGCCTCTACCGGGGCAGCAGGCACCACAGCCGGCGCTGCTACGGCAACGGGCGCCGCCTCCGGGGCGGGCGCGGCAACGGCCTGATCGCCGCCAGCCAGAAACATCAGCGTGGCAAATGTAATACCAGTCAAGACCCGGGAACTCCCTCGTGCGGAACGGGCAAGGCCGGCCATCGGCCGGTGCGAACCGCGTCGACTTGCCCCGTGCGCCATGTTCATGCCCGGAAGCAATGAGGAAATTCCTACCGGTGTCACATTCGCGACAAATCGTGCTGCCCTCTTGCCCTTGGGGGCCTGTTCCGCGCATTGAGGGATGAATGCTGCGCCAGTACGAACTTGTCGAACGCGTCCTCGCGTATGATCCCAGCGCCGACGAGGCGATGCTCAACCGCGCCTACGTCTATACCGTCCAGAAGCACGGCACCCAGAAGCGCGCTTCGGGCGATCCCTATTTCAGCCACCCGGTCGAAGTCGCCGGGCTGATGACCGAGCTCAAGCTCGATCAGGAAACCATCATCACCGCCCTGCTCCACGACACGGTCGAGGATACGCTGGCGACGCCCGCCGAAATCGAGAAGCTGTTCGGCCCCGATGTCGCCCGGCTGGTCGACGGGGTGACCAAGCTTTCCAAGATCGAGGCGATGAGCGAAAAGGAACGCGCGGCCGAAAACCTGCGCAAGTTCCTCCTCGCGATGAGCGAAGACCTGCGTGTGCTGCTGGTCAAGCTGGCCGACCGGCTCCACAACATGCGCACGCTGCATTTCATCCGCAGCGAGGACAAGCGCCGCCGCATCGCCCGCGAGACGATGGAAATCTACGCCCCCTTGGCCGAGCGGGTGGGCATGTACGAATACATGCGCGAGATGCAGATGCTCGCCTTCGAGCAGCTCGAACCCGAAGCCTATGCCACGATCACCGGGCGGCTGACCCAGATCCGTTCGACCGAAGGCGGGCAGGTCGGCGCGATCGCGCTGTCGATCAAGCAGGCGCTGGCCGAAGCCGGGCTCAAGGTCGAAGTGTCGGGCCGCGAAAAGCACCCCTATTCGATCTGGAAGAAGATGGCTGAACGCCACGTCACTTTCGAACAGATCACCGACATCATGGCCTTCCGCGTGCTGACCGACAGCGTGGCGGATTGCTACAAGGCGCTGGGGGTGCTGCACACCACCTGGCAGATGATCCCGGGCCGCTTCAAGGACTACCTCTCGACCCCCAAGTCGAACGGGTATCGCAGCTTGCACACCTCGCTGATCTTCGAAAATTCGATGCGCATGGAAGTGCAGATCCGCACCCAGGACATGCACCGCACCAACGAATTCGGCCTGGCCGCGCACTGGGCCTACAAGCAGGGCGGGGTCCAGCCCGACGGGCAGGTCGGCTGGCTGCGCGATCTCATCGAAATCGTCGACGCCAGCCACGATGCCGAAGAGCTGCTCGAACACACCAAGCTGGCGATCTATCAGGACCGGATCTTCGCTTTCACTCCCAAGGGCCAGCTGTTCCAGCTGCCCAAGGGCTCGACCCCGGTGGACTTCGCCTACACGGTCCATTCCGATCTCGGCAATTTTGCGGTCGGGGCCAAGGTCAACGGGCGCCACATGCCGCTGCGCACCCCGCTCTCAAACGGCGACGTGGTCGAGATCATCAAGAGCCGCAAGGCCTCGCCCCAGCTCTCGTGGCTGGGCTTCGTCGTCTCCGGCAAGGCCCGCGCCGCCATCCGCCGCGCGGTGCGCGCCAAGGAACGCGCCGAAGTCGCCGCGATCGGGCGCAAGCTGTTTGACGAGATCGTCGAACGCCTGCCCAGCAAGATCGGCAAGAAGGCAATCAAGGACGCCTGCCGCCGGCTGGAACTGCCGGGCGAGGAAGAGCTGATGGTCGCGATCGGGACGGCCAAGCTCGATGACCGGCAGGTCATGGAAGCCCTGGTCCCGGGCAGCGCCGCCAACCTGCCCGAGCCCGAAAACTGGCCCAAACAGGAACGCGCGATCTCGATCCGCGGGCTGACCCCGGGGCTGGCCTTCCATCTCGCCGATTGCTGCCACCCGGTGCCGGGCGACCGGATCGTGGGCATCCGCGTGCCCGACAAGGGGGTCGAAGTCCACTCGATCGGCTGCCTGACCCTGGCCAGCGGGGTCGATGCCGACTGGCTCGACCTGTCATGGGGCGAACGCACCACGGGCGCGGTCGGGCGGCTGCGGATGGTGCTCTACAACCGCCCCGGCACTCTGGCCGAGGCCACCGGCATTTTCGCCGGCAACCGCGCCAATATCGTCCACCTCGAAATGACCGGGCGCGACGAACTGTTCGGCACCTACGAAATCGACCTTGAGGTATCGGACCTCGCCCACCTCACCCGCATCGTCTCGGCGCTGCGCGCGAGCGATGCCGTGGCTCAGGCCGAGCGGATCTAGAATTCCAGGCTGACACTCACCGCGTCGCCTTCGGCCAGATCCTCGGCGCGGCGCACGCTGGCCTTGACCGGCAGGATCCAGCCTTCGCTTTTGGAGGGGAACACCGACGTTGCAAAGCGGCTGTCCCCGATCCGCGCCTGGACCTTGAGCGAGCCGAACCCGCCCAGCGTCTTTTCCAGCCGCCGCATCAGCGCGGTTGCCGACAGGGCCTCGCCCGCCGCGCCATCGATCGAGACGAAGTGCCAGGCCCCGCCATTGCCGCCGCTCCAGCGCCACAGCGGTCCGGTGTGGGTAATCTGCTCAGTCATGGCGTGCGCCGCACCGGCACCGGGATATTGCAGATGTCCACGCCGCCAGCCGGGCGAATGAAGAACGGATCGCGCCGGTTGGCGCGCGCATCGGCATAGCGCGCGAAGCTGCGGCTCTCGGTCGAGAGGTATTCGTAGGCCGGCAGCCCCGGCACCGCGCCGCCCAGCCGGATCGACACGATCGGCACCTGCTCGGCCCGGGTTTCATAGACCCCCAACGCCCCGGTGCCGCGCGGCAGACTGGAGAGGTGCTCGATACCCTCGATCACCCGGCCGACCAGCGCGATGTTGCGATCGAGATGCCGCGGCGCATGGCCGATCACGGTGTAAAGCTCGGCCCCCGAGCCCGTATCGGGCGACATGTTGCGGCCCACACCAACCATCCCGTAGCAGTGGATCGGCCAGACCGCCTCTGGCTTCAGCGGCAGGAAGGGGTTCGCCCCCGGCTTGGGATAGGCCAGCCCCACCGGAAAGCCGCCCTTGAAGCCCACGGTATCGGCGAAGGCATCGCTGACCCGCGCCGTGATGTCGCCCGGGGCAACCGATACGATCGGCGAGAGTTCGGGCGGGGTCTGGCCCGACGGCGTCAGCACGTAGGGCAGCAGGCCCGGGGTATAGGCGGCGGCATAGTCGCTCTCGGGCACCACTTTCAAACCCGCCGGCAGCGCCCGCGCCTTCACCTTGTCCTCGCCATCGGGATCGCCCCACTGGGCAACGTAATTGTCCTGCACGCGCGTCACCGCGAGGCCGTCCCACCAATGCGCAGCGGCGAGCTTGCGAACATTGCCCACCCAGCCTTGCGCAAACGGCGCCGGCATCAGCTGGATCACCACCCGGCGCGCCTTGCCCTTGGCATCAGGCGCGAGGTCCATCACCAGCAGATCATCGGCGGGAATCGCCACCCAGTCCGCCTTGGGCGCGGCAGCGGCAATCTGCGAGGGAGCAAGCGCGGGCTTGTCCTCAGCGCCCAGCGGGGCGGCAATCAGCAAGGCGGCGGCAAGGGTCAGGCGGGCATGGATCATGGTGCCAAGCTTGCCTGCCCGGGCCTCAGGTGCAAGCCCTATTCGGCCAGCGCCTCCAGCGCGTGCATCGCCTCGTCCGACAGGCCGAAATGATGGCCGACTTCATGGATCAGCACATGGGCGACGAGATGCTCAAGGCTTTCATCCCCGCGCGCGGCCCATTCATCGAGGATCGGGCGGCGGAACAGGCGAATTCGGTCGGGCATGGTGCCGCTGGGCGCGGCGTGCTTGTCACCCAGCGGCACGCCTTCGTAGAGCCCGGTGAGATCGAAGGGGTCGGCAATGCCAAGGTCCGCCAGAACTGCGTCATCGGCAAAGTCCTCGACCCGCACCAGGACGTCGCCCAGATGCACGCGAAACGCCTCGGGCAGCCGCGCCAGCACGGCGCGGGCCAGGGCCTCGATTTCAGCGGCATCAGGGGCAAGGCCAAAGCGGCGGGTCATGGCGCGATGATAGCGCGGCGCAGCCCGCTTGCGAAACCCTCATCCTCAGGCTAGGGCGCGGCTTCCAGTGCATGCGGAGCGGTGGCCGAGTGGTCGAAGGCGCTCGCCTGGAAAGTGAGTATACG
>CALKVF010000031.1 GCA_937996535.1 uncultured Novosphingobium sp. | reverse complement strand
GTCCAGGCACCGGCGACCAAGATCGCTCAGGTTGTCACGGCACCGGCAGGCAAGCTGGCCCGCGTCTTTGGCGCCTATGCCAAGGAAGCCGCATAAGACTGATCAAGCGTTTTGCCGAACCGGAAACTTCGCATCGAAGGGTTCGGCATCCATCAAATTGTGGAGTGAAACATCATGGCTGATATCGCCAAGCTCGTTGAAGAACTTTCGAAGCTGACCGTCCTGGAAGCTGCTGACCTCGCCAAGGCTCTTGAAGAAGCCTGGGGCGTGTCGGCTGCTGCTGCTGTTGCCGTGGCTGCTGCCCCGGCCGCCGCTGCTGAAGCTGCCGAAGAAAAGACCGAATTCGACGTCATCCTGGCTTCGGACGGCGGCAACAAGATCGCCGTCATCAAGGAAGTCCGCGCCATCACCAGCCTCGGCCTGACCGAAGCCAAGGCGCTGGTCGAAGCCGCTCCGAAGGCCGTCAAGGAAGGCGTTTCGAAGGCTGAAGCCGAAGACATCAAGGCGAAGCTCGAAGCCGCCGGTGCCAAGGTCGAAGTCAAGTAAGTCCCTTTTCGGACTTATCCGATTTCAGGAGAGGGCGGTCCTTCGGGGCCGCCCTTTTCTTTTGCGCGATCCCCGCGCACGCAAAAAGGGCCGGAACTTGCGTCCCGGCCCCGGTGCGACCCCGAAGGGATGGCGTCTGACGTTTACTTGAGCGTCTTGAGGTATTCGATCACCGCCTTGCGCGCGGCCGGATCTGTCAGGCCCGCGAAGGTCATCTTGGTGCCCGGCACCTTCTTCATCGGCGCGGTCAGATATTCATCGAGCGTGGCATCGTCCCAGGTCAGCTTGGCGTTCTTCATCGCATCGCTGAAGGCATAGCCGGCGATTTCGCCCGACTTGGTGCCATAGACCCCGGCAAGGCTCGGGCCGACGCCCATCTTGCCCTTTTCGGTCGAGTGGCAGGCAGCGCACTGCGCGAAGGCGGCGGGCTTGCCATCGGCGGCGGCGACCGTGGCCGAAGCGGTGTCAGCCGGCGCGGCGGCCGAGGTTTCGCTGCTGGTGCCAGTGTTGGCGGTATCGTCCTTGGGCGCGCCGCAAGCGGCAAGGCCCAGCGCCAGCGCCATCGCGGCAAAGGTCTTGGCAGGAATTCGCATGTCTCTCTCCTTGGATCCCCGTTGCCTGCCGGTCGCCGGCAACCCCCATATTGATCAGAGCCGATAGCCGCACTGGCGGCGGCGGCAAAGTGCGTTTGTATCAGCGGCCATTGCGCGAAGCGCATGATTGGCCGCTAAATTCAAGCCCGGCGCGAAAAATCGGGTTCGTTTCGTGGGGGCTATCCCCGCCGCGCCAAGATGCCTATCCGGGACCGCTTATGACCGCGGCGACACCACCTTCTCCCTGGCGCACAGAACTCGGCGCGACGCTGCGGCTGGCCGCCCCGCTGGCGGGCGCCAACCTGCTGCAGATGCTGGTCTATGCGATCGATGTGATCTTCGTGGCGCGGCTGGGCGAAGAGGCGCTGGCCGCATCGAGCCTTGCGACCACGCTGTTCGGGCTGATGATGTGGTGCTTTTCCGGCCTGACCGGGGCCTGCGCGCCCCTGATCGCTGCCGAACTGGGCCGCCGCCGCCATGCGGTGCGCGAAGTGCGCCGCTCGGTCCGCATGGCGCTGTGGCTGGCGCTGGGCTGCGGGCTGGCGGGCATGGTCATCGCCGCGCAAGGACGCACGATCCTGCTGCTCACCGGGCAGGATCCGGTGGTTTCGGCGATGGCCGGGCGGTTCCTTGAAATCCTGCTCTGGGCGATGATCCCCAATGTCATGGCCAGCGTGCTGCGCAATTTCGTTTCGGCGCTGGGCCGGCCGGTCTTCGCCACGGCGATCACGGTGCTGGCGATCGTGGTCAATGCGCTGGGCAACTATGCCTTCGTCTTTGGCCACTTTGGCGTGCCCGCGCTCGGGCTCGATGGCTCGGCGCTGTCGAGCGTGGTGACGGCCTTTGCCATGCTGGCGGCCTATGCGCTGGGCATCCTGCGCGATCGCCGGCTGCGGCGTTACCATGTCTTCGGGCGGTGGTGGCGGCCCGAATGGCAGCGGCTGCGCGATCTGGTGCGGATCGGGGTGCCGATAGCGCTGATCATCCTGGCCGAAGGCGGGCTGTTTTCGAGCGCTGCTTTCCTGATGGGGCTGATCGGTCAGGCGGAACTTGCCGGGCATACCGTGGCGCTGCAAGTGGCCGCGCTCGCCTTCCAGATTCCGTTCGGGGTGGGGCAGGCGGTGACGATCCGGGTCGGTTATCATTTCGGGGCAGGGAACCATGCCGCGATCGGGCGCGCGGGCAAGGCGGCGCTGGTCCTCGCGCTGGGTTACATGGCGCTGCCTGCGCTGCTGATGCTGCTCGCGCCGCGGCTCGTGCTCAGCCTCTATGTCGACCCCGCCGATCCGCGCAACGCCGCGATGGTCGGCTTTGCGGTGCGGTATCTGGCGATCGCGGCGGCTTTCCAGCTGTTCGACGGGTTGCAGGCGGTGATGGCGGGCGCGCTGCGCGGGCTGCAGGATACCCGCGTGCCGATGCTGCTGGCGCTGACCGGCTACTGGCTGTTCGGGTTCGGCACCTCGGCGCTGCTGGGCTTCTTCACGCCGCTGGCGGGGCTGGGGGTGTGGATCGGGCTGGCCGTGGGGCTGGTGGTGGTCGCGGCCCTGCTGCTCACGCGCTGGCTGCGGCGCGAGCGGCTGGGGCTGGTCCCCGATTGGGCGGGCTGAATCTTTTTCGGCCCGGGCCGCTTGACGGTCCTGCCGCCCCTACCCATATGCGCCCCGCTGGCACTCTTAAAGCGAGAGTGCCAATCCGCATCTATCTTACGAACGCAAGAGAGAGGGACCATACCCATGTCATTCCGTCCGCTGCACGACCGTGTGCTCGTACGCCGCGTCGAAGCCGAGGAAAAGACCGCCGGCGGCATCATCATTCCCGACAGCGCCAAGGAAAAGCCGGCTGAAGGCGAAATCGTCGCCGTTGGCACCGGCGCCCGCGCCGAAAACGGCACCATCACCCCGCTGGACGTCAAGGCCGGCGACCGTGTGCTGTTCGGCAAGTGGTCGGGCACCGAAGTCAAGGTTGGCGGTGAAGACCTGCTGATCATGAAGGAAAGCGACATCCTCGGCATCATCGGCTGAGCGAAGTCCATCCTGACATCAACCCAATTCAAAGGAATCTGAAATGGCTGCCAAGGACGTGAAATTCGGCCGCGACGCCCGCGAACGCATTCTCGCTGGTGTCGACATCCTCGCCAACGCCGTCAAGGTGACGCTGGGCCCCAAGGGCCGCAACGTCGTCATCGACAAGAGCTTCGGCGCCCCCCGCATCACCAAGGATGGTGTTTCGGTCGCCAAGGAAATCGAACTCAAGGACAAGTTCGAAAACATGGGCGCCCAGATGCTGCGCGAAGTGGCCTCGAAGGCCAACGACGCAGCCGGTGACGGCACCACCACCGCCACCGTGCTGGCCCAGGCCATCGTGCGCGAAGGCATGACCTCGGTTGCCGCCGGCATGAACCCGATGGATCTCAAGCGCGGGATCGACATCGCGGTTGCCAAGGTCGTGGCCGATCTCAAGGGCCGTTCGACCCCGGTTGCCGGTTCGTCGGAAATCGCCCAGGTCGGCATCATCTCGGCCAATGGCGACAAGGAAGTCGGCGAAAAGATCGCCGAAGCCATGGAAAAGGTCGGCAAGGAAGGCGTGATCACCGTGGAAGAGGCCAAGGGCCTCGAATTCGAACTCGATGTCGT
>CALKVF010000030.1 GCA_937996535.1 uncultured Novosphingobium sp. | reverse complement strand
TCGCCTTCGTCGAGCACCTTGCGCACCACTTCGTGCATGTCATAGGGCTGGTTGGCATTGGCCGGGATCAGCGTGTCGAGGCTCTCTTCCAGACGGTCCCACGGGTCCGAGGTCGGGCGTTCGGGCACCCCGTCGCGGTTGCTCAGCGGCAGGTAATCGATGAGGTCGCGCGCGGTCAGCAGCGCTTCGATATCGTTTTCAAGCGCGAGATCGGCCACCGAGGTCTTGGTCGAATGGGTGATCGCGCCGCCCAGTTCTTCCTGGGTCACGACTTCGTTGGTCACCGTCTTGACCACGTCGGGCCCGGTGACGAACATGTAGGAGCTGTCCTTCACCATGAAGATGAAGTCGGTCATCGCCGGGGAATAGACCGCACCGCCCGCGCACGGCCCCATGATCAGCGAAAGCTGTGGCACCACGCCCGAGGCGAGCACGTTGCGCTGGAAAATCTCGGTATAGCCGCCAAGCGAGGCGACCCCTTCCTGAATGCGCGCACCGCCGCTGTCGTTAAGGCCGATCACCGGCGCGCCGACCTTCATCGCCGCGTCCATCACCTTGCAGATCTTCATCGCGTGGCGTTCGGACACCGCCCCGCCGAACACGGTGAAGTCCTGGGCGTAGACATAGACCAGACGGCCATTGATCGTGCCGCTGCCGGTCACCACCCCGTCGCCCGGGATGGTGGTTTCGGGCATCCCGAAATCCACACAGTTGTGTTCGACATACATGTCGGTTTCTTCGAAACTGCCTTCATCGAGCAGGATTTCGAGCCGCTCGCGCGCGGTCAGCTTGCCCTTGGCGTGCTGTGCGTCGGTGCGCTTCTGGCCGCCCCCAAGGCGCGCGGCGGCGCGGCGGCGTTCCATTTCGGCGATATTTGCGGACATGGTCTTTCCCGGCATGTGACAATTGGAAGGCTGCTTCCTGCTCTCGGCCCGGGGCAATGTCCAATGTGAATTTGCAAAGTTGCGAAGTTCAACTTTGCAAAGTAGAACAGCGCCATGAACGCCCCTCGCCGCATCTTCGCCGGCGCCCAGCTGCGCGCCATCCGCACCGAACAGCGGCTCAAGCAGGCCGAACTGGCTGCTGCGCTGGCAATCAGCCCGTCCTACCTATCGCAGCTGGAAAACGACGATCGTCCGCTGACCCCGGCGCTGGTCGAGCGGCTGGCCCGCGCCTTCCCGCTCGACTGGCGCGAAATCGGCGCAGGGGACGCCGAAACCCGGCTGGCGGCGCTGCGCGAAGCCAATGCCGACCCGCTGTTCGCCGAGCCGCTCGATGCAGCGCAGCTCGCCCGCTTTGCCGAACAGCAGCCCCAGTTGTCAGAGCGGTTCGTTGCCCTGCACGAAGCCTATCGCCGCACCCAGCAGCGGCTGCAGATGGTCGACGAGGCGCTGAGCGCCGAAACCGGCACCGTCTCGCGCCTGCCGTGGGAAGAGGTGCGCGACTGGTTCCACTTCGAGGGCAACTATGTCGACAGCATCGATCATGCCGCGGAAGGCCTTGCCGAAACGCTGGCGGGCCGCGCACTGACCCCGGATACCACCGCGATCGAGGGTTACCTGCGCGATGCGCTGTCGATCTCGCTGGTCTATTCAGCCCAGGCGGGGCTGCGCAGCTTCGATGCCGAAATGGGCCACCTGACGATCGACCCCGGCCAGCCCTCGGAAAGCCGGCGGTTTCAGCTTGCCCACCAGCTGGTCGCGCTCGCGCTCAAGGACGAGATCGCCGCCGTGGTTGAAAACGCGCGGCTTGGCAGCGCGGCTTCGCGGCAATTGCTGTTCGTGGGACTGTGCAATTACGCGGCGGGCGCGCTCTTGATGCCCTATCGCCGGTTCCGCAGTCAGGCCCGCGCGGTGCGTCACGATATCGACCGGCTGGCCCAGACCTTCGGCACCAGCTTCGAGCAGACCTGTCACCGCCTCTCCACCCTCCAGCGCGAAGACGCGCGCGGGGTGCCGTTCTTCTTCTGCCGGGTCGACATGGCCGGGAACATCACCAAGCGCCATTCGGCCACCCGCCTGCAATTCGCGCGGTTCGGCGGCGCCTGCCCGCTGTGGATCGTACACGAAGCGGTCGCGATCCCTGACCGGATCCTGGTCCAGCTTGCCGAAACGCCCGATGGTGTGCGCTATGTCTCGATGGCCAAGGGGCTGGTCAAGCCATCGGGCAGCTATGAACGCAGCCCCCGCCGCTACGCCGTGGCGCTGGGCTGCGAGGCCGAGCACGCGGGCGAATTCGTCTATGCCGATGGACTTGACCTTGGCAGCCCGCGCGCGGCCACGCGGATCGGCATTTCCTGCCGCATCTGTCCGCGCGCGGATTGCGACCAGCGCGCCTTCCCCCCCAGCGATCGTGCGATCACCGTCGATCCCGACAGTCGGGGGGTGGTGCCCTATCGTCTGGCCTGAACGCGCGGCGTGAGCGGCAAGCCGCTCAGCGCATCAGCACCAGCTCCTCGGCCATCGAGGGATGCAGCGCGACCGTGGCATCGAACTGGCTCTTGGTCAGCCCGGCCTTCACCGCGATGGCGGCCGATTGCAGGATTTCGGGCGAATCCGGGCCGATCATGTGGATGCCCAGCACCTTGTCCGACTTGCCATCGACCACCAGCTTGTAGAAGCCCCGCTCGGCCGTAGCGGCGAACATGTTCTGCATCGGGCGGAAGTCCGAAGTGAACACCTTCACCTCATGCCCCATGTCGCGGGCCTGCGCTTCGGTCAGCCCGACCGCGGCAATCGGCGGCTGCGAGAACACGGCGCTCGGGATCGCATCGTAGGCGGTCGAGCGCGGATTGCCGCCAAACACGGTGTCGGCAAAGGCGTGACCCTCGCGGATCGCCACCGGGGTCAGCTGCACGCGGTCGGTCACGTCGCCCACGGCATAGATGCTGTCGCAGGCGGTCTTGCCGTAGTCATCGACCGGGATTTCCCCGTTCGCCCCCAGCGTGATGCCCGCGCTGTCCAGCCCGAGCCCATCGGTCTTGGGCTTGCGGCCCGTGGCGACCAGCACGACATCGGCCGGGATCGGATCGCCCTCGCCGGCATGGACCAGCAGCGAGCCATCGGCCTGACGCTCAACCTTGCGGAGCGGACGGTTGAAGCCGAACTCGATCCCGCGCGCCTGCATGATCGGCAGCAGCCGATCGGTAATCCCTTCGTCATAGCCGCGCAGGATCTTGTCGCTGCGGTTGACCACGGTGACATGGCTGCCGAGCGCATTGAACACGCCGGCAAATTCGAGCGCGATATAGCCCGCCCCCTGGATCACGATCCGCTTGGGCAGCTCGGGCAGGTGGAACACCTCGTTCGAGGAGATGCAGTGCTCTGCCCCCTCGATTTCGGGCATGACCGGCCAGGCGCCAACCGCGACGAGGATGTATTTGGCAGTGATTTCCCGACCCGAGGACAGCTTCACGCTGTGCGCGCCGGTAACCGTTGCGCGCTCGGCGAAATGCTCGACCTTGTTGTTGTCGAGCGTCGAGGTGTAGGCGCGTTCGAGCCGGTCAACGTCGCTGGCCACGAAATCGCGCAGCTTGGCCCAGTCAAACGAGGCGCCCTCGATCGTCCAGCCATATTGCTCGGCATCGTGGAGCTGGTGCGCGAAGTGGCTGGCATAGACCATCATCTTCTTGGGCACACAGCCCCGGATCACGCAGGTTCCGCCGATGCGAAACTCTTCAGCCACGGCCACCTTCGCCCCGTGCGAGGCGGCGATGCGGCTCGCACGGACCCCGCCCGAACCGGCACCGATCACGAAAAGGTCATAGTCGAACTCGGACATCGCTAACTCCTGTTACGAAGCGCGATATGGCGCGTGCCTTGCCCGATTGCCAGCCGGTTTTCCCTTGGCCGCAAAAAGCTGGGCTACTTGATCCCGGCTTCGGCCAGCAACGCCTCGGTGCTGGCGTCGAATTCCGCCTCGCCGGCAACGATCGCCTTGGCGATTTCCTTGCCCAGTTCGACCCCGAACTGATCGAACGAGTTGATCTCCATCAGCACGCCGCCCGCAAAGGTGCGGTGTTCGTGGAACGCGATCAGCGCGCCGAGCGTGGCCGGGCCAAGGTCTTCGCACAGGATCGTCGCCGAAGGGCGGTTGCCGGGATAGGCCCGCGCCGGATCGCTGGCGCTCTTGCCCGCCATCAGCGCCGCGCCTTGCGCAAAGCAGTTGGCCAGCAGGTTGCGGTGGTGCGCCGGGTCAAGCTCGTCGCCCGGCACGATGCTGGCGATGAAGTCCACCGGCACTAGATTGGTGCCCTGATGGAGCAGCTGGAACACGGCGTGCTGAGCATCGGTGCCCACCCCGCCCCAGGTGATCGGCGCGGTTGCCCCATCCACTGGCGAGCCATCGGCCTTCACCGACTTGCCGTTCGATTCCATTTCGAGCTGCTGGAGATAGTCGGGAAACAGGCGCAGGCGCTCGTCATAGGCAAACACCGCGCGGGTCTGGCAGCCGCGCAGGCGGGCATAGAGCAGATCGCCATAGGCCGCGCGCAGAGGCAGGTTGGCAATGCCATCGGTTTCAAGGAAGTGGCGGTCCATCGCCGCCGCGCCATCGAGGAATTCGGCAAAGTCTTCCCAGCCCGTGGCCAGCGCAACCGGGAAGCCGATCGACGACCACAGCGAATAACGCCCACCCACGCTTTCCGAGAACGGCAGGATGCGGGTTTCATCGACGCCCCATTCCACCGCCTTGTCGGGATAGGCGGTCAGCGCAACCACCCGGCCATAGGGATCCTCGACCCCGCCCTCGGCCAGCCAGGCCAGCGCCGAGGCCGCATTGGTCATCGTCTCGGTGGTGGTGAAAGTCTTGGAGGCGACCGCGACCAGCGTGGTTTTGGGATCGCACTTGGCAAAGGCGGCTTCGAGCGCCACGCCATCGATGTTCGACACCACCTGCACGTCGACCAGCGCGCCGTCGCGGGTCAGCGCGTCGATCGCCAATGCCGGGCCCAGCGCCGAGCCGCCGATGCCGATGTGGATCAGGTGCTTGATCTCACCCAGCGCGCCGCCGTGGATCGCGCGGACCAGGCTGGCCATGCGGGCGTGAAATGCCCCGGCCAGTTCAACGCTGTCTGCCTGCCCGACCCCGCGCTGCGCGGTATGCTCCACCGCGCGCGCTTCGGTAACGTTGATCGCCTCGCCGCCGAACATTGCGGCGCGCTTGGCGGTAAAATCGGTGGCGGCGGCCAGCGCCTCGAACCCGGCGATGTGCGCGGCATCGAGATGGGTCTTGGACCAGTCGAAGCGCACGGCCCCGCCCGGCAGGTCAAGCTTGGCCGACAGCGCCTCAAGGCGCCCCGCATCGGCGAACAATTCGGCCAGGGTTGGCCGGGGCAGCCCTTCCAGCGTGGTCCATGCCGCCTGCACCGCCTTGTTCATCGTCCTGCTCCACCTCGTGATCGGAACCGGGCCTATGCCCGCTCGCCGGCGCGCGGCCAAGCGTGGAAAACGTATTCACCCCGGCCGAAACCCCAAGTCACTTGTCGATCATTAAGAAATGCTACCTTGACGAGCGCGGGCCCGGCCAACAAGGAGGTCGGGATGACCGAACCCACCACTGCCGAGCCGCAGGCCGCCGCGCCGACCAAGCCGAAGAAGAAGGAGGAAGACAGCTTCCCCGTCTTCGTCCTGAAGCTGGCGATCGTGGTGGCGGTGTTCCGCAGCTTCGTGTTCTCGCCCTTCAACATCCCCAGTGAATCGATGCTGCCGCGGCTGGAAAACGGCGATTACCTGCTCGCCGCCAAGTGGCCCTATGGCTATTCGCACTTCTCGCTGCCCTTCAGTGTCGGCCTGCTGCCCGAAAAGCGGCTGCTTGCCTCCACCCCGGCGCGCGGCGACGTGGTGATCTTCAAGCAGCCCCCGCTCAACGATGTCGATTACATCAAGCGCGTGATCGGCCTGCCGGGCGATCACGTGCAGATGCGCGGCGGCGTGCTGTGGCTCAACGGCAAGCCGGTGCCCAAGCAGCGCCTCGCCGATTTCGAAATCCCCGTCAGCGGCAACACCCACTGCCTCTCGCCGCAGTTCGAGGGCAAGCGCGCCGATGGCACCGATGTGTGCCGCTATCCGCGCTATCAGGAAACCCTGCCCGAAGGCCGCAGCTATGACGTGCTCGACCTCGGCACCCGCCCGCAGGACGATACTGAGGAGTTCATCGTTCCCGAGGATCACCTGTTCCTGATGGGCGACAACCGCGACAATTCCGAGGACAGCCGCTTCGAAGCCCAGCCCGGTCAGGGCATCGGCATGGTGCCGATGGACAACCTGGTTGGCCGCGCCACGGTGATGATGTTCTCCACCAATGGCGATGCCCATTGGCTCAAGCCCTGGACCTGGTTCACCGCCGCGCGGTGGAGCCGGATCGGCGGAACCTTCTGAGGCCGCGTGCTCGAACG
The DNA here is from genome assembly GCA_937996535.1 of uncultured Novosphingobium sp. GTDB lineage: Bacteria > Pseudomonadota > Alphaproteobacteria > Sphingomonadales > Sphingomonadaceae > Novosphingobium. The sequence continues at coordinate 872 of CALKVF010000030.1, read as the reverse complement.
TCAAACCCACGATTTTCTGGCCCAGCTTGCGGGGCGGGAGCCGGTTGACCAAGCCTTGTGGATCGAGGCCCTGACCCACGGGAGCACCGGGGCAGCGCGCGATTACCAGCGGCTTGAATTCCTCGGCGACCGGGTGCTCGGCATGGTCATCGGCGAATGGCTCTACACGCTCGAAGGCGGCGACGAAGGCCGCCTCTCGCAGCGGCTCAACGCGCTGGTCAGCCGCGCGACCTGCGCCCGCGTCGCGCGCTCGGTTGGCCTTGGCCAGCACATCCGCATGGGCAAGCAAGCGCGCGATGATGGCGGCCACGATAGCGACAACATCCTTGGCGACGTGATGGAAGCCCTGATCGGCGCCAGCTTCGTCACCCAGGGCTTCGATGCCACGCGCGACATGGTGCGCCGGCTTTGGAGTGATATCGTTGCCGGCAAGACCGGACAGGCCAAGCATCCCAAGTCCGCCTTGCAGGAATGGGCTGCGGGCAACCGCCGCAAGATGCCCGAATACTCGCTGGTCGAACGCACCGGCCCCGACCACGCGGCACGCTTTACCGTAGCCGTCGCGATCAACGGCGTGGGTCAGGCCCTCGCCACCGCCAATTCGATGCGCGAAGCTGAAACGCTCGCCGCAGCCGCCTTCATGGAGAGATATGGATGACACAGCATTGCGGACTCGTCGCCGTTATCGGCGCGCCCAATGCGGGCAAGTCGACCCTCGTCAACGCATTGGTCGGGCAGAAGGTCGCGATCGTCTCGGCCAAGGCCCAGACCACTCGCGCCCGGCTGATGGGCATTGCGCTTGATGGTGAGGCCCAGATCATCCTTGCCGACACCCCCGGCATTTTCGCGCCCAAGCGCCGGCTCGACCGCGC
>CALKVF010000029.1 GCA_937996535.1 uncultured Novosphingobium sp. | reverse complement strand
CATCCTGTCTGATACCGGAATCCTGACCGTCCGCAAGGGTTACGCCTGGGACGGGGCGAGCGGCCCGACGTTTGACACGCCCTCGTCGATGCGTGGCTCCCTGATCCACGATGTCCTCTACCAGCTCATGCGCCTGGAGATCCTCCCGCAGTCGTACCGGCCCGTGGCCGACGACCTGTTGCGCCAGTTGTATGAGCTGATGAAGTGGGGCCCCACCAGCGTCAACAGCTGCCCGGCCCGGATCCTGTTCCTGCGCACGGCGGAGGCCAAGCAGCGTCTGCTGCCCGCCCTGGCGGCGGGCAATGTCGTGGAATCCGCGCAGTACGGCCGGCGCGCGCGATCGGCCGGCGTGAAGACCGCGTCCGGTCGCCTCGCGATGGCGACGCTGGCGCTGGGCAAGGCGCGCGCCAGCGGAAAACCGGTGTTCGTCTATTTCACCGCCGATTGGTGCCTGACCTGCAAGGTCAACGAAAACACCGCCATCGAACGCGAAGAAACCCGCGCCGCTTTCGCCAAGGCCGGGGTCAAGGTGCTGGTGGGTGACTGGACCCGGCGCGATCCGGCGATCACCCGTTTCCTCACCAGCCAAGGCGCAGCAGGTGTCCCGCTCTATCTCTGGTACGCCCCCGGCGCTTCGGCCCCCACACAGCTACCTCAGGTACTCACCACCGGATTGCTTACCGAAAAGGCGGCAGGCAAAGCGTCATAGCACTTCGGCCACGCCCCCCAGCGCGTCCTTGAGCTTGGCCAGCGCCTGCGCCTTCAACTGGTGAACGCGCGGGATCGAAACGTCGAGCACGGCGGCGATCTCGGCAAGGTTCATTTCCTCGACGAAATAGAGCTGCACCACCAGTTGCAGCCGCTCGGGCAGGCTGGCGATCGCCTCGACCAGATGCTCGCGCAGCTCTTCATCGGCCAGCAATTCGTGGGCGTCGGGCGTATCGTCAGCGAAGGCGAGGTTGCTGTCGGAATAGGTATCGTCGATCGATTCAAAGCGCAGCGGCTCGCTGTTCGCACGCAAGCCCGCCAGTTCGGTCTCGGGAATACCCATCGCGGCGGCAAGCTCGGCACCGGTGGGATCGCGCCCCAATCGACCGCGCAATGTTTCTTCCTGCTCGCGCAATTGCCGTCGTCGTTCGGTCGCCCCGCGCGATAGCGGAACCGAGCGCCGGATCAGATCGACCATGGCGCCGCGCACCCGAAGCTTGGCATAGGCGGCGAAGCCATCCTCACCCGGTCCCGAATGCTTCTGCGCGCATTCGGTCAGTGCCACGAGGCCCGCCTGGACCAGATCTTCCAGTTCGATGCCCGGTCGGCCCGAACCGTGGATATGCCACGCCTGTCGCTTCACCATTGGCAGGAACCGCCGGACCCGGTCGGCGACATCGCCCCGGTAAGCCTCGATTGCGGCAGAGTAGGGCCTGTGATCGTGCTTCATGCAGCCATCTCTTCCATCATGGAATTGTCAGGATTGGGCAGCGCCGGAATGCTGGGCGCAGGCGCCTCGCCACCGATCACGGCAAGCACCTCGATGGGTTGTGCCGGCGGCAGTTCGGCTATCGAAAGAACAATGCAGCCCGGCGCGCGCAGCCTCAGCAGAGCGGCCAGCGCCCGGCGCGCGCGCGGCTGAACGATCAGCGCGGGCGGGATCGCGCCTGATGGGCGGTCTGCCAGAATGGCCGAAACGCGATCACCAATGGCGCGGGCAAGGTCAGGCTCCACCACCGGCTGCCCGGTGGCGGGATCATGCAGCCCCTGCACGATCATCTGCTCCAGCGAAGCTTCGAGCGTCAGCACCGGCAGGCGTTCATGCGGCGCGCAGATGCGGCCCACGATCAGCCCGCCCAGATCGGCGCGCACCATGTCAATCAGGCGATCGTGCTCAAGCGTGACCTGCACCGCCTGGCTCAGGCTTGAGAAGATCGGCAACGGATGGCCGATCGGAACGCCATCATCGAGCAGGTTGCGCAGAACACGGGTCATCGCAGCCAGCGTCAGCGGGGCGGGCGTCACCGTCTCGACCAAGCCGGAAGCATGTTCGCGCACGCCATCGATGATCGCGCGCACCTGATCGGGGCCAAGCAGTGCCTGCGGACAGGCACCGAGCAACTGGTTGAGATGCGTGGCAATGACCGTGCCGGGATCAACCGTAAGGAAGCCCTCTGCCACGGCATGATCGCGCTGGCCCGGATCGATCCACATCGCCGGACAGCCGAAGCTGGGGTCAGTGGTCATTTCGCCGCTCAGGTTGTGGCCGTCAAGATCGGAAGAGCACACGTCTGAACTCCAGTCACGGCTACAGATCTCGTATG
>CALKVF010000028.1 GCA_937996535.1 uncultured Novosphingobium sp. | reverse complement strand
GCGAGCCATTTCCTTGGCATCGGCGGGATCAACCTGGATCGCGCCGTCGATCGACTGGGTGTGGAGGTTGGCGGGGATGAAGCCCGCGCCGATCCCCTGGATCGGGTGCGGCGAGGGCTGGCCGCCCGAGATCACCGGGGAGAGCGTGGGTTCGACCGCATAGGCCTTCATCGCCGGCCACTTGGCCTTGAGCGCTTCGGCACAGCCCGTAAGGTGCCCGCCGGTGCCGACCCCGGTGATCAGCGCGTCGATCGGGGTGTCGGCAAAGTCGGCCAGAATTTCCTGCGCGGTGGTGCGCACGTGGACCGCGATGTTCGCCGGGTTTTCAAACTGCTGCGGCATCCACGCACCCGGGGTCGAGGCGACGAGTTCGTGGGCGCGCTCGATCGCGCCCTTCATGCCCTTTTCGCGCGGGGTGAGGTCAAAGGTTGCGCCATAGGCCAGCATCAGGCGGCGGCGCTCAACCGACATCGATTCGGGCATGACCAGCACCAGCTTGTAGCCCTTGACCGCGACGGCCATCGCGAGGCCGATCCCGGTGTTGCCGCTGGTTGGCTCAATGATCGTGCCGCCGGCCTTGAGGCTGCCATCGGCTTCTGCCGCTTCGATCATGGCGAGGCCAATGCGGTCCTTGATCGAGCCGCCGGGATTGGCGCGCTCGGCCTTGACCCACACTTCATGGTTCGGAAACAGCCGCGAGAGGCGGATGTGCGGCGTGTTGCCGATGGTGGCGAGAATGCTGTCAGCCTTCATGGGACGGTTCCTTCTGACGATATTGCGGCGCGAACGTGGTCGCCTTGCGCAGCTCGGGGAATATGATGGTCCAGATCGCGGTTATCAGGATAGCTCCCGCGCCGCCAAGCGCAACCGCGCCGATCGGGCCCAGCAGTGCGGCGGCAAGGCCGGACTGCATCTCGCCCAGCTCGTTCGAGGCGGAGATGGCGAGGCCGGAAATCGAGGAGACGCGGCCGCGCTTGTCATCGGGCGTGTTGAGCTGGACCAGCGTGTTGCGGATGAACACCGAGACCTGATCGGAGGCGCCCAGCAGCGCCAACATCGCAAGTGAGAGCGGGAAGCTGGTCGAAAGGCCAAAGACCAGCGTGGCAAAGCCGTAAACCACCACCGCCCAGAGCATCTTGGGGCCGACATTGCGCGCCAGCGGGACAATGCCCAGCCACAGCGCGACCAGCGCGGCGCCAAGCCCCGGAGCGGCGCGCATCAGGCCAAGGCCTTCGTCGCCCACGTGCAGCACGTCATAGGCGAAGGCGGGCAGCATGGCGGTGGCCCCGCCCAGCAGCACGGCGAACAGATCGAGCGTGACGCAGCCAAGCAGGAACCGCTCGTGCCAAACGAACCCGGCGCCTTCGGCAATCTGGCGCAGCGGATGCAGGTTGCTGATCGCTGGGCGCGGAATCGGGTGGATGCGCAGCACGCAGCCGATCGCCACCACCAGCAGCACGCTGGCATACCAATAGGGCAGGGCAGGGTCACGGGCGAGGAGGAAGCCCGCGAGCGAGGGCCCGATCACCGAGGCGCTTTGCCAGGCAATCGAACTGAATGCGATCGCCTTGGGCAACTGGGCTGCGGGCACCACGTTGGGCACGATCGCGCTGACCGAGGGGCCGATGAACACGCGGGCCGCGCCGTGTGCTGCAGCAAGCGAGAACAGCAGCGGCAGGCTGAGGAAGCCCCTGGCATTGGCGAGCGCGAGGACCAGCGCGATGACGAGGTCGATCGCGGTCGATGCGGCGGCAACGATCCGTCGGTCAAGCCGGTCGGCGACCAGCCCGGCCAGCGGGGTCAGCAGCAGGAACGGAATGAATTGTGCCAGCCCGAGCAGCCCCAGCATGAAGGCCGCTTCCTTGGGCGACATCCCGTGGGCGAGGCGGGCGATGCGGTAGGTCTGCGCGCCGATCACCACGACGATAGCCGTGGTCGCGTTGACCGAAACGAACCGGGTTAGCCAGATCAGGCGATAATCGCGCAGCTTCAGGGGGTGAGGAGCATCAGACACATCGATTGCATGGCAGCGGCCGAGCGGCTTGCCAAGCAGTCAGAAAATTGTCGCGGTGATAATCCAGCTTTTGCCGCTGTGGGGCGGACTAGCGGCGCAGGCGCAAACGGGCGTTGGGTTGCAGCGCGTTGATCATGCGCATGAAATCATCGAGCCGGATGATCCGCTCGAACTGAAAGCCCGAGCGGCCCTCGCTGCTCCAGATCATGTGAGCCTCGATCCTGCCGATTTCGGGCAGCCGGATAGTGATCCGCTCACCCCGGCCGATTTCGAGATCGCCCTTGGTCATGAAGCCGTGCGCGGACAGATTGACCACGTGCAGCATCACATCGCCCAACAGGCGGTGTTCCCCGATCACCTTGTGATCGACGGGATGGCGCGTTGCCCGGCGCAGATCCGTTACGGAGAGTTGTGCTCCCGCTGCCATTGTGCCGCCTTGCCTCCAGTTCGTTCACAGCAGCAGCCATGATGGAGGACAAAGACAAACATTGGGTAAACCGGCGGCGGCCGCCCCGGCCCCGATCAGTTCGGGCGCAGCACGCCGTGCTTTTTCTTGCCCGAGGAAATCCGCACTTCGGCGCCGCCAGCAATGTGGAAATTCTCGTCGCTCACGGATTCGCCATCGACCCGCGCACCGCCGCCGGCAATCAGGCGCTTGGCTTCGCCGCGGCTGGCGGCAAACCCGATCCCGACCAGTGCATCGATGATGCCAAGGCCTTCAGCTGGAAGCGCAACGACCGGCAAGTCCGCACCCAGGCCGCCACCGGCGAATGTGGTCGATGCGGTTGCTTCGGCGGCCTTGGCAGCGTCCTCGCTGCGGCACAGCGTGGTCACTTCATTGGCCAGCACGATCTTGGCGGCGTTGATCTCGCTGCCTTCAAGGCTTTCCAAGCGGGCGATTTCATCCAGCGGCAGATCGGTGAACAGGCGCAGGAACTTGCCCACGTCGCGGTCATCCACGTTGCGCCAGTATTGCCAGAAATCGTAGGCCGGGAGCTGGTCCTCGTTGAGCCAGACCGCGCCGGCGGCGGTCTTGCCCATCTTGGCCCCGTCGGCCGTGGTCAGCAGCGGGGTGGTCAGGCCGAACAGTTCCTTGGCTTCCATCCGGCGGGTCAGTTCGATCCCGTTGACGATGTTACCCCACTGGTCCGATCCGCCCATCTGCAAGCTGCAGCCATGGCGCAGCGCCAGCTCGCGGAAGTCATAGGCCTGAAGGATCATGTAGTTGAATTCGAGGAAGGTCAGCGGCTGTTCGCGTTCAAGCCGCAGCTTGACCGAATCGAAGGTCATCATGCGGTTGATCGTGAAGTGCGGCCCCACGGTGCGCAGCAGCTCGATATAGCCGAGCTGGCTGAGCCATTCGTCATTGTCGACCATGATCGCATCCGTCGGACCATCGCCAAAGGTCAGCAGCTTTTCGAACACGGTGCGGATCGAGGCGATGTTGGCCTGGATGCCTTCCGAGGTCAGCATCTTGCGGCTTTCGTCCTTGCCCGAAGGATCGCCAACCTTGGTCGTCCCGCCGCCCATAACCACGATCGGCTTGTGCCCGGCCTGCTGGAGCCGGCGCAGCATCATGATCTGCACCAGGCTGCCGACGTGCAGTGATGGCGCGGTGGCATCGAAGCCGATATAGCCCGGGACGATCTGCTTGGCGGCAAGGGCATCAAGCCCCTGCGCATCGGTGAGCTGGTGAATGTAGCCGCGCTCATCGAGCAGGCGAAGCAGGGTCGAGTTGTAAGTCATGGCAGCCTTCTGATTGCGGGGCGCGCCTAGCACGGAGTTGCGCGCTTGGAAACGTATCGGCTGCAATGTCATGGCGAGAGCCCGCCGCAAGCAGTTACGGCGGTGGAAGCGCGGATCGTGGCGCTGCGCGATCACTGGCTCGAACTGCGCTGGCGGATCGAGGGGGCGGCAAGCCTTGTCGTGCCGCCGCTGGCGGGCAAGGGGCGGGCGGACGGCCTGTGGCAGACGACCTGTTTTGAACTGTTCGTGCGTGCGCCAGACGGCGATGCCTATAGCGAATTCAACCTTTCGCCCTCGGAACGCTGGGCGGCCTATGACTTTGCCGGTTACCGCGAAGGCATGATGAACCGTGCCATGCCGCGCGATCCGATCTGCACGCTGCGGCGCGGGCAGGGGGTTGCGCTGTTCGATGCGGCCGTGCCGCTCGCCGGGCTGCCGGCGCTGCCGCTCGAATTTTCGCTGACCGCGGTGATCGAGGAGCAGGGCGGGACCAAGTCTTATTGGGCGATGGCTCACGGTGCGGGCAAACCCGACTTTCACCACCGGACTTGCTTTGCCGGCACGCTTGCGGCACCCGGCAGGCCATGACGGTGAAATTCGGTATCGATCGCCTGCTGGCGGACCCAGAACTGCGCAAGCCCCTTGCTGGCAAGCGGGTGGCGCTGGTCGCCCATCCGGCAAGTGTGACCGCCGATCTGGTCCATTCGCTGGATGCGCTCGTCGCCGCCGGGATCAACGTGACCTCGGCCTTTGGTCCGCAGCATGGGCTGAAGGGCGACAAGCAGGACAACATGGTCGAGACGGCGGACGAACTTGATCCGCTGTATAATATCCCGGTGTTCAGCCTTTACGGCGAAGTGCGCCGTCCGACCGGGCAGATGATGAGCACGGCCGACGTGTTCCTGTTTGACCTCCAGGATCTGGGCTGCCGGATCTATACCTTCGTCACCACGCTGCTCTACCTGCTCGAAGCCGCATCGGGCACGGGCAAGGAAGTCTGGGTGCTCGATCGCCCCAATCCCGCCGGGCGTCCGGTAGAAGGTACGCTGCTGATCCCGGGGCAGGAAAGCTTCGTCGGCGCGGGCCCGATGGTCATGCGTCACGGGTTGACGCTGGGCGAAATGGGCCGCTGGTTCATCGATCATTTCAAGCTTGATGTGCCCTACCGCGTGATCGCGATGGAAGGCTGGGAGCCCGAAGGCACCGGCTTTGGTTGGCCGCAGGAGCGGATCTGGATCAACCCCAGTCCCAATGCCGCCAATCTCAACATGGCACGCGCATATGCCGGGACGGTGATGCTTGAAGGCACGACGCTGTCCGAAGCGCGCGGCACGACCCGCCCGCTCGAAGTGCTGTTCGGTGCGCCCGATGTCGATGCCAAGGCCGTGCTGGCTGAAATGCGCAGCTTTGCGCCGCAGTGGCTGGAAGGCTGCGCGGTGCGCGAATGCTTTTTCGAGCCGACCTTCCACAAGCACGCGCACAGCTTGTGCAATGCGCTGATGATCCATGCCGAAGGCGCGTTCTACGATCACTACGCGTTCCGCCCGTGGCGCTTGCAGGCGCTGGCCTTCAAGGCAATCCGCACGCGGTATCCCGGCTATCCGATCTGGCGCGATTTTCCCTATGAGTACGAGTTCGAGCGCCTTGCGATCGACGTGATCAACGGCGGTCCGGCTTTGCGCGAATGGGTCGATGATGCAGCCGCGCTGCCGGGCGATCTTGAAGCGGCGGCCGGCGCGGATGAAGCGGCCTGGGCCGAAACGATCCGCCCGTTCCTGCTCTACGCCTAGGGTCGGCGCTTAGACGTAGTTCGCAATCGCCGCGACCAATCGGGCCGAGGGCAGGAACAGCAGCTGCGCGAGCAGCGTTCCGGCCAGTCGGCTGAAGCTGATCCACACGATTGTGCGGCGGAACAGGGCTTCGCTGACCTGGCCTTCAACCACATCGTCGGTCATCACCGACAGCTGCGGATCGATCAGCGCGAACAGCAGGATCGTGGCAAAGCCGTTGATCACGGCGGAGAGCTGCGAGGCGGTGACGCGGAATTCCGGATTAAGATAGCCCGCATAGAGCGAGGCCAGAACGCCCACGGTGATCAGCGCCTGGGCCAGGCAATTGGCTACCAGCACGCCCCAGCCAACGCCGCGTTCCTTGCCAAGGTTGCGCAGGTGCGCCAGCGATGGCGGATGGAGCGCATCGCGCACCGCCTTGAGTCCGGTCGGCGTGGCGGTCTTCATGATCATCCGGGTGGTCGACCGGTGCTGCTGGAAGTAGCCTATGGCGCGCGCGAACAGGCGCTGGCCGGTCGGCACCAGTACGATGCCAACAGCCACGGCGGCCGTGGCCGAACCCAGCACGATCTGGAAATCGGCATAGAGTGCATCGCCCCCGCCGCTGGAAATCCGGGTTTCGATCCGCTTGGCGAGGAACGGCCCGAGGAACGAGTTCGACGTGCGGCTGACCAGCACGAGGATGTTGAACAGCGCAAAGCTCATCGCGATCCGGCGGGTGCGAACCCCGGCGATGCGCGCGGCATAGGCCAGCGTCCCGATCAGGTTGATCGCGGCGGTAAGCAGGCAGATGATCAGCAGTTGGCGGTCCATGCCTCCGCCTTAGCGGGCCGGGGCGTGGGCGCACAGGCTCAGGGCAGGGCTTTCAACAGCGCGGTATCGCCAATGAGGTAGCTGGTCATCGACAGCGCGCCGTCGATGCTGTCGTTGAACACGCCCACCGCATCGCCCGGCAACTGCCAGCCAGCGGTGTAAAGCAGCGGCAGGTAGTGTTCGGCGCTGTTGATCGCGGCGCCAGCCGCCTGGTCATCGGCGGCAAAGCTGGACAGCGCGGCGCGGTTACCCGCGATCATCGCGGCGTTGATCCGGGTCTGGAAATCGACTGCCCAATCGGGCTTGGTGCCGGCAAACTGGCGCCACAGGGCGAGGTTGTGCACCACGTTGCCGCTGCCGACGAGCAGAACGCCTTCCTCGCGCAGCATGGCGAGCCGTTCGGCCGCGGCGAAATGCTGCGCCGGGGTCAGGCTGCGATTGAGGCTGACCTGGATCATCGGAATGTCGGCTGCCGGGAACATCGGCTGGATCACGCCCCAGCTGCCGTGGTCGAAGCCCCAGCTGTCATCGCGCTTGACCGAGTCTTCGCCGAGCAGGGCGGCAACCTGCTCTACCAGTTCGTCCGATCCGGGGGCAGGATATTGCATGGCGAACAGTTCGGGCGGAAAGCCGCGGAAATCGTGAATGGTGCGCGGGCTGGCCCCGGTGGTGAGGTGGATCGCGCCGTGGGTTTCCCAATGCGCCGAGACGACGAGGATCGCCTTTGGGCGGGGCAGGGCCGGCCCCAGCGCCTGCCAGGCGCGGCGCTCGGGCACATCGGAAATCGCGGTCATGGGCGAACCATGGCCAAGGAACAGAGCAGGGAGGCGATTGGTCATGTGTCGCAGATGGGGATGGGGCGGCGCATTTGCAAACGAGGCAAATCTTGCGCCGCCCCAGCCTTAACTATGTCTGCGGGGTGTGCCGTGTCTCGTGAAAGGCGAGCGCGGCGATAGTGCCGGGCACCCACAGCGCAATCAGGAACCACGCGATTGCCATCGGCGTGCCGGTGACGTGGATCATCCAGGTCACCACCAGTTGCGCGCTGGAGGCGAAGATCGTGATCGGCAGGGTATAGACCACCGCGAAATTGCGCGCGCGGCTGGCCTTGGAAATCGACTCGCTCACCGCCACGACGAACACGCTCGACAGTCCGTTGGCGAGCCCGAACAGTGCGCAGGCAACCATGAAGCTGGTGGCCGAGGGATTGCCGATCAACCAGGCGAACAGCGGCCATGCCCCCAGCAGCGGCACCAGCGCCGATGCGAGGATCAGCGGGCGGCGCCCGACCTTGTCGCTCATCCACCCGGCCCACAGCCCCGCGCCGACCCCGGTGACGTAGGATGCAAGCTGGCCGGCCAGCGCCTGAGCCTGCGGGAGGTGGAGCGAGGATTGCGCGAAAGTAGCCAGATAGTTGAGGATGTAGCTGGTCGACGTTCCGGCCGAAAACAGCACGAAGCCGAGCAGCATCACCCGCCATTCGCGCGCGCTGGGCGGCGGGGCGGTGGCGGCGCGCTCCTCATATGCGTGGGTTTCGGGCAGGGTGCGGCGCACCCACAGCGCATAGGGGATCACGATCAGGCCCAGCGCCAGCGCGATCCGCCAGCCATAGGCCGCAAGTTCGGCCTTGGTGAGCAGAAGGCTGAGCACGAGGCCCACCAGCGCGCCCATGCCGCCCGCGCCCAGTTGGGTCACGCGCTGGAGGCTGCCGATCAGGCCGCGATGGCTATGCGCCGAAGCTTCGATCAGGAAGGCGGTGGAGGGGCCGACCTCACCGCCAAGGGCAAAGCCCTGAAGCAGGCGGGCAAGCACCGCGATGATCGGCGCTGCGATCCCGATCTGCGCATAGGATGGGGTCAGCGAAAGTCCGGCGATGCCAAGCCCCATGCAGACCAGCGTCATCAGCAAGGCGGGGCGGCGACCATGCCGGTCGGCGTAGGAGCCAATGTACCACGCCCCCAGCGGGCGCGAGATGAACCCCGCGCCGAAGGTGGCCAGACTGGCGACCAGCGAGAGGTATTCGTTGCCCGAGGGGAAGAACGCCTGGCCGATCTGGATCGCGAAGATCGAATAGACCAGAAAGTCGTAGAACTCGATCGCGTTGCCCAGCGTCGCGCCGACAATCGCGCGGCGCGCGTGGTGCTTGTGCTCGATGGTCATGCCTCTTGATTAGTGCTTCTTGCGGGTCAGTTCGCGCATTGCGTTGTCGAGCCCCTCAAGCGTCAGCGGATACATCGAGCCGCCGACCAGTTCCTTGATCATCTTGGTCGACTGCGAATAGGACCACTGCTTCTCGGGCACCGGGTTGATCCAGACGGTGGCGGGATAGACATTGGCGACCCGCTGCATCCAGGTGGTGCCGGCTTCCTCGTTGAAATGTTCGACCGAGCCTCCGGGATGGGTGATCTCATAGGGGCTCATCGCCGCATCGCCGACGAACACGACTTTGTAGTCGTGGCCATACTTGTGAAGGATGTCCCAGGTGTTGGTCCGTTCCGACCAGCGCCGCGCATTGTCCTTCCACACGCCTTCGTAGAGGCAGTTGTGGAAGTAGAAGAACTCAAGGTTCTTGAACTCGGTGGTTGCCGCGCTGAACAGTTCTTCGACCAGCTTGATGAACGGGTCCATTGATCCGCCGACATCGAGGAACAGCAGCAGCTTGACCGCGTTATGCCGTTCGGGGCGCATCCTGATGTCGAGCCAGCCCTGCCGCGCGGTGCCTTCGATGGTGCCATCGAGATCGAGTTCATCGGGCGAGCCTTCGCGCGCGAAGCGGCGCAGGCGGCGCAGTGCGACCTTGATGTTGCGGGTGCCCAGTTCGCGGGTGTTGTCGAGGTTCTGGAACTCGCGCTTTTCCCAGACCTTGAGCGCGCGCTTGTGCTTGCTTTCGCCGCCGATCCGAACGCCCTCGGGATTGTAGCCCGAATTGCCATAGGGGCTGGTTCCGCCGGTGCCGACCCACTTGTTGCCGCCCTGGTGGCGCTTTTCCTGTTCTTCGAGCCGCTTCTTCAGCGTCTCCATGATTTCTTCCCACGAACCCAGCTTCTCGATCGCGGCCATTTCTTCGGGTGTGAGGAACTTTTCGGCGACCGCCTTCAGCCAGTCCTCCGGGATGTCGACCGGGTTCTGGCCATAGTCGGTGAGCAGGCCCTTGAAGACCTTGTTGAACACCTGGTCGAACCGGTCGAGCAGGCTCTCATCCTTCACGAAGGTCGCGCGCGAGAGGTAGTAGAACGCCTCGGGCGTCTGCTCGATAACCTCCTTGTCGAGCGCTTCGAGCAGCACGAGGTGCTCCTTGAAGCTGGCCTTGATCCCTGCGGCGCGCAATTCGTCGACGAAGTTGAAGAACATCCTGTCAGGCCTTTTCCTGCGGCTTGTGCTCAGCCGCTACGAGAATGAACGAGATATACATCAGCAAATACCACGCGCCCAGCTTGGATGGCGAAACCATCGCCCAGCCATCTGTCTGCGAGGGATAGAGCCACGCATGTGAGAACGTCGCAATGTTTTCGGCAAACCAGATGAACAGCGCCACCAGCAGCCAGCCCAGCATCAGCGGCATCCAGCGATCCGCGTGCCAGACGCGAAACCAGATCCGCGTCCGCCAGAACAGCAGGGCAAGCCCGGCGAACAGCGCATAACGCAGGTCGGCCACCCAGTGGTGAGCGAAGAAGTTCACATAGATCGCCGCGGCCAGCAGCGTGGCCAGGGCCGGATTGGGATAGGCTGAAAAGCGGAAGTCGAAGATCCGCCAGACCCGCGCGATATAGCTGCCGACCGCGGCATACATGAAGCCCGAGAACAGCGGGACGCCGCCGATCCGCAGCAGGCTTGGCTCGGGATAGTGCCACGATCCGGCGTGGGTCTTGAACAGTTCCATCACCGTGCCGATGACGTGGAAGATCAGGATTACCCGCGCTTCGGACAGGGTTTCCAGCCTGAGCGCCAGCATCGCGAGCTGGATCACCACGGCCGCGATGGTCAGGAAGTCATACCGCGTGAGGGCCGCATCAGCCGGATAGAACAGCCGGGTGGCGAGCAGCAGCGCGAGCAGCAGGCCGCCAAACAGGCAGGCCCAACCTTGCTTGAAGCCGAACAGGCCGAATTCATACAGCCACGCGCGCCAGCCGGGGCGGGGCGTGAAGCCTTCCAGCCGCGCGCGGATCGCGGCGAAGCGGGTGTGCGCCGGGGTGGGATGCGCGGTTTGGGTCATGCCGCGCGTTCCAAGACTTGTATGTAATGCTTACAATCTATAGGCTGCGCGCAAACAGAGAGGATGCTGCGAAAATGCTCAAGCTTTACAGTTTCGGACCCGGTGCCAACTCGCTCAAGCCCTTGCTGACGCTTTACGAAAAGGGTCTGCCGTTTGAAGGGCGCCGGCTCAATCCCGCGCAGTTCGAGCATCATCAGGACTGGTTCAAGGCGATCAACCCCAACGGGCAGGTGCCCGCGCTGGTCGATGGCGACAAGGTCATCACCGAATCCACGGTGATCTGCGAATACCTGGAAGACGAATATCCCACTGCCGTCACGCTGCGCCCCGCTGACAGCTATGGCCGCGCCCAGATGCGCGTCTGGACCAAGTGGGTCGACGAATACTTCTGCTGGTGCGTCTCGACCATCGGCTGGTCGCGCATGGTCAGCCAGATGGCCAAGGCAATTTCGGCAGAAGAGTTCGAAGAACGCGTGAAGGCCATTCCCATCCCCGAACAGCAGGTCAAATGGCGCCGCGCACGCGACGGCTTCCCGCAGGACATGCTGGACGAGGAAATACGCAAGATCGCCGTTTCGGTCCGCCGCCTCGACGATCATCTCGCCAATAACGAATGGCTCGCGGGCGGGATGTATAGCCTCGCTGACATCTGCAACTATGCGATCGCGGGCGGGATGCAGTTCGGGTTCTCCGAACTGGTCAACCCCAGCGACACGCCCCACCTGCTGCGCTGGATCGAACAGATCGCCGCGCGTCCGGCGGTCAAGCAGATGTATGCCGAAGTGCCGATGGAAAGCCTGAAGCCGCAAGATTGATCGCCCTGTTGAAACCTCCTCCTCGGTTGAGGAGGGGGTTTCGTTTGGGTTGTTGATCAGTTCTGGCGCCGCGCCATGAAGGCGAGGCGTTCGAACAGCATCACGTCCTGCTCGTTCTTGAGCAGCGCTCCGTGCAGCGGCGGGATCGCCTTGGTCGGATCCTTCTGCTGGAGCACGTCGAGCGGCATGTCCTCGTTCAGCAGCAGCTTGAGCCAGTCGAGCAGTTCGCTGGTCGAGGGCTTCTTCTTCAGCCCCGGCACGTCGCGCACTTCGTAGAACACGTCCATTGCCTTCGCCACCAGGGTCTTCTGGATGCCGGGGAAGTGCACGTCGATGATCGCCTGCATCGTGTCGCGGTCGGGGAACTTGATATAGTGGAAGAAGCACCGGCGCAGGAACGCGTCGGGCAGTTCCTTTTCGTTGTTCGAGGTGATCACCACGATCGGGCGTTCCTTGGCCGCGATCGTCTCACGCGTTTCGTAAACGTCGAAGCTCATCCGATCGAGTTCCTGAAGCAGGTCGTTCGGGAACTCGATATCCGCCTTGTCGATTTCGTCGATCAGCAGGACGGGCAGCTTTGGCGCGGTAAAGGCTTCCCACAGCTTGCCCTTCTTGATGTAGTTCTTGATGTCGTGGACGCGCTCGTCGCCCAGCTGGCCATCGCGCAGGCGGGCCACTGCGTCGTATTCGTAGAGGCCCTGCTGCGCCTTGGTCGTCGACTTGACGTGCCATTCGATCAGCGGGGCATCGAGCGCCTTGGAAATCTGGTGGGCCAGCACGGTCTTGCCGGTGCCGGGCTCCCCCTTCACCAGAAGCGGACGGCGCAGCAGAACCGCCGCGTTGACCGCAACCTTGAGATCGTCGGTTGCCACATAATCGCTGGTGCCTTCGAAGCGCATGGATCCTCCCCGCTCTTTTAATCGTGCAATTAAGCGGTAGGGGATAGGTGCAGCCGCAGCCGGTTGCAAGTCGCAATCAGTTCGGATCGACGGTGTAGTGCAGCCGGGTCACGCTGTTGGCGGGAAGGTCGATGCGCAGGATCGGCTGGCTGTCCTCCTTGTCGAGCGGCAGGCTGGCGCGGCGCACCTTGGCAGTGCCTTGGAGCTGGAGCTTCAGTTCAAGCCGCACCGGATGATCGGCGGCATTGCTGAGCGTGAATTCCTCGACGCTGGTTCCGCTGCGCCACAGCGCCAGCATCTCGGCCGTCAGGTCTGCGGGATCGCTGCTGGGTGCCTTGGGATCGCGGCGCAGCGTGCGGCGGCGCGCGGTGACATCGGGCGCCGCGCCGAGCGCCAGTTCCAGCTTTTCGCCCTCCGCCGTGTCGCGTAGCACCGGCTGGCCAAGCAGCATGGTGCGGCCCCAATGATCCTGCTCGACCACGAAAGCACCGGCGGGCAGCGGCAGGCCCAGCTTGTGCTCCTTGTCGTTGCGGGTGCGCAGCAGGGCGAGCGCAGTGAACATCTGCTCGGGCGCATAGTGGTTCGCCGCCTGGGTGCTGATCCGGTAAATCCGTTCGAGCGGAACCCCCGGCTGATCGACCAACCGGGTCTGCTTCATCTGCCGCGCGGCAATGGTCGTGCGCTCGGGCACGCGGTAGAGCTTGAGATCGCCGAGCTGCTCGGGCGCAGGCGGTGGGGGCGGGGCCATGGCCATCACCGGGGCTGGCACGGCCATGTCATAGCGCACGCCCTTGGCGCGCTGCGCGGTGACCATGATCTCCTCGGCCAGACGGCGGTCGCCCGGCATCCACGGATGGACCAGTTCATAGGGGCGGTCGGGGCGCAGCGGCACGTCGCTGGTGGTCTGCGCCGGCCAGCACTGCGCCACGACCTGCGGCTCGGCGCTCATGAACCGGCGGACATATTCGCGGTTGAGCCCGCCCGCGACGATCTGGGTGCGGGCATTGGCGAGCGTCACCGAATTGCCGTTGGCCAGCGTGATCCACCCGCCCAGATCAAGCGTCGTGCCATCGGGCGAAAGGTGCGCGGTATAGTTCGCCGACCAATCGAAATTTTCGGCGATGTAAGTCAGTGTGACCTGTGCGGTGGTCACCCGGCGGGTGCGGGTTTTGACGCTGAGCGTGGGCTGGGCATAAAGCCCTTCGCCGCCGCGGCCATAGCTGAAGGTTTCGGGCAGACCGGAGCATTGCAGCGCCTCGTTGCCCGCTGCGGTCTTGAACACCACGCCGTCCTGCGTTGCGGACACCAGCGTGGCGGGAACCAGCCGGACCTTGCCGGTGGCGCGGTCGGTGCGCCGCAGGATCAAGTCCTTGCCCACAGCGGCGCGGGCCAGCGCCGAGGGGGAGAGGAGGACCGCGTTGCGGTTCTTTTCGATCACTCCGCCAGGCAGCCCAGCCACGATCGCGCTCGCCGGGATGATGCCATCGGCGACCCCTTCAAAGCGCAGTTCGCTTTCCCCGGCGGGCAGGGTGACCGTGCGGGTTTCGGTAATTACCGCAAAACCGCCCAGCGTATCGAGGCTGATCGATCCGGCACTGCGCGCCGGCGCTCGGTATACCGTGACCGACACGTCGCTGGGCGCGGAGGCTGCCACCTCGCCGGCCAGGGCCGGAGGGGCGATCAGCATCGCGCTGAGGGCGGAGATCAGGAGTCGGCGCACGCGCGGCCTGCCGTCAGTAACGCGAATCGAATGTGGCGTTGAGGTCGGTCTTGCCGTTGGCGGGAACGGTGACGTTCCAGGCGACCGAGTCTGCGTCGAGCCGTTCGCTCTTCTGGCTTTCGCTTGCCACCTTGGTGTCGCCCCACAGGCCCGATTGCACGACCCGCACCGTTACCGGCTTGGGCAGGGCATTCGAGAGGGTGTAGCGCATCGCGGTCGACCAGCGGTTCTTGCCGGTCTTGCTGCGGCTTTCGACTACGGGCTGGACCTTGACGTCAAAAGCATCGCCGGTGCTGATCGCCAGCTTCGATCCCATCGGGGTATGGCCGATCGCGTGTTCACCGATGAACTGGGCGGCCCCGCGCGAATCCTTGAGGTAAAAGCGCACGATCCCGGCGGGGAGCTGATCACCAAGTCCGCCCTTGGCCGAATTGCTGAACTGATAGACCGTGGCCGCGCTGATCGGTTGATCCGAAGTCTGCAGCCAGCCGAACCGCGCCTCATAACCATGGGTTGCGGGCGCGCCGTGGACGTCGAGGAAGCTGACCTGCTTGGTCTGGAGATTGGCGATCGTGGTGCGCTCTGCCAGCGGGTAGAGGTAATAGTCACCCAGCCGCTCGCGCGTGCCGCTTTCGGTGCCGGGCTCAACCATGGTGTCATCGCCGCGGCGATAGTCATTCCCCTGATCGATCAGGCGGGGATTACCCGCGACCAGCACGGTATTGGCGTTCTGGTAGGTCGTGCCTGAATTGTTGGTCAACGTGACCCAGCCTTGAACATCGATCGCGCCCTTGGCCTCATCGAACAGGGCAACGTAATCCGCGCGCCAGCCAAGCCCCGGCGTCAGATAGCGCAGCGCCGCCTCGCGCGTGCCGGGTGCGGCTTGAACCGTGACCGAAAGCGTGGGGTCGGCGCGCATGTTCGAAGGGACGTGGTCAAAGATCACCCGCACCGGCAGGCCATCGTCGCGCAGCACTTCGATGCGGTTGCCGATTTGCAGCACGACCCCGCCGTTGGCAGCCAGCACCACGGCCTGCTCACGCGTTTCGGCGCCGGTCGCGGGATTGGTGCGGACCAGGGTGATGGTCTGCCCGACCGCATTTTCCATAATCTTGGCGGGCGAGAGCAGGTCATAGTCGAAGTTCTGCTCGATCACCGCCATGTCGGAAGCGGCGAGGCTGGCCGTTTCGGGGCGGATCTGGGCCGAGACGTTCTTGAACTCGATCCGCTGGCGCTCGCCCGTGAAGGTCACCGTGCGGACATCCTGCACCAGCGCCTGATTGTCGGCGTAGATCGTGATGTCGACGCCGGGCTGGGCCGAGGCGGCGGTAGAGAGCGCGATCAGCGATGCGGCAGCGATCACGGGCAGGCGGGACTTAGTCAGGCGGGGCATGGCGCGGCTCCGAATTCCGGTTACGCGTAATACCGTAACAGCGGTTTCTGTCAGCGCAATGAACCAGTTGGTCGAACGCGGCTGGCGCCGGGATCAGGCGTCGATCAGCTCGGGATC
Organism: uncultured Novosphingobium sp.; assembly: GCA_937996535.1. GTDB lineage: Bacteria > Pseudomonadota > Alphaproteobacteria > Sphingomonadales > Sphingomonadaceae > Novosphingobium. Next base: position 11,000 of record CALKVF010000028.1, on the reverse strand, counting down.
GAGTTCGCCCGCGCGGTTCTGGATGAACATGAATCGCTGGGCCGGATCGCGTCCCATCAGCTTTTCGACCAGATCCTTCACTGCCGCCCGGCCTTCGTATTCAGGCGGCAGAGTGATGCGCAGCAGGCCGCGCTTGGCCGGATCCATCGTGGTTTCGCGCAGCTGCTGCGGGTTCATTTCGCCAAGCCCCTTGAACCGGGACACTTCGACCTTCTTGCCCTTGAACTGGGTGGCTTCCAGTTCGGCACGGTGCGCGTCATCGCGGGCATAGGCGCTCTCCTTGCCGGCGGTGAGCCGGTAGAGCGGCGGCTGGGCGAGGTAGAGGTGCCCGCCGCGCACGAGTTCCGGCATCTCCTGGAAGAAGAAGGTCATCAGCAGGGTGGCGATATGCGCGCCGTCGACATCGGCGTCGGTCATGATGATGACGCGGTCGTAGCGCAGGTTGTCGGTGTTGCAGTCCTTGCGGGTGCCGCAGCCGAGCGCGAGGCCAAGATCAGCGATTTCGCTGTTGGCGCGGATCTTGTCAGCCGTGGCACTGGCGACGTTGAGGATCTTGCCGCGGATCGGCAGGATCGCCTGGGTCTTGCGATCACGGGCCTGCTTGGCGCTGCCGCCGGCCGAATCCCCTTCGACGATGAACAGTTCGGTTTCGCCATCGCCTTCGCCGCTGCAATCGGTCAGCTTGCCGGGCAGGCGCAGCTTGCGGGCGTTGGTCGCGGTCTTGCGCTTGACCTCGCGTTCCTGCTTGCGGCGCAGGCGGTCATCCATCCGTTCCATCACCGCGCCGAGCAGCGCCTTGCCGCGCTCCATGTTGTCGGTGAGGAAGTGGTCGAAGTGGTCGCGCACGGCGTTTTCAACGAGGCGCGAGGCCTCGGGGCTGGTCAGGCGGTCCTTGGTCTGGCTCTGGAACTGGGGGTCGCGGATGAACACCGAGAGCATCACTTCGCTGCCGGTGACCACGTCCTCGGGCGTGATGTCCTTGGCCTTTTTCTGGCCGACCAGTTCGGCAAAGGCGCGGATGCCCTTGGTCAGCGCGCCGCGCAGGCCCGCTTCGTGGGTGCCGCCATCGGGCGTGGGGATGGTGTTGCAGTAATAGCTGTAGGCGCCGTCCGACCACAGCGGCCAAGCGACAGCCCATTCGACCCGGCCCTGTTCGAGCCCTTCATCGCCCGCCGGGAAATCCTGCGAACCGGAAAAGAACTGGGTGGTCACGCATTCGCGTGCGCCGATCTGTTCCTTGAGGTGGTCGGCCAGCCCGCCCGGGAACTGGAACACGGCCTCGGCCGGAACCTCTTCGCTGGCGAGGCTCGGGGCGCACTTCCAGCGGATTTCGACCCCGGCAAAGAGATAGGCCTTCGAGCGTACCAGCTTGAACAGCCGCGCAGGCTTGAACTTGGCCTCGGCGCCAAAGATCTCGGCATCGGGGATGAAGGTCACGCTGGTGCCGCGGCGGTTGGGTGTGCCGCCCAGGTGCTGAAGCGGCCCGGTCGGCACCCCGCGCGAGAATTCCTGCGCCCACAGCTCCTTGTTGCGGGCGACTTCGATCCGGGTCAGCGCGGACAGCGCGTTGACCACGCTGACACCAACCCCGTGCAGACCGCCCGACGTGGCATAGGCCTTGCCCGAGAACTTGCCGCCCGAGTGGAGCGTGGTGAGGATCACTTCGAGCGCCGACTTGCCCGGATACTTGGGGTGTTCGTCAACCGGGATGCCGCGCCCGTTGTCGGTGATGGTCAGGCGGTTGCCTTCTTCGAGCAGCACTTCGATGCGGTTGGCGTGGCCGGCAACGGCCTCGTCCATCGCGTTGTCAAGCACTTCGGCGGCAAGGTGGTGGAACGCGCGTTCGTCGGTGCCGCCGATATACATGCCGGGCCGGCGCCGAACGGGTTCGAGCCCTTCGAGCACTTCGATTGCGGAACCGTCATAGCTCTCGCCGCTGGATGCGGGCAGCTTGTCAAACAGGTCGTCGGCCATGGCTGAGCTATAAGCGCTGCGGAATCCGCCGCGCAAGCACCCCGATCAGGTTATCGTCAGTCCGCGAAGCGGGCCGGGGCCGTATCGATGATGCTGACGCCGCCGCTGCGCACCTCGCGCACTTCGAGCGCGCGTTCGCCGCTGCCATCGGCGGCAAAGCGGAACGGGCCGTCCAGCCCGAGGAACCCGTCATGGTCGGCCAGCCGCGCCAGCGGGAAGGGCGTGCCCGGCTTCCAGTCGCGCGCGATCCGCACGGTCAGCAGGACGCTGTCATAGCCCATCGTCGCCACGCGGTAGGGCGCGCTGCCGAACCGGGCCTTGTAGCTATCGGCGAACTGGCGAAAGCGGGTGTCGGACACGGCGGCGAACCACGCCCCGCGCAGTGCCGCGCTGGAGCCGACCACGGTTTCCCCGCTCCACAGCTCGGTGCCGAGCAGGCGCGGGGCATCGCTTTTCGCGCCGCGCAGCTGGGGCGCGGCCATCGCGGCAAAGCGGCCGCCATCGGCGATCAGGATCGCGTCAGCGCCGCCCTTGGCCTTGAGCCTGCGGGCCGCGCTGATGATCGACGTGTTCGAGCGTTCGTAGCTTTCGCTGGCCACCAGCGTGCCGCCGGTCTTCAGCACCGATTGCTGGAACGCGCCCTTGGCCCGCGCGCCATAGTCCCCGGCGGGATAGAGCAGGGCAAAGCGCCGCGCGCCGTGGCTGCCAGCGAAGCCGACAACGCGGTTGATCGCGGTGGCCGGCGCCGTGCCCATCACGAACACGTCGCTTTCGGCCACGGCGGCATCGCTGCTGTAGGTGATCAGCGGCACCTTGGCCGGCCGTGCGATCTGCGCGGCGGTGGAAATGTCCCCGTCGAGGATCGGCCCGAGGATCAGCCGGTTGCCATCGTGCAGCGCCTTGCGCACCGCATCGGCGGGGCCAGTGGCGGTATCATAGGTGGTGATGCGAATGGTCTGCGCGCCGGTATCGAGCAGGGCCATGGTCGTGGCATTGGCGATCGACTGACCCAGTGCGGCGTTGGGGCCGCTGAGCGGAACGAGCAGGGCCACGCGGTGGCGCTGCTGGTCGGCGGGCAGGGTGTCGCTTGGCGGCGGGGCCGGGGTGGGGCCGGGCGCGGTCGGGATGACCTTGCACCCGGCGAGCAGCACGGCCGTGAGGGCCACGGCAAATTTGCGCCTATCGAACTTCACTTGCCGCTCTCCTCGGGCCGGGCCATTAAGCTGCGATGGAACAGCCACTTTCCCCCGGACTCTACATTGTCGCGACCCCGATTGGCAACTTGGGGGACGTTTCGATGCGTGCCGTAACGGTACTCGGTGCCGTGGCTGCGGTAGCCTGTGAAGATACCCGCGTGACCGGCAAGCTGCTTCAGCACATCGGCGTCAAGCAGAAGCTGATCCGCTATGACGATCACGCCAGCGAGGCGACCCGCGAACACCTCCTCGCGCTGGCGGCGGAGCAGGCGATCGCGCTGGTCAGCGATGCGGGGACGCCGCTGATTTCCGATCCGGGCTACCGCCTGGTCCACGCCGCGCGCGAACGCGGGATCGCGGTGACGAGCATTCCGGGGCCAAGCGCGGCGATCGTCGCCCTGACGCTGGCAGGCTTGCCGAGCGACCGGTTCCTCTTCGCAGGCTTCCTGCCCAACAAGGCCAAGGCCCGCGCCGAGGTGCTAGGCGAACTAGGCGGCGTGCGCGCAACGCTGGTATTCTATGAAACCGCGCCGCGCCTGGCCGACGCACTGGCGGCGATCGGTGATGTCCTGCCCGGGCGCGAAGTGGCCGTGGCCCGCGAACTGACCAAGAAGTTCGAGGAATGCCGCACCGGCACTCCGGCAGAACTGATCGAACATTACGCCGCCCATCCGCCCAAGGGTGAAATCGTGCTGCTGGTCGGCCCGCCGGGTGAGGTCACGGTGGATGAGGCCGATGCCGACGCGCTGCTGATCGAGGCGCTCAAGACGCAGAAAGCCTCGCAGGCGGCTGCCGAAGTCGCGCGGGCGACCGGGCTTGATCGCAAGGCGCTCTATGCCCGGGCGCTCGAACTCAAGTGAAACCGCGCGCCGAGCGTGAGGCGCAGGGGCGGCGCGGCGAGGCACTGGCGGCATGGTATCTGCGGCTCAAGGGCTGGCGGATCGTGGGGCGCCGGATCAAGACCGCGCGCGGCGAAATCGACCTGATCGCGCGGCGCGGGCGGGTGGTGGCCTTTGTCGAAGTGAAATGGCGCGAGCGCGCCGCTGATCTCGATACAGCGATCGATGCCTATCGCCTGCGGCGGGTGGCTGCGGCGGCCGAAGCCTGTGCCCACCGCTATGCCCGCGAAGGCGATGTGCAGCGGATCGATGTCGTGCTGCTTGCGCCGGGGCGCTTCCCGCGCCACATGGCAAACGCGTTGATCGCCTGATGGGAGCCTGAATTCGATGAGCCTGCGCGTTGCCGTCCAGATGGACCCGCTTGAAACGATCAATATCACCGGGGATTCGAGCTTTGCGCTGATGGAAGCGGCGCAGGCGCGCGGGCACACGGTCTATTATTATGACGTCAAGTCGCTCGCGCTCGATGAAGGACGGCTGACCGCCTGGGCTGCTCCGGTCAAGGTGCAGCGCGTGGCCGGGAACCATTTCGTGCGCGAGGAATATCGCAAGATCGATCTGGTCAAGGATGTCGACGTGGTCCTGATGCGGCAGGATCCGCCGTTTGACCTCAGCTACATCACCGCCACCCACCTGCTTGAACGGCTTGAAGGCCAGACCCTGGTGGTCAACGATCCGGCTAGCGTCCGCAATGCGCCCGAAAAGGTCTTCGTGCTCGATTTCCAGCGGTTCATGCCGCCGACCCTGATCGCGCGCCGGATCGAGGATGTGCGCGAATTCCACGCCCGCTATCCCGGTGACCTCGTGATGAAGCCGCTGCATGGCAATGGCGGCAAGGCGGTGGTGCGCATCCCCGCCGATGGCAGCAACCTTGGCGCGCTGATCGAATTGTTCGACAATGCCTGGGTCGAGCCGCACATGTTCCAGCCGTTCCTTCCCGAGATCAGTGAGGGCGACAAGCGCATCGTGCTGGTCGATGGCGAGATCGCGGGCGCGATCAACCGCCGTCCGGGCGCGGGCGAGTTCCGCTCCAACCTCGCGGCGGGCGGCTATGCCGAACCGACCACGCTCAACGCCCGCGAAGAGGAAATCTGCGCGGTGCTCGGGCCGCAGCTTAAGGCCCGCGGGCTGGTGTTCGTCGGGATCGACGTGATCGGCGGCGAGTGGCTGACCGAAATCAACGTGACTTCGCCGACCGGAATTCTGGCGATCGACCGCTTCAATGGCACCGATACGCCGGGCCTGATCTGGGATGCGATCGAGGTTCGCCACGCCGGCATGAAGTAAGGCCCGCCATTTCCATGGACGAATGGATCATCAACCTGATCGAGCAGGGCGGCTATTGGGGCATCGCCTTGCTGATGTTCCTTGAAAACGTGTTCCCGCCGATCCCCAGTGAACTGATCATGGGGGTGGGCGGGATTGCGGTCGCACGCGGCTCGATGGAATTCTGGCCGCTATTGTGGGTCGGCACCGTGGGATCGACGCTGGGCAACTACGTCTGGTTTCTAGTCGGCGACCGGCTCGGCTATCGCCGGCTGCACCCACTGGTCACCCGCTGGGGGCGCTGGCTGACCATGCGGTGGAGCGATGTCGAAGGCGCAACGGCCTTCTTCCAACGCCACGGGCAATGGGTGGTCTTCGCAATGCGGTTTTCGCCGTTCCTGCGCACGATGATCTCGCTTCCCGCCGGGCTCAGCCACATGGGACACCTGCGGTTTCTCGCCTTTACCTTCGCCGGGGCGATGGTGTGGAACACGCTGCTGATTATCGGCGGGCACTGGCTTGCGGACTATCTAGGCGCGATGCACGGGATTGCCGGGCCGCTGATCTGGGGCACGGTGATCGTCGTGGTCGGGATCTGGCTGTGGCGGGTGATCCGTTGGCGCGAGGCGGACTAACCCACCTCACGCGGGTGGGCATTGCGGTAAACATCAAGCAAGGTTGCGGCATCGACTCGGGTGTAGATCTGGGTCGAACCCAGGCTGGCGTGGCCGAGCAGTTCCTGCAAGCTGCGCAGGTCTGCTCCGGCGCCCAGCAGGTGGGTGGCAAAGCTGTGGCGCAGGGCATGGGGCGTGGCGCTGGGCGGCAGGCCCAGTGCGATCCGCGCCCGGGCGACCGCCTTTTGCACCATGCCTTGCGAGAGCGGGCCGCCCTTTGCGCCGCGAAACAGCGCCTGATCCTTGGGCAACGGCCACGGGCACTTGGCGGCATAATCGGCCACGGCATCGCGCACCAGCGGCAGGATCGGCACGGCGCGCTGCTTGGCGCCCTTGCCGGTCACCACCAGCACATCGCCCAGCGGCATGGCCCCGCCGGTAAGCGACAGCGCCTCGGCAATCCGCAGCCCGGCGCCGTAGAGCAGGAGCAGCACCGCCCGGTCACGCGCCCCGATCCAGGGTTCGGCGGCGTCCTCGTCAACTGCGACGGCAAGGTTGACCGCCTCGTCCGGGGTGACGGGGCGAGGGATGCCCTTCTTGACCCGCGGCCCACGCATCCGGGGCGGGGCGGGGTTGGGCAGGCCGGCTTGTTCGCGGGCAAAGGCGATGAACCCCTTGAGCGCCGATAATTCGCGCGCGGCAGAGGCATTGGTCAGCCCTTCGGCGCGGCGGCGGGCAAGCTGCGCGCGCAAGGCCGCGGCATCGAGCCGGGCCAGCACCGGCCAGCCGGGATCACCCAGCGCGTCCATCAACCGCGCCGCGGTGGCGGCATAGGCGCGCACGGTGTGGGGCGAGCGCCGCCGTCCTTGCGCCAGATGCGCGTGCCAAGCTTCAAGAATGTCAACCCGGGTCATGCCCCGACCAGCTGTGCCGGGATCAGTTCGCCCAGCAGCCCATCGAGCACTTCGATCCCGGCATCGGTCACGCCGATCCGGGCACCGAGCTGCCAGCACAGGCCCTGGCTGACGTAGAAGGCAAGCTTGTCTGCCTCGCACAGTTCGGCCTCGGCCATGCCAAAGCGCGCCGCGAGCCGGGCAAGGTCCACACCTTCGCCCAGGCGCAGCCCCATCAGCATGGCTTCGGCGGCCTGATCGCGCAGCGGCAGCGCGCGCTCCTCGGCAATGCCGTGGCCTTGCCGGTCCAGCGCATCTAGCCAGTTTTCAGGCTTGCGGTGGCGCACGGTTGCCACGCCGCCGCGCCGGCCATGCGCGCCGGGGCCGATCCCGCAATAGTCGAGATAGCGCCAGTAGGTGAGGTTGTGGCGGCTTTCCTCGCCCGGGCGAGCGTGGTTGCTGACCTCATAGCGCGGCAAGCCTGCTGCGGCGGTCAGCTCCTGCGTAAGCGTGAACAGATCGGCGCTGGCATCATCATCGAGCGGCACGAAATCGCGCTGGCGAACCATCGTGGCAAACTTGGTGCCCGGTTCGATCGTCAGCTGGTAGAGTGAGAGGTGGCCGGTACCGAAACCCAGCGCGCGGGTCAGTTCGGCTTCCCACTGTGAGGGTGTTTGGCCGGGCCGGGCATAAATCAGGTCAAAGCTGACCCGGCCGAAATGCCGCTGCGCCACATCCAGCGCGGCAAGTCCTTCGGCTGCATCATGCAGCCGGCCAAGAAAGCGCAAGGTTGCATCGTCAAGCGCCTGCAGGCCGAGCGAAACCCGGTTGATCCCCGCGCTCGCCAGAGCGGCGTAATTGCCCGCCTCGACCGAGGAGGGATTGCCTTCAAGCGTGATTTCGATCCCCGGGGCAAAGCCCCATAGCCGCTCGGCCTCGGCCAGCAGCCGGGCGACCAGCGCCGGGGGCATCAGCGAAGGGGTGCCGCCGCCAAAGAAGATCGATTCCAGCGGCTCGCCGCCGGCAAGCGCGTGTTCGTGGCGCAGTTCGGCCAGCAGCCCGGCTTCCCAGCGCGCATGGTCAACGCTGGCGCGGACATGGCTGTTGAAGTCGCAATAGGGGCACTTTGCGAGGCAGAACGGCCAATGGATGTAGAGCGCGCGGGCCATGCCGGCTGCTTAGCCGCCAAATTGCTCCGCGACCAGCTTGGCGAAAGCATCGGCGCGGTGGCTGATGCGGTGCTTCTGCTCGGGATCGATTTCGGCAAAGGTCTGGCTGGCGCCCTGGGGTACGAACACCGGATCATATCCAAAGCCCAGTTCGCCGCGCGGCGGCCAGGTCAGCGAACCGGAAACGCGGCCTTCGTAAACCGCGCTTTCGCCATCGGGCCAGGCAATTGCCAGCACGCAGACGAAGTGGCCCGAGCGATCAACCTGCGGACCCTGTTCGCACAGCAGCCCTTCAACCTTGCCCATCGCCATATACCAGTCGCGCCCGGGTTCGCCCTCGAACCACTGCCGCTCGGCCCAGTCGGCGGTATAGACGCCGGGCCGCCCGCCGAGCGCATCGACGCACAGCCCGGAATCGTCGGCGAGCGCGGGGATGCCCGCGCCTTGGGCCGCGGCCCGCGCCTTGATCAGCGCGTTTTCGACAAAGGTCGTGCCGGTTTCAGCCGGTTCGGGCAGACCGAGCGATCCCGCCGAAATGCATTCCAGCCCATATGGGGCCAGCAAGGCTCCGATTTCCTTGAGCTTGCCCGCGTTGTGCGTGGCGATCACCAGGGTTTCGGAGCCAAGCTTGCGGGTCACTGGCCGGCAGCCTTGCCCTGTGCAGCGAAGATCAGGTCGGTGCCGATGCGGGCCAGGCGTAGCAGGCGCAGCAGGCCTTCTTCGTCGTAGGTCGCGCCTTCGGCGGTGGCCTGGACTTCGGCGATCTGGCCGCCTTCGATCAGCACGAAGTTGGCATCGGCATCGGCCGAGCTGTCTTCGTCGTAGTCAAGATCGAGCACCGGGTTGCCCTTGAAGATCCCGCACGAGACGGCGGCAACCTTGCGGGTCAGCGGATCTTCGGTGATTGCGCCGGCGGCCATCAGCTTGTCGATCGCGATGCGCAGCGCGACCCACGCACCCGAAATCGCGGCAGTGCGGGTGCCGCCATCGGCCTGGATCACGTCGCAGTCGAGCGTGATCTGGCGTTCGCCCAGCTTCTTGAGGTCGGTCACGGCGCGCAAGCTACGGCCGATCAGGCGCTGGATTTCCTGGGTGCGGCCGCTCTGCTTGCCCTTGGCCGCCTCGCGGCTGCCACGGGTGTGGGTGGCGCGCGGCAGCATCGAATATTCCGCCGTGACCCAGCCTTCGCCCTTGCCGCGCAGCCATGGCGGCAGGCGCTCTTCCACCGAGGCGGTGCAGATCACCTTGGTGTGGCCAAAGCTGACCAGCACCGAACCTTCGGCGTGCTTGGTGAAGTGGGGCTCAAAGCCGATGGCGCGCATTTCGTCAGGCGCGCGGCCGGAAGGACGCATGGGAATTCCTTTGTGCAGTTTGCCGGTGTGCAATTTGGGGAGCGTTTGGCGCAATGGGGTTGAGCCTGCAAGAGCGAGGCTTAAATAACCTGATATGGCCAGCCTGCCGATCACCGAACTGACCACCCGTGCACGCGACATCTTTCGGCTTGTCGTCGAAGGCTACATTGCGTCGGGCCAGCCGGTGGGATCGAAGACGCTGGCGGGGGCAGGGGGGCTGAACCTCTCGCCCGCCTCGATCCGGTCGGTGCTGCACGAACTTGAAGGACTGGGCCTGCTCGCCGCGCCGCACACCAGCGCGGGACGGATGCCGACCGATCTTGGGCTGCGGCTGTTCGTCGACGGGATGATGCAGGTGGCCCAGCCAACGCAGGAGGAACGCGCCGCGATCGAGCGGCAGGTTTCGCAGCCCGGCCCGATCGAGGCGGCGCTAGCCGCAACCAGCGCGGTCCTCTCGGACCTTTCGGCCTGCGCCGGGGTGGTGATGGTCCCGCGCCGCGAGCCGCGCCTCGCGCAGTTGCAACTGGTGGCGCTGTCATCCAGTCGGGCGCTGGCGGTGCTGGTGGGCAGCGATGGCGCGGTTGAAAACCGGGTGTTCGATCTGCCCGAAGGCCTGCCGGCCCATGCGCTGGAACAGGCTTCGAACTATATCTCGGCCCATCTTGGTGGGCGGACGCTGGGCGAAGCGGTCCGCGCGATCGAGGCGGAAATCGCCACGGGCCGTTCGGCGCTCGATACGGTCAGTCAGGCGCTGGTCGAACGCGGCCTTGCGGTGTGGAGCGAGGATGCCGCGCGCCGCCCGGTGCTGATCGTGCGCGGTCAGGCCAATCTGCTCGACGACAGCGTGCTGACCGATCTCGAACGCGTGCGGCTGCTGCTCGACGATCTGGAAAACAAGCAATCTGTCGCCAGCCTGCTCGACAATGCCCGCGAGGCGGAGGCGACCCGCATTTTCATCGGCGCGGAGAACCGGCTGTTCGCACTTTCCGGTTCGTCGGTGATCGCTTCGCCCTACCGCGACCGCGATGGCCGGGTGGTCGGCGTGGTGGGAGTTATCGGCCCGACGCGGTTGAATTATGCGCGGCTAGTCCCCATGGTGGATTTCACCGCTCAGTCGCTGGGCAAATTGATCGGATAAACCGGGTTTCTTGATACCATGAACGATGACACCAAGCCGCAGGTCGATCCCGCGGTCGAAGCAGAATTGAAGGGCGTTCCCGAGGACATGATCGACCTCGACCATGCGGGCGAGGCGCTGGATGACGCGCTGGGCAAGCTCAAGGGCGATCTTGAAGCTGCCAAGCAGGACATCCTCTACGCCAAGGCCGAAACCCAGAACGTGCGCCGCCGTCTGGAAAAGGACGTGGCCGATGCCCGCACCTATGCCGCGACCGGCTTTGCCCGCGATATCCTCTCGGTTGCAGACAACCTTGGCCGCGCGCTCGATTCGATCTCGCCCGACCTGCGCGAGGACGAACGCATGAAGAGCCTGGTCGCCGGGATCGAGGCAACGGGCCGCGAAATCGAAAAGGTCTTTTCGCTGCACGGCATCAGCCGCATCGCGGCAACGGGCCTGCCGCTTGATCCCAATCAGCATCAGGCGATGCTCGAAGTCCCCTCGGCCGATGCCGAGCCGG
>CALKVF010000027.1 GCA_937996535.1 uncultured Novosphingobium sp. | reverse complement strand
CAAAGATGCAATCGCCCTTGGCCAGTTCGTCGCGGGTGTAGATCTTGTTGAGGTCTTCGATGCCCCACTTGAACGCGCGCTGGCGCTCGTCTTCATTGCGGAACACCAGGCGGCCGTTGAACTGCCCGCCAACGCAGCGCAGCGCCGCGGCAGCCAGCACGCCCTCGGGCGCGCCGCCCTGGCCCATGTAGAGATCGATGGTGGTGTCGGGATTGGTCACCGCGATCACCCCGGCCACATCGCCATCGCCGATCAGCACGACGCCGCAGCCCAGGCCGCGCAGTTCGGCAATGAGATCGGCATGGCGCGGACGATCGAGCACGCAAATGATGATTTCGCTGGGCGCGACGCCCTTGGCCGCAGCCACGGCCTGAACGTTTTCGGTCGGGGTCTTGGCCAGGCTGATGATCCCCTCGGGATAGCCCGGGCCGACCGCCAGCTTGTCCATGTAGACGTCGGGCGCGTTGAGCAGGTTGCCGGCTTCGGCGCAGGCCAGCACCGCCAGTGCATTGGGGCCGGCCTTGGCGGTGATGGTAGTGCCTTCGAGCGGATCGAGCGCGATGTCGATCTTCGGACCCCGGCCCACCGCGCCGCCAACCTTTTCCCCGATGTAGAGCATCGGCGCCTCGTCGCGCTCACCCTCGCCGATCACCACGGTGCCGTCGATTTCAAGATCGTCGAACGCCTCGCGCATGGCTTCGACCGCAGCGTGGTCAGCCGCCTTTTCATCGCCCCGGCCAACCAGCGAAGATGCCGCGATCGCAGCCGCTTCGGTGACGCGGACCATTTCCAGCACGAGAACGCGATCGAGGACGCTGCTGGCGGGAGTGGAGTTGCTCATGAGTGGCGCGAGTCCTGTTTTGAATACGTATGTTGTGGCGCGCTTAGACAGGGTAGAAGCCGATGTCGAGAGGAAGGCGGATGCCCTGCGCCATTCAGCCCGGATTAACCGCCGCCGGGGCTCTTGTCACCGACCTTCCGGGGGAAGCCTGCTTGCGCGTGAGACCTGCCTTGTTCCTGCTGCTGACCGTGCTGGCCATGCCCGCGCGGGCGCAGGTGCAGCTTGAGGCCGACGATCTCGACAGCAAGGTGGCCGAACGGATCGAGATTACGCGTGATCGCTATGGTCCGCCGCCGCAGCGGCGACGCTGCGATTCCTCTGGCGATGCCGATGCGATCGTGGTCTGCGCGCCCGATCGCGGCGAGGACCAACGCGTGCCGTCAACCGCGGACAGCGACCCCGCCTCACGCGAGGCCAGGCGCGAGCTGAACAACGGCGTGCCGCGCGCGCCGCAGCTCGATCGGGGTTCGTGCCGCGGTCAGGCAGGCTGCGTGGTCGGCGGCTGGGCGCCCCCGCCGGTCTACGTGATCGACGTGAAAGCGATCCCCGAAGCCCCGGAAGGGTCGGACGCGGATCTCATCGCCAAGGGCCTGAAAGCCGCCCCCTGAACCGGCCTATTCGCCGAGGATGTGCAGCACCAGCGGCGGCTCGGCGAGGCTGTCCGAACCTTCGAGCAGGCGCACGGCTTCGCTGACCGCGCTTTCGGGCCCTTCGTGGGTCACCATCGCCACCATCACTTCGCCGCCGGCTTCGCCGCCCCGTCCCTTCTGGATCATGCTTTCGATCGAGACGCCCGCATCCCGCAGCGCGGCGGTAATCTCGGCCAACACGCCGGGACGATCGGCAACCATGAAGCGCAGGTAGGCCCGGCCCATGCGGTGGCCGCTGGCCGCGCGCGGCATCTTTTCAAGTTCGGCCACCGGAACCGAGAACGGCGCGCTGATTTCACCGCGGGCGATGTCGATCAGGTCGGCCACCACCGCGCTTGCGGTCGGGCCGTCGCCCGCCCCGGCGCCCTGAAACAGCAGACGGCCCGAGAAATTGCCCTCGGCCACAACCGCATTGGTCGCGCCATCGACGTGGGCCAGCGGATGATCGAACGGCACGAGGTGCGGCTGGACCCGCTGGAACAGGGTGTGACCATCGGCGGTCCGCTCGGTCCCGGCCATGCCGATCAGGCGGATGACATAGCCCAGCGCATCAGCCTGGGCGATGTCGGCGGCGCGCAGCCGGGTGATGCCCGAGGTTTCGACGCTGACGAAATCGACCTGCGCGCCAAAGGCGATCGCGGCCAGGATCGACAGCTTGTGCGCGGCATCGGTGCCCTCGATGTCGAATGCCGGATCGGCTTCGGCATAGCCCTTGGCCTGAGCTTCGGCGAGCACGTCGGCAAAATCGCGGCCGGTGTCTTCCATGGTCGAGAGGATGTAATTGCAGGTGCCGTTGAGGATCCCGTAAACCCGCTCGATCTCGTTCGCCGCCGCACCTTCGCGCAGCGCCTTGATCACCGGGATGCCGCCGGCCACCGCCGCTTCGAACTTCAGCGCAACGTGCTTGTCCTCGGCCTTGGCGGCGAGTTCCAGCCCGTGATGCGCGATCATCGCCTTGTTGGCGGTGACGAAGGCCTTGCCAGCCTCGATCGTGGTGCGCGCGCAGGACAGCGCCGGGCCATCGGACCCGCCGACCAGTTCGACCACCACATCGACATCATCGCGCTCGCCCATGACGACCATGTCGTCTTCCCAGGCATAGGGCGAAAGATCGACCCCGCGATCCTTGCTGCGATCGCGCGCCCCGATCACGGTAATCTGGATCGGACGGCCGGCGCGCCGCGCAATCAGCGCCGCGTTGGCTTCGACAAGGCGGATGACCCCGGCACCGACAGTGCCAAGGCCGGCGAGCGCAATACGCAGAGGTTCGGCCATGATAATCCCTTTCGCGACGCGGCCCTTAGGGGGCTGCCGCGCGGGCGGCAAGCGGTTCTACTTGCGGGTGCGCGGACAGGCCCCCAGCTGGTCGAGCACGAAGTGGTAATCGCGCTCGGCCGCCAGGCGGTTCTCCGCGGTTCCCGAGGTATTGGCCTCGGCCGGCAGGGCCGCGGGCAGGAAACAGGCGAGCCGGTACCAGCCCAGCGTATCGCGTGCCGGGGCCAGTCCGGCCGCGCCAACCACTTCAGAGAAGGACACGCTCCAGCGCGGGGTCTGGCCCGGCCGACGCACCACGGTCACCGCCGCGGGTTCGCCATCGGCAGTGGCAAGGAACAGCTGGCTCTCGCTTTCACCGGCCAGGCTGCCGGGCACGAAGATCGCCTCGCGCACCCCGGTGACCCGGCGCGGCGCGGCCGGTGCGTTCAGTTCGCCCAGCACGCCGCGCAGCCGCGCATCCAGCGCCGCATCCCAGACCAGCTGCGCATCGTTGGCCACCAGTTGCAGCTCGCCCGGGCGGGCGGGCACGGCGCGGGCGAAGAGCACCACGCTCTTCTTCTTGAGCGCGGGCGGGCGGCCCTTGGGATCAAGCGGCAGGTCAACCAGATAGCGCAGATCCTCGCCCAGCCCCGACCGGCCGAACACCACCGCCTCGGTTCGCGCCTCGACATAGAAGCGCCCGCGCCCGGCGCGCAGCCCCGGCGCGCGCGCGGCTTCGACCGCAACCAGCTTGCGGACCTGAGCCCGAATCACGAGCGGTGCGCCATCGGCAAGATCGGCCAGATCGGCGTAGCTCGCCACCGGTGCCGGCACTGCCGCCGGCGAATCGTCGCGCGCGAAGGCGGCGGCGGGGAGAGTAACAAAGGCTGCGAGGCAACCGGCAGCAAAGGAAACAAACTTGCGCATCGTGGCTCCGAAAATTTTCATCCACACTTTAGGTGAGGCCCGCTCAGGCGCGGATTTTCGACGTATTTTCCTGAGCTTTGACATTAACGCAAGTGAATCGACCGTTAATGGATAAAGCGTTGCGTGACTGGCGAGCCGCCGCTAAAGCACTAGGAAAACCGGGCCAAACAACGATAAGGCCCCTCGTGTTGACCATGCATGCGTTCGGGCGCTGCTTGGTTTCCCGGGTTGACCAACAGGGTGGAAATTAAGAATTTAAGCGGTCGGATCTTGCCGTAGGCAGATTCGGGCGTCGTGTCCGGATTTCGATCCGGGGGACTGATTAGGAGTGATGCGTCTGAATGGCTTACGCTGACCAGGAAGTGAGCGGCAATCGAATTGCCGCCTTTGTCATCGTCGCTCTGATTCACGTGGTTGTCGGCTATGCGCTGGTGACCGGCCTTGCCTATGAAGGCGTCAAGGCCGTGATGAAGAAGGTGACGACCGTCGACATCAAGAAGGAGGAGCCCAAGAAGGAGCCGCCGCCGCCGAAGCAGGCTGCTGCGCCGCCCCCGATCGTGGCTCCGCCGCCGAAGATCAACGTGAACGTGACCCCGCCGCCGGTCTCGGTCGTAACTACGCCGCCGCCGATCGCGCCGGTTGTTCCGATCATTGCACCGCCGGCTCCGGTGGCCCCGCCGCCGCCGAAGTTCCAGCCCAAGCAGCCGCAGCCCAAGGGCCGGTCGACTGAATGGGTCACGACCAACGACTATCCGTCGCGCGCTCTGCGCGAGGAACGCGAAGGGACCACCCGTTTCCGCCTCACCGTGGGTGCCGACGGGCGTGTTGCAAACTGCGAAATCACTGGTTCGAGCGGTAGCCCGGACCTTGACCAGGCAGCTTGCTCCAACCTGATGCGTCGTGGGCGTTTCGCTCCGGCCACCGATGGCGAAGGCAACCCGACCTCGGGTTACTACTCCAACGCGGTCCGTTGGCAGATTCCGAAGGATTAATTTTTCGGCTCGCTTGAGCTTCAATTTTCAACTTTCTTCTTCTTGAGAGGACTACCCGCATGTTTATCGTTAACCTTCTGGCCGAAGCGGCCGCTGCTCCGCAGAACAAGTTCGGCTTCAAGGAAGCTCTCGAAGCCGGCGGCTTCATCTCGTACGCCACCGTGTCGATCCTCGGCGTGATGTCGTTCGGTTCGTTCTTCATCCTGTTCACCAAGTGGTTCGAACAGTCGAAGATCACCCGCCAGTATCGCGAAATGCGCGCCAGCTTCTGGAAGGCCGCCACCCTCAAGGAAGGCGCTGCCAAGCTCGAAAAGAACAGCGCATGGCGCCAGATCGTCGACGACGGCCTCGCCGCTGAAGACCAGCACGCCAAGATGGTCAACGAAACCGACGCCCACGACTGGCTGCACGGTTCGCTGGCCCGCTCGGAAGCTTCGGTCAACGCTCGTCTCGCCAGCGGCCTGCCGTTCCTCGCCACCGTCGGTGCGACTTCGCCGTTCATCGGTCTGTTCGGTACCGTGGTCGGCATCTACCGCGCGCTGATCGCCATCGGCGTTGCCGGTTCGGCCTCGATCGACAAGGTCGCCGGCCCGGTCGGTGAATCGCTGATCATGACCGCGCTCGGTCTGCTCGTCGCCGTTCCGGCCGTGCTTGCCTACAACTACCTCCAGAGCCGCAACAAGCGCATCGCCGAGCACCTCTCGGGCTTCTCGACCGACGTTCTCGCGAACATCAACTCGAAGGGCGCTGTGAAGCCTGCCGTCGTTGCCGCTCCGGCTGCTGCTGCCAAGCCTGCTGCTCCGGCCGCTGCTCCGGCTGCCAAGAAGTAAGTCGCCAGACCGGCGCAGGGCGGCTTACCCCGCTGCTGCGCCGGACCTGACCGGCCCCGGGCGCATCGTCGCAAGACCGCGCCCGGCCAGCCGGACAACCCAAGGATAGGATGTAAATCATGGCGATTTCGATGGGCGGCGGCGGCGAAGAGAAGCCGATGTCGGACATCAACACCACGCCCCTCGTGGACGTGATGCTGGTGCTCCTGATCATCTTCCTCATCGCCGTTCCGGTCGCGATCCAGACGATCCAGAAGCTGCACATCCCGATCATGGTCTCGCAGGAATCCAAGGATAAGGTGGAAAACCTTCTCCTTACTGTGAGCACCACCGACGCTGCTGGTCGCAGCGCTGGTGATCCGGGCTTTGAAGGTGCGAATCTGGGCGGTGAATGCCGGATCTATTTCAACAACATCACGCCGGTCGATTCGGTCGAACTGCGTGACATGGCCTTCAAGCGTCTTGACGATATCGTGAAGCGTGCTGGTGGTCCCGAAGCGCTCGTCGCCAACCCGGAACTCGTGCCCCAGGTGCACATCCGTGGCGACATCAACGCTCCGTGGCGCTGCATCGCTGGTGCGATCTACAACGTCCAGATCTCGGGCTACCCGACGGTCGGCTTCATCTCGAACCCGGTCGATCCGGCTGGCTGATAGCCGCCCGGTCTCAACTTAGGAGTAAAACCCCATGGCAATGTCAGGCGGCAAGGACGATGGCGAGCCGATGATGGAAATGAACACGACGCCGCTTATCGACGTCATGCTCGTTCTCCTCATCATGTTCATCATCACCATCCCCGTGGCCACCCACGCCGTGAACATCGACCTGCCCAATCCGTCGGCCCCGCCGCCGGACGTCGTGATCAAGCGCGACAAGAACAAGCTGGTGATCGAACCGACCGGAGCCCTGCTCTGGAACGGCACCCCGCTTGATGGCGGTCAGCTGATGAGCACGCTCCAGGCGACCATGAAGATCAAGCCGGAACCCGAACTGCAGTTCCAGCCGGATCCGCAGGCTCCCTATGAAGCAGCTGCTCAGGCGCTGAACATCATCAAGGGTTCGGGCGTCACGGCCTTCGGCTTCGTGGGCAACGAACAGTTCTCCGAATTCAGCAAGGAAGCCGGTCTGGGCAAGGCTCAGTAAGCTATCCTTCACGGATAACAGAAAATCAGGGGGCGGAGCGATCCGCCCCCTTTTTTCATGCCCTCAATCGGCGTCCGCGTCGTCCTCGTCAGACAGCAGCGCCGGGCGCATCGCCGCCGCGGCCAGGCCCTCGGCTTCGAGCAGCAGTTCATCATCCGCAGCCCCCTGCGGCAGGCTTTCGCGCCCGATCATCACCAGCACCGGCACGGCCAGCGGACTGACCCGATCAAGCTTAACATGGCGGATCTCGCGCCCCGCACGATCCAGCAAATCCGCCAAGCGCCCGATGTCGGTCATCCGCGCCCGGGCATCGGCCCAGGCCGCATCGATCAGCACGTGATCGGGCTCGTAGCGCCGCAGCACATCGTAGATCAGGTCGGTCGAAAAGGTGACCTGCCGCCCGGTCTTGCGCTGGCCGGGCTGCTGGCGTTCGACCAGCCCAGAAATTACCGCCACTTCGCGGAACGCCCGGCGCAGGAGGTAGCTGTCCTGCACCCAGGCCGCGAATTCATCGACCACGATATCGGGCGAGAGCAGCGCCGCGGGATCCTCGACCGGACGCAGCCCCCAGACGGCCAGCGCATAGTCACTGGCAACAAAGCCCAGCGGGGCCAGCCCCAGTGCCTCCATCCGCCGCGTCACCAGCATCCCCAGCGACTGATTGGCCGGCCAGCCGGCAAAGGTATGGAACACGGTGTAACAGCGGCGCTCGTGCGGGAAGCTTTCGACCAGCAGCGTGCCCGGCCCGGGCAGCGCCGAGCGCCAATCCTGCGCTTCGAGCCATTCGCGCACATCATCGGGAAACCGCGCCCAGCCCGCCCGGTCCGCCAGCAGCGCCTGAACCCGCTCGGACAGATGCGTGGTCAGCGGCATCCGCGCGCCCATATAGCTCGGGATCATCCCCGACCATTTGGCCGCGCGCACCACCAGCGCCGTCTCGCGCATGGACTCCACTTCAAGATCGAGCCCGGCGAAGCGGAAGGTTGAACCCGGCTTAAGGCTGGCGGCAAAGCTCTCCTCGACCCGGCCGAGCGAGCGTCCGTTGCGAAAGCTCACTTCGAGCATTTCGGAATCGATGATGATCCCGGCGTTGAGCCGGAAGCGCGCGGCATGATCGGGGTGGGTCAGCCGCCACAGCCCGTCGCGGCCGCGCACGATCCGCTGGAACCGGTCATAGGCGCGCAGCGCGTAGCCTCCGGTCGCGACGAAATCGAGCACCCGGGCCCAGGTCTGGGCATCGACCCAGCCATAGGCCGATGCCGAACGCACTTCGGCCAGCAAGGCATCGCCATCGAACGGTCCGGCGCAGGCCCGGACCATGACGTGCTGGGCCAGCACATCGAGCCCGCCGGGGCGAAAATCCTCACCATCACGCTGGCCTGCGGAAACGGCCTCCTGCGCCGCCATCGCTTCCAGAAATTCAAAGCGGTTGCCCGGCACCAGCATTGCCCGGCTGGGCAGGTCGAGCCGGTGGTTCGCCCGCCCGATCCGCTGGAGCAGCCGCGACGAGCCCTTGGGCGCCCCCATCTGCACCACCAGGTCGATATCCCCCCAATCGACCCCGAGATCGAGGCTGGCGGTGCAGACCAGCGCGCGCAATTCGCCCCGCGCCATCGCTCCTTCCACCTTGCGCCGCGCCTCTTTCGATAGTGAGCCGTGGTGAATCCCGATCGGCAGATGGTCCGCGTTGGCGTCCCACAGCTTCTGGAAGATGAATTCGGCGAGAAAGCGGGTGTTGGTGAACACCAGCGTGGTGCGGTTGGCCTTGATCGCGCCGTAGAGCTGCGGGATCGCCCAAGCCGCGGCATGGCCGCCCCACGGCACGCAGGCATCCTGTGGCAACAGGATCGACAGCTCGGCCGGCGCGCCTTCCTCGCCTTCGACCAGGGTGACCTGCTCGGCCGCGCCGCCGGGCGCGAGCCAGCCCCGCCATGCATCGGGCTCGGCCACCGTGGCTGAGAGCGCCACCCGCTGCATCGCCGGAGCCAGCGTCTGGAGCCGCGTCAGCGCAAGCGCCAGCAGATCGCCGCGCTTGCCGCTGGCAAAGGCATGAACCTCATCGATCACGATCCGTTGCAGCGAGGCAAACAGCGTTTCGGCCTCGGGATAGGACAACAGCAGCGAGAGCGATTCAGGCGTGGTCAGCAGCACCTGCGGCGGGCGGGCGCGCTGGCGGGCCTTGCGCTCGGACGGGGTATCGCCGCTGCGGGTTTCGATCCGCAGCGCCAGCCCCATCTCCGCCACCGGGGCGAGCAGGTTGCGCTGCACGTCATGGGCCAGCGCTTTGAGCGGGGAGACGTAGAGCGTGTGGAGCCCCTCGGGCGGCGGCGCCCCCGCCAGGGTCGAGGGGCAGAACGCGGCCAGCGTTGGCAGGAACCCCGCCAGCGTCTTGCCCGCCCCGGTATCGGCCACCAGCAAGGCGTGACGCCCGCTGGCCGCGACATCGAGCATCGCGCGCTGGTGGCGGCGGGGCCGCCAGCCACGCTGCGCAAACCACTGGTCAAGTTCGGGCGGAAGGGCGGCGGCGGGCATTGCCCGGCGAATGTGGGGGCAATACCGGGGCAAGGGAAGGGGCAATCGCGCGGCAGCCCTTGGCGCACGTTCCCCCTTCCCTCGCCGCGCGGTGCCTGCCAAGACCGGGCCATGCAGATCGACTATTCCGAGCTTTCCGGCCTTGCCATAGCGCTGGCGCTGGGGCTGCTGGTGGGAATCCAGCGCGGCTGGGTGCAGCGCCGCGAGCCCGCCGGCCACCGCTTTGCCGGAATCCGTACCTATGGCCTGCTCGGGCTGGCCGGCGGGATCGCAGGGGCCTTGCAGCAGCGCGCCGCCCCGCTGGCGCTGATCCTGATGCTCGCCAGCGCGGCGCTGGTCGTGCTGGGCTACTGGCGCACCACCCAGCGCGAAGACAACATCAGCGGCACTGCCAGCCTGAGCGGGCTGCTGACGGTGGCTTGCGGGTTTCTGGCCGGCAGCGGCGAGGCCGCCATGGCCAGCGTGGGCGCGGGCGTGACCGTGCTGGTGCTGGCACAGCGCCGCCGCCTGCACCACTTGCTGCGCCACATCGACGAGCGCGAGATGATGGCCATCGCGCGCTTTGCCCTGATCGCGCTGGTGATCCTACCGCTGCTGCCCGACACGCCGTTCGGCCCCTATGGGGTGTGGCACCCGCGCCAGCTGTGGCTGGTGGTGGTGATGGTCTCGGGCTTCAGCTTTGCCGGCTATGCCGCCACGCGGCTGGTCGGCCCGGCGCGCGGCACATTGGCGACTTCGGCCGCCGGGGCGATGGTATCCTCCACCGCGGTTACCGCCTCGCTGGCGGGCAAACTGCGCGATCCGGCCAATGATGCGGCGCTCTGCAACGGGGCGATCGCGCTGGCTTCGGCCGTGATGTTTGCGCGGATCATGGTGCTGACCGGTGCACTCGCCGGTTTCGCGCTGCCGACGCTGGCTACGCTGGCCGCGCCGGGCATGGTGGTCAGCCTGATCGCCACCGCGCTGATCCTTACCCGCCGCCGCGATGGCACGACCCTCACCGGCGAGGACGTCGCCGTGCGCAATCCCTTCGACCTTGGCCCCGCGCTGGCGCTGATGGGGCTGACCATGGTGCTGACGGTGCTCGCGCGCTGGATACTGGAGCGTTACGGCGATGCCGGGCTGGCCACGGTGCTGGCGATTTCAGGAGTGGTCGACGTTGATTCGGCGATCATCACCATGGGCAACCTGCCGCCCGGCACGCTGGCCCCGCACATCGCCGGGCTGGTGCTGATGCCGCCCTTCGTGCTCAACACCCTGTTCAAGACCGGAACCTTGCTCAGCATCGCCGGATGGCGGCGCGGCTGGCAGGGCGCGGCCTCGATGCTGGCCAGCATCGCCGCGTCCGCGCTCGCCCTGCTGTTCGTGCTCTAGCGGGCTTAGTGCCCCGCCTGCGGCCCGCGCTTGAGGCCTGAAGCGGCGAGCTGGGCATCGATCTGCGCCATCAGCCGTTCAAGCCCGGCCTCGTCGTCGCTCTCGGCGCGGGCGACCAGCACGTCCTGGGTGTTCGAGGCGCGCAGCAGCCACCAGCCATCGGCACTCGAAACCCGCACACCGTCGGTCGCGTCCACCGCGGCGCCTTCGGCGCTCAGCCGGGCCTTCACCTCATCAACCACGGCAAACTTGCGGCTTTCATCAACCTGGAAGCGCAGTTCCGGCGTGTTGATCAGCGCCGGCATTGCGCCGCGCAGTTCGGTAACCGACCGCCCGAGCCGGGCCGAGGCCGCGATCAGGCGGATGGCGGCATAGAGCGCATCGTCAAACCCGTAATACTGGTGGGCGAAGAACACGTGGCCGCTCATTTCCCCGGCGAGCGGCGAGGCGACTTCCTTCATTTTGGATTTGATCAGGCTGTGCCCGGTCTTCCACATCAGCGGCTGGCCGCCGAGCTGCGAGACGCGGTCGAACAGCGCGCGCGAGGCCTTCACGTCGGCGATGATCGTGGCCCCCGGCAGCTGGCGCAGCAGGTCTTCGGCATAGATCATCAGCAGCTGATCACCCCAGATTACCCGGCCTTCGCCGTCGATCGCGCCGATCCGATCGCCGTCACCATCGAAAGCTATACCAAAATCGAGCGACTTCGCGGCGACCAGCGCGCGCAGATCGACTAGATTCTTTTCCTCGGTCGGGTCCGGATGATGGTTCGGGAAAGTCCCGTCGACTTGGGTGTAAAGCAGATGGTGTTCGCCGGGGATCTTCTTGACCAGCCGTTCCAGCGCGGGGCCCGCCGCGCCATTGCCCGCGTCCCAACCGATCTTGAGCGCGGCCAGCCGGTCGCGGTCGATCCCGTCCAGGCCCTCGATCATCCGGTCGACATAGGCCTCGATAATGTCACGCTGCTCGTTGACCGGCGCCGCCAGCCCGGTGCGATCGGCCCAGGCCCCACTGGCTGCGAGCCGGCCCAGCTCCTGGATGTCCGCACCGAAAAACGGACGGCCCTGAAATACCATCTTGAAGCCGTTATAATTGGCGGGATTGTGGCTGCCGGTTATCTGAATGCCGCCCTGCACATCCTGCATTGACGCTTCGGCGTAATAGAGCATCGGGGTTGCCCCCAGACCGACCCGCACCGCATCGACACCGCTGGCGTTGAGCCCTTCGATCAGGGCTTCCTCGAGCATTGGCGAGCTGACCCGCCCATCATAGCCCACGGCCACCCGGGTGCCCCCCGCCGCGCGCAGCAGCGTGGCAAAGCCCCGCCCGATCGCCCGCGCATCATCTGCGCCCAGCGTTTCGCCGATAATCCCGCGAATGTCATATTCGCGCAGCACGGTGGAATGGAACTGATGGGTCATGGTTGCTCCGTATGATGACGGTCGATCCGCGCGAGCAGCAGGTCGCGGGCGTGGTTGGCGGCGTGGACGGCCTCGTTGCTGCCGCCCCGGTCGGGATGGACCTGGGCGATCAGCCGGCGATGCGCGTCGATGATCTCCTCGCGCCTAGCCTCCCGGCCCAGCCCAAGCAAGGCGCGGGCTTGCGCTTCGGCCTGGGCGCGTTCCGAATTGGCCCACAATTGCCAGGGCCACTGGCCGGTCAGCGCCCGCACCAGCAGCGCGGCCAGCACGGCGATGGTGACAAGCTTGCCCATGCAGCCGCGCTCAGGCCGTAGCCTCGGCCACCTGGGCCGCGCGCGCGGCCGGCATCGGCAGGTTGAGCTGGCTCAGCAGCGCGCGCAGTTCCTGCCGCGCGACAAGGTGGCTGGTGCCGAGTTCGCCGAGATGCCCCTTGTCGAGCAGGGTCAGGCCCGAGGGGAACAGCTCGCGATAGATCACGCGTTCGGACAGGCCATTGGCGATGCGGAAACCGACCCGCTTCGACAGTTCGGTCAGCGCCTGGTCAAGCCGGCGCATGTTGCGCGCCTCGACGTGCTGGGTGCGATTGCGCACCACCACCCAATCCATCTCGCGGCGGTTGTCCTTGATCGTCGCCATCGCCCGCTTCTTGCGCGCTTCCCAGATCAGTTCGGCATAGAACGACAGGCGGCGAACCTTGAAGGTTTCGGCATCGACCTGCCCGATCAGATCGAAATCGACGAAGCTGTCGTTGATCGGGGTGACCAGCGTATCGGCGCGGGTCGCGACGTGGCGGGCAAATTCATCGTCGCGGCCGGGGGTGTCGAACAGCAGGAAATCGGCATCCTGGCCGAGTTCGCGGGTCATCGCGTCCAGTTCGTCGGTGGTGGTGCCATTGAACACGGCAAAGCGCGCATTGGGCAGGTCGATGCCGCGGCGGCGCTCGGTCTCGGTGCGGTTTTCGAGATAGCGGTGGAAGGTGCGCTGGCGCGGATCGAGATCGATCGCGGCGACCCGGGCGCCCATATAGGCCAGCGCGATCGCAACGTGGACCGCGGTGGTCGACTTGCCGGTGCCGCCCTTTTCGTTGGCGAAGACGATGCGGTGGGGTTCGTGGGGCACTGACACGGCGATGCGGGCTCGCTTCTTTGGGTGTTGATGTTTGCTGCCACGCAGCGCAAGTGCGGCACTATCGCCGTCAGGCCCGTTCTATCCGAGGGGAATCGCCCGTGCAAACCGTCACGCAGCTTGATCCACTGCGCAGCGCCATGGACGCCCTGCGCGGCGATGGAGCGATCGCGCTGGTCCCGACCATGGGCGCGCTGCACGAAGGCCACCTGACCCTGGTTCGTGAAGCCAAGCGCCGCGCGGCGCATGTGGTCGTCTCGATCTTCGTCAATCCGCGCCAGTTCGGCCCGCGCGAGGATCTGTCGAGCTATCCCCGCCCGATCGAGCGTGACAAGAAACTGCTCGCCGCCGAGGGCGTCAGCCTGCTGTGGCACCCGGATGCCGATGCGATGTATCCCGATGGCTATGCCACCACGATCTCGGTCGAGGGCGTGTCGGACGGGCTGTGCGGTGCAGCGCGGCCGGGCCATTTCGACGGCGTGGCGACCGTGGTCTGCAAACTGTTCAACCAGGTGCGCCCCGATCTTGCGCTGTTTGGCGAAAAGGACTGGCAGCAGCTCGCCGTGATCCGCCGGATGGCGCGCGACCTCGATCTGGTCCTGCCCCGGGCCGAGGCAATCCACGCCGTGGCCACAGTGCGCGAGGATGACGGCCTCGCCCGCTCGTCGCGCAACACCTACCTCACGGCTGAGCAGCGCGCGCAGGCCGCCTGTCTGCCCCGGGCGATGCGCCAGGCGGCTGATGATGCGCGCAGCGGTGCGGGCTATGATGCGGTGCTAGGCACGCTGCGCGAGACGCTCCTCGCCGGCGGGTTCAGCGCGGTCGACTATGCCGAATTTCGCGATGCTGCGACGCTGGAACTGCGCAGCGCCCCCGCCGCCAGCCCGGCACGGCTGTTCGTGGCGGCGCGGATCGGCACGACCCGGCTGATCGATAATATTGCGGCCTGACGAGGCGCTGCCGACAGCGTCAGTGCCCGGCAAAGTCCATCAGCGCGCTGACCGTGAGCGCCGCATCGCGCAGGCGCTGCGCGCCGCCAAGCTCCGGCAGGTCGATCACGAATAGCGCATGGTCGACCCGCGCCCCGGCCCGCCGCAGCAATTGCGTGGCGGCGAGCGCAGTGCCGCCGGTGGCGATCAGGTCATCGATGATCACCACGCTTCGCCCGGGCGCAACCGCGCCGGGATCGACCTCAAGCGTGTCAGTCCCGTATTCGAGCGCATAGTCGATCGCCAGCACCGGCACGGGAAGCTTGCCGGGCTTGCGCACCGGAACAAAACCAAGCCCGAGCTGCGCGGCGACTGCCGCCCCGAATATGAACCCGCGCGCCTCCATCCCGGCAATTGCCTCGGCCCCGGCTGCGCGTGCGGCATCGGCGAGCAGCACGACCGTCCGGGCCAGACCCGGGCCATGCCCGATCAGCGTGGTGATATCGCGAAACTGGATCCCGGGCTGGGGAAAGTCGGGAATGGTGCGGACGAGGGCTTTCAAGTCGTCCGGGGTCATCGCTGCGGTCATGGCGTGCGTCTTCCAAAGCAAACGCCCCCCACACCGCTTGGTGCGAGGGGCGCTTTGTTACCCGCAGGGCGCGAGCGAAAGGCTTAGTGGCCCTTCTTTTCCGCCCAGATGTTGCGGTAGGACATGTAGGCCAGCACGGTGGCGAACAGCAGGAAGCCGATCCACCACAGCCCGGTCTGGTGCCGCTTTTCGAGCTTGGGCTCAGCGGTCCACACCAGGAATGCCGAAACGTCCTTGGCCATCTGGTCAACAGTCGCCTTGGTGCCGTCCGAATAGGTGACCTGGCCTTCGCTGGTCAGCGGCGCGGGCATCGCGATGTTGAGGTTGGCGAAGTACGGGTTGTAGTGCAGCCCGTCCGGCGTCTTGGCATCCGGGAACTGCTTGAGCAGCTTGGCCGGCTGTTCCTCGTAGCCCGTGAGCAGCGAGTAGACATAAGCCGCCCCGCCGTGACGCGCCTTGGTGATCAGCGACAGATCCGGCGGATTGCCGGTGCCGGCATAGACCACCGGCGGGAAGTGATCGCTGGCCAGACCCGGACGATCCTTGATCGCGCCGGTCAGCGGATCCTTGCCCGCAACGGTCTGAGCGGCGGCAATCGCCTTCACTTCGGCTTCGTTGTAGCCGAGCGCTTCGAGATCGCGGAACGCAACGTGCTTGATCGCGTGGCAGCTGGCGCAAACCTTGCTGTACACTTGAAAGCCGCGCTGGAGCTGCTGCTTGTCGAACTTGCCGAAGAACCCGTCGCTGGCAAGGTGCAGCTCCTTGGGGTGTTCGTGGAAGGCCTTTTCGACGGTGTGCGGCAGGCCGTCCTTCGAGACGTTGATAACGCCCAGAAGCAGCGACCATGCCAGCGCAGCCGAGAAGAACAGGCCGGCAAGGATGGAGAAGATGCGGATCATGATGTCTTTCCCTCTCGCCGTTTCTCAGGCCTTGGCTTCGAGCGCTGCGGCCTCGTCCGAACCGAGAACGGCTTCGGTGATCGAGAAGGGCAGCGGATCGGGCCGTTCGATCGAAGAAACGATCGGCACGATCACGAAGAAGTGCAGGAAGTAGTAGATCGAGGCGATCTGGGCGATGATGACGTAGGGTTCTTCAGCCGGCGAACCGCCGCAGTAGCCCAGGACCAGCACGTCGACCAGGAGCACCCAGAAGAACCTGCGATAGAGCGGGCGGAACTTGGCCGAACGCACCGGCGACTTGTCGAGCCAGGGCAGGAAGAACCACACCAGGATCGACGCGAACATCGCCAGCACGCCCATCAGCTTGGCCGGGACAATGAGGAAGTCCTGGGTGAAGCTGCGCAGGATCGCGTAGAACGGCCAGAAGTACCATTCGGGAACGATGTGCGCCGGGGTCTGCATCGGGTTGGCCGGAATGTAGTTGTCCGGGTGGCCCAGGGCATTCGGCATGAAGAACAGGAACGCGCTGTAGGCGATCATGAACAGGCCGATCGTCCACCCATCCTTCGCAACGAAGTAGGGGAAGAAGGGCACGGTATCGCTTTCGCTCTTCACTTCGACGCCGGTCGGGTTCGACGAACCCGGGATGTGCAGCGCCCAGACGTGCAGGATGACAACACCCAGGATCACGAAGGGCAGCAGGAAGTGCAGCGAGAAGAAGCGATTGAGCGCGGCGTTGTCGGGCGCGAAACCGCCCAGCAGCCAGGTGTGCAACCCATCGCCGACGATCGGGATCGCACTGAACAGGCCGGTGATGACCTGGGCGCCCCAGAAGCTCATCTGGCCCCACGGCAGCACGTAGCCCATGAAGGCGGTGGCCATCATCAGCAGGAAGATCACGACGCCCAGCAGCCAGATCATTTCACGCGGGGCCTTGTACGAGCCGTAGTAGAAACCGCGGAAAATGTGCGCATAGACGACCACGAAGAAGGCGGAGGCGCCATTGGCGTGGCCGTAACGCAGCATCCAGCCCCAGTTGACGTCGCGCATGATGTGCTCGGTCGAATCGAAAGCGACCTGCGTGTTTGCGCCATAGTGCATGGCCAGCACGATGCCGGTGACGATCTGGATGACCAGGCACAGCCCGGCGAGGAACCCGAAGTTCCACATGTAGTTGAGGTTCCGGGGAACCTCATACCCACCGCCGACGGCGCCATAGACCAGCCGCGGAAGCGGCAGCTTTTCGTCCATCCACACCATGAAGGGGTGGCTCGGCTTATATTCTTTTGCCCAGGGGAAGCTCATGTCGATCTACCTCAGCCGATCTTGACGACGGTGTCGGACGTGAATTCGTAGTCCGGAACCTGCAGGTTCTTGGGGGCCGGACCCTTGCGGATGCGCGCGGCGGTGTCATAGACCGAACCGTGGCACGGACAGAAATACCCGCCAAATTCGCCCTTCACTTCGCCTTCGCCCGAGCCCAGCGGCACGCAGCCCAGGTGGGTGCAGACACCCATCGTGATAAGCCAGTTTTCCTTGCCCGCCTTGGTCCGCTCCTTGAGCGTCTGCGGATCGCGCAGCGTGGTCACGTCGACTTCCTCGGCAGCCTTGATTTCTTCAGGCTTGAGGTTGCGGATGAACACCGGCTGCTTGCGGAACACAGCCTTGATCGCCTGACCCGGCTGGATCGCCGAAATATCGACCTCGGTCGAGCTTTCGGCCAGCACGTCGGCCGAGGGGGCCATCTGGCTGATCAGCGGGTAAAGCGTGGCAATGCCGCCGACGCCCGCCGCGCTTACCGCAGCGATGTTGATGAAATCGCGCCGCCGCACACCTTCGCCGCTTGCCGCGGCAGGAGTGTCGGTGCCAGCATCATGTGCCATGGTCGAACGTATCCTGTTCTAGCTGGCCGCCCCGGCTCCGCCCCAGAAAAGCGCGGAAAAACCAGGGAAACCGTCCTAAATCCTGCGTCCAGGAAGCCCCTTCACGAACCGCCACAAGCCCGGTGCAACACCAGTCAAGGTAACGGTTTGGCGCGCCTGATAGACGCGAAGCGCCGCCGTGCCAACTGCCAATTTTCATGCTTCGCCACGGCCGTGGGTTCGGCCGGCGGCAAGGCCGATCAGCGAGATCTGCCGGCCATAGTCCGGCTCCCCGCGCAAAGTCGCGCGGCGATAGGAGAAGAACGCCTGCTCATCGGCACAGGTATCGCGCCCCAGCCGCTCTACGGCGCTGATTCCCGCGGCCTTAAGGCGGTGGGCGACATAGCCTTCGAGATCGAACTGGCAGTGCCCCGCGCGGCCTGGGGCGAAGAACCCGGCGTTGGCGGGATCAGCTTCGGCGAAGCGGGCGGCAAAGCCCATATCAACCTCATAGCTCGGCTGGGCGATGCACGGGCCGACCGCAGCGACGATATCCGCCCGCCGCGCGCCCAGCGCTTCCATTGCCGCGATGGTGGAATCAGTGACCCCGCCGATCGCGCCTTTCCACCCGGCATGGGCCGCGCCAACCACGCCTGCCACCGGATCGGCCAGCAGCACCGGCGCGCAATCGGCGGTGAGGATGCCAAGCAGCACACCGGGCCGGTCGGTCACCAAGGCATCGGCATGGGGGCGATCGCCCTCGGCCCAATCGCCCGCGACTTGGCAGACATTGCCGTGAACCTGATAGACCGTGACCAGCCGCGCGCCGGGCAGCACCGCCGCCACGCCGCGCGCGCGGTTTTCCCACACCGGGGTCAGCCGCGGATCGGCCGGGTCCATCGCCCGGGTGCCCATGTCGAGCCCGGCAACCAGCCCGGTCGACACCCCGCCGCGCCGCCCGAGAAACCCATGCGGCACCGCGCCAAGCACCCCGGCATGAAATACCTCGACCGGCGCGCCGGTCGCTGCCGCCGCCGCCTCAGGCAAGGCTCTTGCTCACCTGCTCGAAGGTATCGCGCGACAGCTGCGGGGCTGCGGCGATCCGTTCGAGTTCGCCCCGCATCAGCGCCGCGCGGCCCGGCTCAATCCGCCGCCAGCGCCCAAGCGGGGCGACAAACCGCGCCGCGGTCTGCGCGTTGATCGGATCGAGCGCGAGGATCAGGTCGGCAATCATCCGGTAGCCTTCGCCGCTCTGCGCATGGAACGCGCCGGGGTTGACCGCCATCGCCATATAGAGCGCGCGGACCCGGTTGGGATTGGCCATGGTGAAATCGGCATGGTCGGCCAGCGCCTTCACATGGGCGAGCACATCGGCGTGGAGCGAACCCGCCTGGAGCGAGAACCACTTGTCGATCACAAGCGCATTATCGGCAAAGCGCGCGTGGAAGGCGGCCAGCTTTTCGGCGCGGAGCGGGGTGTCGAGCCCGCACAGCACCATCAGCGCGCCCTGCCGGTCGGTCATGTTGTCGGCCGCATCGAACTGCGCGGCGGCGAGCCGGGCGGCAAGATCAGGCGCGCCCGCGGCGAGCAGGACCAGCGCCTGGGTCTTGAGCTTGCGGCTGCCGCGCGCCGCGGCCGAGAGGTCATATGGCACCGCGCTGGCCCGTTGGTGCAGCGCCACAAGATCATCCCGCAGGGCCGCGCCAAGATAGACTTTGAGCCCTTCGCGTTCGGCATGGATCGCGCCGGGATCGGCCACGGCGAGCTGTTCGGCCAGATAGGCCTCGCCCGGCAGGATCATCAGTTCGCCGCGCATCAGATCATCGAGCGCGGGATCGGCGATCACCGCCGCAAATGCGCGCGCGATCGCCTCGCGCCCGGCATCGCGCTCGGTCGCACACAGCGTGCCCCCGCCGACCAGCGCGACGAGGTGCTGGACGACGAGCTGCTGCAAGGCCTCATACCGGGCAAAGGGATCATCGTCGTGCGCAGCGAGGAACACCAGATCGGCCTCGGCCAAGCCCGCATCGATCGCCACCGGGGCCGAGAAGCCGCGCCCCAGCGACAGCACCGGGCAGGTGGCAAAGCCCGGGAAGCGCAAGGTCACGTCCGGCTCGCTCAGAGTGATCAGCAATTCGCCGCCGTGCTTGCCCGTGGCCCGGTCGAACAGCGCGAGGCGCAGCGGGATGACCATCGGCAGCTTGTCGAGCTGGCCCGGGGTGGCGGGCACCCGCTGCGACAGGGTCAGGCTGGCCACTTCGCCGCTGTGTTCGAGCCGCGCGGTGACCTTGGGGGTGCCGGCCTGCGAATACCAGCGGCGGAACTGGGTGAGGTCGATCCCCGCCCCATCCTCGATCGCGCGGACGAAATCCTCGCAGGTCGCCGCCTCGCCATCGTGGCGCGCGAAATAAAGGTCTGTGCCCTTGCGGAACCGCTCGACGCCGACCAGCGTGCGCATCATGCGGATCACCTCGGCGCCCTTGTTATAGACGGTCGCGGTATAGAAGTTCGAGATTTCCTGGAAACTGTCGGGCCGGATCGGATGGGCCAGCGGACCCGAATCCTCGGGGAACTGGGCCGAGCGCAGCACCCGCACGTCCTCGATCCGCTTGACCGCTTCCGAGCCCATGTCCTGGCTGAACAGCTGGTCGCGCAGCACGGTGAAGCCTTCCTTGAGCGACAGCTGGAACCAATCGCGGCAGGTGACCCGGTTGCCCGACCAGTTGTGGAAGTATTCGTGGGCGACCACGCCCTCGATCCCGTCATAGTCCATGTCGGTCGCGGTATCGGGATCGGCCAGGATGTAGCGGGTGTTGAAGACGTTGAGCCCCTTGTTCTCCATCGCCCCCATGTTGAAGTCCGAGACGGCGACGATGTTGAACAGATCCAGGTCGTATTCGCGGCCGAACACCTGCTCGTCCCAGCGCATCGAATCCTTGAGCGCCTTCATCGCGTGGTGGGTGCGATCCTGATCGCCTTCGCGGACCCAGATGTTGAGTTCAACTTCGCGCCCGCTCAGCGTCGTGAAGCGGTCCGAATTGGCGACCAGATCGCCCGCGACCAGCGCGAAAAGGTAGCTCGGCTTGGGCCAGGGATCGTGCCACTCGGCCCAGTGGGTGCCATCCGCGCCCTCGCCCCGGGCGGTGCAATTGCCGTTCGAGAGGAGGATCGGGAAGGCGGCCTTGTCGCCGCTCATCCGCACGCTGTAGGTCGAGAGCACATCCGGGCGGTCGGGGAAGAAGGTGATGCGGCGAAAGCCCTCGGCCTCGCACTGGGTGCAGAGCATCCCGTTCGAGGCATAGAGCCCCATCAGCTGGCTGTTCGCCGCCGGATTGAGCGCGGTTTCGATCTCCACTGCGTGGGCCTCGCCGGCGAGGTCGATCAGCAGGTCATCGCCGTCCATGCGCCAGGCATTGGTGGCCGCGCCAT
>CALKVF010000026.1 GCA_937996535.1 uncultured Novosphingobium sp. | reverse complement strand
CCTCGTCGATCACGTCGATCGCCTTGTCGGGCAGCTTGCGGTCGTTGATGTAGCGGGCCGAGAGTTCCACCGCGGTCTTGATCGCCTCGGGGGTGTACTTGACCTTGTGGTGGTCCTCGAAAGCGCTGCGCAGACCCTTGAGGATCTTGATCGTGTCCTCGATCGTCGGTTCGTTGACGTCGATCTTCTGGAACCGGCGGAGCAGCGCGCGGTCCTTTTCGAAGTGGTTGCGGAATTCCTTGTAGGTGGTCGAGCCGATGCAGCGGATCGTCCCGCCCGATAGCGCGGGCTTCAAGAGGTTCGAGGCGTCCATCGCCCCGCCGCTGGTTGCGCCCGCGCCGATCACGGTGTGGATTTCGTCGATGAACAGCACCGCGTCGGGCATCTTCTCAAGCTCGCTCACGACCTGCTTGAGCCGCTCCTCGAAATCGCCGCGATAGCGCGTGCCCGCCAGCAGCGCGCCCATGTCGAGCGAATAGATCACCGCATTGGCCAGCACTTCGGGCACTTCGCCTTCGATGATCTTGCGCGCCAGACCCTCGGCGATGGCGGTCTTGCCCACGCCCGGATCGCCGACATAGAGCGGATTGTTCTTCGAGCGGCGGCACAGGATCTGGATCGTGCGATCGACCTCGGGCCCGCGCCCGATCAGCGGATCGACCTTGCCGGCCTGGGCCTTCTCGTTGAGATTGACGCAGAACTGGTCGAGCGCGGAATCCTTCTTGCCGTCCTTGGCTGCGGCCTTGTCTTCCGCCGGCGGGGTTTCCGCCTCGGCGCCCTTGGGATTACGCTCCTCGATCCGCTTGCCGCCCTTGCCGATGCCGTGGCTGATATAGCTGACCGCGTCGAGCCGGCTCATGTCCTGCTGCTGGAGGAAATAGACGGCGTAGCTGTCGCGCTCGGAAAACAGGGCGACCAGCACGTTGGCGCCGGTGACCGTATCCTTGCCCGAGGACTGGACGTGCAGGATCGCGCGCTGGATTACCCGCTGGAAACCCGCGGTCGGGGCCGGATCGCCCTTTTCCTGGGTCTTGAGCGACTGGTATTCCTGATCGAGATACTGGCGCACCACGTCGCCCAGTTCGCCCATGTCGACCCCGCAGGCCTGCATCACCTGCGCGGCATCGGGATCGTCGATCAGCGCCAGCAGGAGATGTTCGAGCGTCGCATATTCGTGGCTGCGCTCGGCCGCGTTGGACAGCGCGGCGTGAAGGGTCTTTTCGAGGCTCTGGGCGAAACTGGGCATCTAGCGGGCTTTCACTGACAGAAGCGAGAACACTGGCGGGAGCATGGTTCCCGAAGCGAAGACATATGAACCTGCAATCTTAACCGGGTCTATATGGGGCGCCCTGCTGCAAATCACAGGGGGGGCAATCACCGCCGGGCAAATCGTCGGGGCCGCGCCCACCCAGGCCGCGGCGCGGATCATCCCGCGTCCCGTGGGCGGAACAGCGCATCGGCGGCGGCGCGGTGGGCGCTGGTCTTGTCGCGGTGGGCC
Source organism: uncultured Novosphingobium sp. (assembly GCA_937996535.1). Classification (GTDB taxonomy): domain Bacteria; phylum Pseudomonadota; class Alphaproteobacteria; order Sphingomonadales; family Sphingomonadaceae; genus Novosphingobium. Next base: position 18,557 of record CALKVF010000026.1, on the reverse strand, counting down.
TTCACCCGGGCGATTTCGGCCTCGCACAGCGCGATCCGCAGCGCGAGTTCGTCCTGCGAGAGCGAATCGAGGCTTTCCTTCGCCAGTCGGCTGGCGGCATCGCCGGTTGCGCGGGGCAGATCATCGTCCATCACGCTTGCAGGATCGGACGGCGCGCTCTTGCTGTCAACCGATCCTGCGGCTAGGGCTGTGGGCGTGCCATAGCTGCCACGGGACTGATTAAATGACGGAATTTATTCCGGAAACGATGACCGCGATGGGATTCGATGCGCCGGGCGGGCCGGATGTTTTCCGTCCTGAAATTCTCCCCGTCCCGCGCCCTGGCGCCGGACAGGTGCTGATCCGCGTGGCCTATGCCGGGGTCAACCGGCCTGACGTGGCGCAGCGGCAGGGGTTCTATCCCCCGCCGCCGGGCGCTTCGCCGATCCCCGGGCTCGAAGTCGCCGGGGTGATCGTCGCGCTGGGCGAAGGGGTCGGGATCGAACTGCTCGGCCAGCCGGTTTGCGCGCTGGTCACCGGCGGGGGCTATGCCGAATATTGCCTCGCGGTGGCCGGGCACTGCCTGCCGGTGCCCGAAGGCCTGCCGCTCGATGCGGCGGCGGCGCTGCCGGAAACCCTGTTCACCGTGTGGCACAACGTGTTCGAGCGCGGCTGGGCCTGCGATGGCGAAACCATGCTGGTTCACGGCGGCACCAGCGGGATCGGCTCGATGGCGATCATGCTGGGCAAGCTGTTCGGGCTGACCGTGATCGTGACCTGCGGCGGGGCGGACAAGTGCGCCGCCGCGCTGGCGATCGGCGCCGACCATGCGATTGACTACAAGGCCAGCGATTTCGTGGCCGAGGTTGCCCGGATCACCGAGGGCAAGGGCGTTGAACTGGTGCTCGACATGGTCGCGGGCGATTATGTGGCGCGCAACATGAAGTGTCTCGCGGTCGATGGCCGCCATGTCACCATCGCGGTCCAGGGCGGGGTCCGCGCCGAGATCAGCATGGTCGACGTGCTGGTGCGCCGCCTGACGCTCACCGGATCGACGCTGCGGCCGCGCAGTGCAGAGTTCAAGACCCTGCTGGCCGAGGAAATCGCCCGCAATGCCTGGCCGCTGGTCGAGGAAGGGCGCTTGCGCCCGGTGATGGACCAGGCCTTCCCCCTGGCCGAAGTCGCCGCGGCCCATGCGCGGATGGAAGCGGGCAGCCACATCGGCAAGATCGTCCTCGCGGTGGGATGAATCCTTGCCCTGCGCAGGGGTTTGTCCTATATCCCCAGCCGAACGGCCGCTCCGCAAGGGGCGGCCCTATCTATTTCTGACGGAGATTTCCCGTGACCCAGCCGACCCCGCTGATGCCGCATGCCACCGCTTCGTGGCTGGTCGACAACACCGCGCTGACCTTTGAACAGATCGCTGAATTCTGCGGTCTGCACATCCTCGAAGTCCAGGCGATGGCCGATGATCTGGCCAGCTCGAAGTACACCGGGCGCGATCCCGTGCGTGCCGGCGAACTGACCATGGCCGAAATCGAAAAGGGCCAGGACGACGCGAACTACGCGCTCAAGATGCAGAAGGCGCCGGTCACGGTCAGCCGCACCAAGGGCCCACGTTACACCCCCGTTTCGAAGCGCCAGGACAAGCCCGATGGCATCGCCTGGATCCTGCGCCATCATCCCGAAATCTCGGATGCGCAGGTTGGCAAGCTGATCGGCACCACCCGCAACACCATCGCCGCGATCCGCGATCGCAGCCACTGGAACATCAGCAACATCCAGCCCAAGGATCCGGTTACGCTCGGCCTGTGCTCGCAGCGCGAACTCGATGCGATCGTGGCCAAGGCCGCGAAGAAGGCCGGCCTGGCCGACGAAGCCGGTGACGATGCGCGCCTGGGCGACGATCGCGATGCGCTGATCGAAGAACTGCGCGCCCAGCGCGAAGCCGCCTCGAAGGCCGCTTCGGAAGCCGCGCAGGAAGCCGAAGCCGCCGCCTGGCTCGAAGCCAAGCGCGCTGCCGAAGCCGCCGGCGAAGACTGAGTCTTCCCGGCCCGCAAGGGCTCATGAAAAAGGGCGCCGCTCCGTACTGGAGCGGCGCCCTTTTTCGTGTGCGGCTGTCTGAAATCAGGCTTCGGTGCCGGCGGCCAGCGTCAGGCGGGGTTCTTCCTCGGCCGCGCGCGGGGCGAAGCGGCCATCGACCTGCGCGCCCTGTTCGATCGTCAGGGCATCGTAGTGGACATCGCCGTGGATGCGCGCGGTCTTGAGCACGACCAGTTCGCGCACCGCGATGGTGCCGCGCACTTCGCCCGAGAGGCGGGCCGATTCGGCTTTCACCGCGCCGACGATCACGCTCGATTCGCCCTGGACCAGCGCGGTGCAGGTGACATCGCCTTCGACCCGGCCGTCGATGTGGAGATCGGCGCTGGCCGAAACATCGCCGGTGATGCGGGTGTCGGCGCCGAACACGGAAAAGGTGGAACTGGCCATCGGGGTGCTCCTAGCGGCGCTGTAGGCTGGTTGGGACGGTTTTCTGGAAAACATCGGGCTTGGCCTCAAGAAAGGGGCGAGGGTTGACGGGGCGGTCGGCGATCCGAACCTCGAAATGCAGGTGCGGCCCGGTCGAACGACCGGTCGATCCGATCAGGCCGATCACTTCGCCGGGGCTGACCTGCCTGCCGACCTGTGTCCGAAAACCCGATATGTGAGCATAGCGCGTCTGCAATCCATTGCCATGGTCGATTTCAACGCAGTTGCCATAGCCCGAACGCTGGCCGACGAAGCTGACCCGGCCGGGCGCGGCGGCATAGATCGGTGCGCCGATTGGCCCCCGGAAATCGAGCCCGGGATGAAACGCGCCCGCGCCGGTAAAGGGATCGGCGCGGTAGCCGAAGCCCGAGGAGATATATTCCAGGCTGGCGGGCAGCACCTGCGGCAGCGCGGCGACCGAACGTTCGAGCGCGTCCATCCGCGCAAGGCTAAGGCCAAGGCGCTGGAAGCGCGGGTCGATCGAGCCGTCGGCGGCGGTGGCCAGCGCGATCAGCGGGCCGCCCTGGGCTTCGCGATTGTCGAGCGAGGCGAGGATCGCGCGCGGGTTGAGCCCCAGCCGGGTCAGCCGCGATTCGGCAGCCGCGGCGCGGCGATCGGCCAGCCGCGTGAGCGATTCGACGAGATGCAGCTGGCGCGCTTCGATTCGGGCGAGCCCGGCAGCTTCGGGCAGCGCCAGGCTGACCTTGTCGACCGTCTTGCCCGCTTCGCTGCTGCTGTCCGACACGGTTTCGCCGGCGGCCGCCTTGTCGGGCAGATCGCCAAGGTGGCTTTCGACCATTTTCTCGATGAAGTCCTGCCGCTTTTGCAGATCGTCGGTGACCTTGCCGAGATTGCCGCGATAGGCCGAAACCCGGCTTTCCGCGCTGGTTACCCGGGCTTCGCGATCGAGCAGCGACAGCCGGTCACGGGTCGACAGGTAGCTGGAGATCGCCATGGCCGCGAGGCTCGCCAGCCAGACGAGTGCCAGCACGGCCACAAGGCCGGCGGCAATCATCTGCACGCGCGAGGAAAGCTTGATGAAGCGGACCTGCCCCTGCGATCGCATAAAAAACTCGCGATCCGGGAAGCGGCTCCGCAGGCGATCGATCAGATCGCCAACGGCCAGTTTTTGCAAGACGACCCTGTGTCCTTGTGCCCTTTGGTGCCCGAAGGCTGGCGGCGCGCTAGCAGCTTGCCCGGGCCGGCGCGAATCTTGGGCAGGCCAGACTCGCTGAATCGAAAGAGTCGCGCGACGAGTCGTTTTTCGTTGCGTTGCAATAAGATGATTCGCGCCGGCCCCTGCCGCTGCCGGGCGTGGTGACAGGGCTGGCCGGCAATGCTAGGCGCAAAGCGCCATGACTGCCGACAGCCAGACTTCCGAAACGCCCGAGGCGCTCGTCGCCCGCCTTGCCGAGGCTGGCCGCGCCGCGCAGCGCGTGCTCGCGCGGCTCGATGCCCCGGCCAAGGCCGCCGCGCTCCACGCCGCCGCTGCGGCGCTGCGCGCTCATGAGGATGCGATTCTCGCCGCCAATGCGCGCGATGTTGCCGCCGGCGAGGCCAATGGCCTGACCGCTGCGCTGATCGACCGGCTGCGACTGGATCCCGCGCGGCTTGCCGGGATTGCCGATGCGGTCGATCAGGTCGCCGATCTCGCCGATCCGGTCGGACAGGTGATCGACAGTGCCCCGCGCCCCAACGGCATGGTGCTCAGCCGGGTGCGGATTCCGATCGGGCTGATCGGGATCATCTACGAAAGCCGCCCCAACGTGACTGCCGATGCCGCCGCGCTGTGCGTGCGTTCGGGCAATGCGGTGCTGCTGCGCGGCGGGAGCGAGGCGGTCCATTCGAACCGCGCGATCCATGCGGCCCTGGCCGAAGGGCTGGCCAGCGCGGGCGTGCCCGCCGCAGCCGTGCAATTGCTGCCGACCCAGGACCGCGCCGCCGTGGGCGCGATGCTGACCGCGGCGGGGCTGATCGACATGATCGTGCCGCGCGGCGGGAAAAGCCTGGTCGCGCGGGTTCAGGCCGATGCCCGGGTGCCGGTGCTCGCGCACCTCGATGGCATCTGCCACACCTATGTCCATGCCGCCGCCGATCCGGCCAAGGCCGAGGCGATCGCGCTCAATGCCAAGCTGCGCCGCACCGGGATTTGCGGGTCGATGGAAACCCTGCTGCTCGATGCGCAGTTTTCTGCCAGCGGGGCGGTGGTTGGTGCATTGCTGGATGCCGGGTGCGAACTGCGCGGCGATGCGCGGGCCTGCGCGCTCGACCCCCGAATCGTGCCGGCCAGCGCCGAGGACTGGGATACCGAATATCTCGACGCGACTCTCTCGGTCGCGGTGGTTGATGGGCTTGATGCGGCGATGGAGCACATCGCCCGCCATTCCTCGCACCACACCGATGCGATCGTCAGCGAGGATGCCTTGGTCACCGAACGCTTCCTCGCCGAAGTCGACAGCGCGATCGTGATGGCCAATGCGAGCACCCAGTTCGCCGATGGCGGCGAATTCGGGCTCGGCGCGGAAATCGGGATCGCCACCGGGCGGCTCCACGCCCGCGGCCCGGTCGCGCTTGAAGGGCTCACCACCTACAAGTGGCAGGTGCGCGGGCACGGGCAAACCCGGCCTTGAGGGCGCGGTTCTGAAACGGATCGGGCTTCTCGGCGGGAGCTTCAATCCCGCGCACGGCGGCCATCGCCGGATCAGCCTGTTCGCGCGCCAGGCTCTTGGGCTCGACGAAGTTTGGTGGCTGGTTTCGCCGGGCAATCCGCTCAAAGCCGCATCCGGCATGGCGCCCCTCTCTGTGCGGCTCGCCTCGGCCCGCCGGCAGGCCCGGCGCGCACCGATCCGGCCCACCGCGATCGAGCGCGAACTGGGCACGGTGTTCACCGTCGATACCCTGCGGGCGCTGCGCCGGCGCTATCCCAAAGTGCGCTTCGTCTGGTTGATGGGCAGCGATAATCTCGCGCAGTTCCATCGCTGGCGTGACTGGCGCGGCATCGCCCGCGCCATGCCGATTGCGGTTATCGCGCGTCCGGGCTATGATGGCGCTGCCTTCGCGAGCCCCGCGATGGCCTGGCTCGGCCGTTACCGGCGCTCGAAGTCCAGTTTGCAACACCGGGCAGGATGGAGCGCACCCGCGCTGATACATTTGCGTTTCGATCCAGATCCGCGTTCGGCGACAGCGATTCGCCGCGCTGATCCTGACTGGCCGAGCGGCCTTGCCCGCCATGCCCAGCGCGATCCGCTGACCCACCATCCCCTCGCTTCAGACATTACCGGAGCCGCGCGGAAATGAGTTTTTCCGTGCATCGTCCCGCGATCTGCGCTGCCCACCCAGAGGATTCGATCCCCTTTTCATGACGCCTGCCCAGCCCACCCCGGCCTCTGCCGCCCCCGCCCCGCTGCCCGAATCGGAACCCGGTTCGCTCCACGAACTGGTGCTCAAGTCGCTTGACGACGATCAGGCGCAGGAGATCGTCTCGATCCCGCTTGCCGGGAAAAGCTCGATCGCCGATCACATGGTCATCGCCTCGGGACGTTCGACCCGCCAGGTTGCGGCCATGGCGCAGAAGCTGGCCGAACGGGTCAAGCACGGCGGCTTCGGCCACGTCCGCATCGAAGGCCTCCCGGCCGCTGACTGGGTGCTGATCGACGCTGGCGACGTGGTGGTCCACCTGTTCCGCCCCGAAGTGCGCACCTTCTACAATCTTGAGCGGATGTGGGCGTTCGGAGATTCGGGCAACGCATGATTGATTCGGCCGTACGGCTGGATGCAACGCCGGCCCGCTCCCCCAGCCCGACCACCCGTTCATGGTACCCTGTGGGCGGTCGGGCTGGGGGAGCGGGCCGGAGCCGCGCGAGCGCTGGCACCTGCCAGCGCGGACCACGCACCTAAATGCGCCTGCACATCATCGCGCGCGGCAAGATCGGGCGCTCCAGCGAAGCGGACCTGGTCGATCGCTATGCCAAGCGGATCGCCTGGCCGTTCAAGATCACCGAATTGCCCGATGTCGGCGGCACCTTGCCAGCGCCGCTCAGCCCGGCGCGCGAGGTCTTGCTCGATGAGCGCGGCAAACAGCTTTCGTCCGAGGAATTTGCCGCCCTGCTTGGCCGCTGGCGCGATGACGGCGTGCGCGAGGCGCGCTTTCTGATCGGCGCTGCCGATGGCCACGGCGCCCCGGCGCGCGAAAATGCCGACCTGCTGATCGCCTTTGGCGCGATGACCTGGCCGCACATGCTGGCCCGGGCCATGCTCGCCGAACAATTATGGCGCGCTACCAGTATTTTGGCTGGCCATCCCTACCATCGTTCGGGATAAGGCCCGGCGATGAGACTGCACCTTGCCCGGATGCTTGTGCCTGCTGCGCTGGTGCTGGTGCTTGGGGTGTGCGGCGTGCTGGCGCAGGACCGCCAGCAACAGGCTCCCGCCTATGAAACGGTTGAGGATACCCGCCGCGCGCTGGCCCAGGCCCAGGCCGAGGGGGAAAGTGCCCGTCGCCGCGCCGAGGCGCTTGAGGTCAATGCCCGCGATGCCGCCGCTTCGGCCGATCGCACCGCGCAGGAAAGCGCGGCGCTGGCCGCCCGTATCCAGCAAAGCGAGGCCGAGATCGCCGCCAACCAGGCCCGGGTCCAGCTGATCGGCCAGCAGCGCGCGGTGCTGCGCGCCCGGCTGGCCGAACGCCAGCGTCCGCTGGTCCAGCTGACCGCCGCGTTGCAACGCCTGTCGCGGCGCCCGCCGATCCTGTCATTGCTGCGCCCGGGCTCGCTGAGCGAAGCGGTTCACCTGCGCGCGGTGATGGAAGCGATGCTGCCCGAAATCGACCGCCGCACCGCCGGGGTGCGCGCCGAAATCGCCCGCGGCCGCGCGCTCCAGCTTGAAGCCGAGCGCGCCACCACGCAGCTGCGCGGGGCTGAAGGGCAGCTGGGCGCGCGCCGCAGCGAACTCGCGGCTATCGAAGCGCGCCAGCGCCTCGCCTCGCGTGAGGCGAGCGGCGTGGCCGACCGTGAGGCCGAGCGCGCGCTGGCTCTGGCCGAACAGGCGCGCGATCTGTCCGGGCTGGTCAGCGAACTCGGCAAGGCCGGGAAACTGCGCGCCCGGCTCGCGGCCCTGCCGGGCCCGGTGCCGCGCCCGGCCCAGCCGCAAGCCGCCGAAGTTTCCGCATTGGCCGCGGCGGAACCCCCGCCCGTTGCCGCGCCGCCGCGCTATCTCCTGCCGGTCAGCGGCCCGCTGGTCGCAGGATTTGGCGAAGCGCGCGCCGGTCAGCCGCGCTCGCGCGGGCTGTCGATCGCGGCGCGCGCCTTTGCCCAGGTGGTTGCCCCGGCCGGTGGGCGCGTGGTCTTTGCCGGGCCCTATCAGGGCTATGGCAATATCGTCATCATCGAGCATGGCGGCGGCTGGACTTCGCTGGTCACCGGGCTGGCCCAACTCGATGCCCGGGTCGGGCAGATGCTGGTAGCCGGATCGCCGCTCGGGCAGACCGGGCCGGGCCGGCCGCTACTTTCACTTGAACTGCGCCGCGCCGGAGTGCCGGTCAATCCGCTCGATTTCCTCAAAACCTGATGCCATGCCGGCATTCGCGCCATCTGGCGTTCAGCGCCGCTGCGCGATAGAGAGGCGGCCAAAGCTGTGAAAGGCCCGTTGCCGATGAAGTTCGCCCCCCTGTTCCGCGCTGCGCTGCTGGTCAGTGCCGTTGCGCTTATTCCGGCCACCACGGCGGGGTTGGCGGCGGTCGATGGCCGCGCCGGGCCGCAGTTCGGCCGCCTGCTGACCGTCTATCAGCTGGTCAAGGCGCAGTATGTCGAGCAGGTCGATGACGACAAGCTGGTCGACGGCGCGATCGAGGGGATGCTCGCCGCGCTCGATCCGCACAGCGATTACCTGCAGGGCGCCACGCTCGACCGGCTCAACAACATGATCGACGGCAACTATTCGGGCCTTGGCCTGTCGGTCGGCATGGAAGACGGCGCGGTCAAGGTGATCGCGCCGATGAAGGGCAGCCCTGCCGCCGAAGCCGGGATCAAGGCGGGCGACTATATCACCCACCTCGATGGCAAGCTGATCTACGGCAGCGAACTGGACGATGCCGTGGCGCAGATGCGCGGCGAGGCCGGGACCAAGATCCGCCTGACGATCTTCCGCGCCGGCCGCGACGAGCCCTTCGATGTGACCGTGACGCGCGGCGTGATCAAGCTTGAGCCGGTGACCTCCGAACTCAAGGATCACGTTGCCGTGATCAGCGTCAACGAGTTCAGCCGCGATGTCGGGACCGACGTCAACAAGGCGATCATCGATCTGCGCAAGCAGGCCGGCGGCAAACTGTCGGGTGTGGTGCTCGATCTGCGGCAGAACCCAGGCGGGTCGCTTGATGAAGCGGTGGCGCTGTCGGATCTGTTCGTGACCAAGGGCGATATTGTTTCGCAGCGCGGCCGCAATCCCGAGGATAACGAGTTCTACCGCGCCGAAAGCATGTTCCCTGGCGATGCCGCCAAGGGCCTGCCGGTGATCGTGCTGATCGATGCGGGCTCGGCTTCGGCCTCGGAAATCGTCGCTGGCGCGCTGCAGGACCAGCACCGCGCGCTGATCATGGGCGAGCGCAGCTTCGGCAAGGGCAGCGTCCAGTCGCTGTTCCCGCTTGATCGCAAGCACGCGGTCAAGATTACCACGGCGCGCTATTACACGCCTTCGGGCCGGTCGGTGCAGGAAGGTGGGATCGAACCCGATATCCGCGTGCCGCAGCTGTCCGATCCGGATGCGGCCAAGCGCGCGCAGTTCTCGATCCGCGAGAGCGACCTGCGCCGCCACCTCGTCAACGAGATCAACATCGACGACAAGAAGCTCGAAGCCGATCCGCAGATCGATCCGCGCTTCAAGGCCACGCCCGAGGAACTCAAGGCCAAGGGGATCGAGGATTACCAGCTGTGGTACGCGATCCAGACGCTCAACCACACGGTTGCCCCGCTGGGGCGCAAGAAGTGATGCTGCCGCGCGGTGAACAGGCTGCCAGCACGGCTCGCCTGCTGGCCCTTGCGGTTCCGGCGGCGCTGCTCGGCGGGGCCTATCTCGGGCAATATGCCTTTGGCCTCTACCCGTGCGAGATGTGCTGGTGGCAGCGCTATCCGCATTTCGCCGCGCTCGCCTTGGGCCTGCTTGCGCTCGCTCGTCCGGGCGCGCGGGCGCCGGTGGCGTTGGCCGGGATCGCGATCCTGATTTCGGGGCTGATCGGTGCGTTCCACGCCGGGGTCGAATACCAGTGGTGGCAGGGCTTCACCACCTGCAGCGGTGCGCCGGGGCTCGGTAGCGGCGGCGATCCGCTCAAGGCGATTCTCGAAGCGCCGCTGGTGCGCTGCGATCAGGTGCAGTGGCAGCTGATGGGGATCAGCCTGGCGGGCTTCAATTTCCTGATTTCGGTTCCGGCCGGGCTCGCCGTGCTGGCGCTGCTGGCCCGCGCGCGGGGCGCCGCAAAGTGAGCGAAAGCCGCTCCGCCCGGATGCTGCGCGTCGATCAGGCGGGCGAATATGGCGCGACCCGGATCTATGCCGGGCAGCTGGCGGTGATGGGGGATCGCGCGCCGCTCGCCAGCGAAGTGCGCCACATGGCCGAACAGGAAGCCGCACACCGCGCAAAGTTCGATGCCCTGATCGCCGAGCGCGGGGTGCGGCCGACCGCGCTTCAGCCGTTCTGGAGCGTGGCCGGCTTCGCGCTGGGTGCGGCCACCGCGCTGATCGGGCCCAAGGCGGCGATGGCCTGCACCGCCGCGGTCGAGGAAGAGATCGAGGCGCACTATACCCAGCAGCTTGACGAGCTGGGCGAGGACGATCCCGAACTCGCCGGCATGATCCGCGAGTTTCGCGATGACGAGCGCGCCCACCGCGAAACCGCGCTGGCTAACGGTGCGGAGCAGGCGGTTGCCTATCCGCTGCTGTCGGGCGCGATCCGGCTGGGCTGCCGGCTGGCGATCGGGCTCGCGCAGCGGTTCTGATTGCGGGGTTTCCCCCGCCAGCCCACTCCCCCGGCCCGGCCACCCATAGGGTACCTTCAGCGGGTGGCCGGGCCGGGGGAGTGGGCTGGCTAGGACAGGTCCGTGCTAATGGACCTTGGCACGATCCGATTTGATTCGGGCCAATGGAAACGCCGCTTCATCTGGTATTCAGTGCAGCGGCTGCCTAATGCTGGATGCAGCCCAAGGAGATATTCGATGCGCCTGCTGATTGCCCTGCCCGCCTCGCTTGCCGCCACGCTGGTGCTGGCCGCTCCCGCCGCTGCGCAGGACAGGCCCGAACCCAAGGTCAACCAGCTGATCGTTTACGGCGATGACAAGTGCCCGGAATCGAGCGACGACACGATCACCGTCTGCGCCCGCAAGCAGGAGGCCGAACGCTTCCGCATTCCCAAGAACCTGCGCGAGCCGGTCAACCGTCCGTCGAGCGAGGCCTGGAACAACAAGGTGCTGGCCTATGAAACCGTTGGCGCGGGCGGCACCAATTCGTGCTCGGCCACGGGGGCTGGCGGCTGGACCGGGTGTTCGGCCAAGCTGATCAACGCCGCCTATGCCGAAAAGAAGACCTCGTCCGACGTCAAGATGGGCGAACTGATTGCGGCCGAGCGCGAAAAGCGCCTCTCGACCATTGATGCCGAAGCCGCGGCCACCCAGGGCCGGGTCGAACAGGCGGAAAAGAATTACGAGGCCCGCGAAAAGGCCAATGCCGAGGCGGACGCCAAGACCAAGGAACAGCCCGCCGCGGCCGATGCGCCGCCGCCCGAGCTTAACGCCCGCCCGCCGCGCCCGTAAGGCCGCCAGGCAGACTGCCAAGGCGCGCGCCATGTGGGCAGCGCGCCTTGGCTGTGCGCATCAGCTCAGGGCAATGTCCGGAGCGTCTTCCTGCTTCATGCCAACCAGGTGATAGCCCGCGTCGACATGGTGGGTTTCGCCGGTGACGCCCGATGACAGGTCCGAAAGCAGATAGAGCGCCGAGCCGCCGACGTCTTCGATCGTGACATTGCGGCGCAGCGGCGAATTGAGTTCGTTCCACTTCAGAATGTAGCGGAAATCGCCGATCCCGCTGGCGGCGAGCGTGCGGATCGGCCCGGCCGAGATCGCGTTGACGCGGATGTTGTCGGGGCCAAGATCGTTGGCGAGATACTTCACGCTGGTTTCCAGCGCCGCCTTGGCTACGCCCATCACGTTGTAGTGCGGCACGACCTTTTCCGCGCCGTAGTAGGACAGCGTGAGGATCGAGCCACCTTCGGGCATCATCGCGGCGGCGCGCTTGGTCACGGCGACCAGGCTGTAGGCCGAGATGTTCATGGTCATCAGGAAGTTGTCGAGGCTGGTGTCGCAGTATTTGCCGCGCAGCTCGTTCTTGTCGGAAAAGCCGATCGCGTGAACCACGAAGTCGATCGTCGGCCAGCGCGCGGCCAGCGTCTCGAACGCGCCATCCAGCGCGGCCATGTCCGATACGTCGCAGTCGATCAGGAAATCGCTGCCCAGGCTTTCGGCCAGCGGGCGCACCCGCTTTTCCAGTGCTTCGCCCTGGTAGGAGAAGGCCAGTTCGGCCCCGGCTTCGCTCAGCTTCTGGGCAATGCCCCAAGCCAGCGACTTGTCGTTGGCAAGGCCCATGATGAGGCCTCGTTTACCCTTCATAAGTCCAGTCATGCGTGTCTTTCCCGTCGTCCCTTTACGGCCGGTCGATAATCGTCTCGTGGCGCGCGCGTTCGTCGGCCTGACCGATCGCATCCCGTTCCTCGGGGCTTTCGGCAAGCGCGGCGTTGAGTTCGGCGCCGATAACCATTCCTAAGCCGACCAGCCAGAAAAAGAAAAGCGCGATCATCACTCCGGCCAGGCTTCCGTAAGTGAGATCGTATGTAAAGAAGCGGTGGAGCACGCTGGGCAGCGCCACGCTGACGGTCACCCACCACACCGTCACCAGCAGCGCGCCGGGCCATTTGGGATAGGCCCGCGCCCGGTAGGCGGTGGGGGTTAGCGTGAAGAACAGCAGGTAGATCGCGCAGTACATCACCAGCGAGGGCAGGAAGCTGGACGTGAACAGCGTGGCGGCCAGCGCATCGAGCCGCGGAAACCAGACCGAGGCGACCTGCTGCGCCGCGCTGATCGCGACCTGCGCGAGCAGCGAAAAGAACAGCGCCACCACCGCGACCACGATCACTCCGGTTGAAATCAGGCGATAGCGCCAGAAGGCGTAGGCCTCGCGGGTGCCATAGGCGCGGCGCAGGATGTCGCGGATCGTCTCGATCAGGCTGCCCACGGTCCAAAGCCCGATGAGCCCGCCGGCCCACAGCAGCCAGCCCGAGCGCGCCACGATCACATCACGCGCGACCGGCTCCAGCGCGCCGGCCACCACCGGGGGCAGCGCGGCGAGGAAGGCGTGGACCGAGGCTTCGCGCTGGGCCTGTTCGCCGATTAGGCTGAAGCCCGCGCCAACCGTCACGAAAAATGGAAACAGCGCGAGGATCGCCATATAGGCAAGGTTGCCCGCATGGATGAAGCCATCGTGATAGGCGCCCGACCACACCCGCAGCACCACCCGGAACGGGCGCGAGCGCCAGAAGTGGCCGTTGTCGCCCAGATGCTCACCCAGCGCTTCGCGCAGGGCCAGCCGGCCGGATTGAACCTGGCTGAGCGCGCGTTTGCGCCGCGCCTCGGGCGAAAGATCGCGCAGGGTCAGGGGCGGCAGCGGTGCCGCATCGTCGATGTCGCGTTCTTCCACCCCCGTTGCCCCGGTCTAGACGCCGAGCCGGGCGCGCAGGCTGCGCGGATCGCGCCAGCCTTCCAGCCGCTGGGCAAGGTCGGCATCGTCTTCGGGCAGGTGCAGTTCGATCCGCACCAGCTGGTCGCCGCGGGTGCCGTCCTTGCGGGTAAAGCCCTTGCCCTTGAGGCGCAGGGTCTTGCCCGAACTGGTGCCCGGGGCGAGCGTCAGCATCACCGCGCCATCAACCGCCGGAACCTTGACCTTGGCGCCGTTCACCGCCTCATCGAGGCTGATCGGCAGGTCGAGCCGGATATTGTCGCCGTCGCGGCGGAAGAAGGGGTGCGGCTGCAGCTGGATCGTCACCAGCGCATCGCCATTGCCGCCGGGGCCGGGTTCGCCCTTGCCCGCGAGGCGCATCTGGGTGCCGTCCTCGACGCCCGCCGGCAGCTTGAGATCGATGGTCTTGCCGTCCGACAGGGTGATCCGCTGGGTTGCGAGCAGGGCGGCATCGGGCAGCGAAACGCCCAGCTTGTACTGCACGTTGCCGCCGCGCGGCGCGGCCCGGCCACGCCCACCACCGCCGCCGAACGGACTGCCGCCGCCCATGCCGCCGCGCCCGCCGAACAGGCCGTCGAAAATGTCACCCAGATCGATGCCTTCGTTGCCGAAGCCTTCGAACCCGTCGGCGCGGAACCCGCGGTGACCCGCGCCGGGGCCGCCGCCAAAACCGAAGCCGCCGGTCGGGTTGCCATCGACATCGATCTCGCCGCGGTCAAACCGGGCGCGCTTGTCCTTGTCGGACAGGAGGTCATAGGCGCTGGTTACTTCGGAAAAGCGTTCCGCCGCCTTGGGATTGTCTGCGTTGCGGTCCGGGTGCAGCTCTTTCGCCAGCTTGCGATAGGCGGACTTGATGTCCTTCTCGCTTGCATTGCGGGCTACGCCAAGGATCGAATAGGGATCGGCCATGCCCGTTAGCTAGGAGCCCGCGCCCCTGCCTGCAAGGGCGCTTGCGCGGATCGCCGGCATGGATTGGGCCCAGTTGCGAGACGCTTGCGCTTTCTTCGCGGGGCACACCCGGCTATGCGGGGCCGCAATGGATGAAGCTCAGGCCAGCAACGCGATCCCCGAGGATGCGCCTTTCGCGCTGTTCGACGCATGGTTTGCAGAGGCGAAAGCCCGCGAACCCAACGATCCCGAAGCCGTGGCCGTGGCTACCGCAACCCCCGATGCCATGCCTTCGGTGCGCATGGTGCTGATGAAGGATCACGGCGCGAACCTGCTGGGCCCGCACGGCGGCTTCGTGTTCTATACCAACAGCCACAGCCGCAAGGGCGGCGAACTGCTCGCCAATCCCAAGGCGGCGATGCTGTTCCACTGGAAGTCGCTGCGCCGCCAGATCCGCATCGAAGGCACTGTGGCGCCGGTGCCCGATGCGATGGCCGATGCCTATTTCGCCAGCCGCAGCCGCGATTCGCAGCTCGGCGCCCATGCTTCCGACCAGTCGGCGCCGCTCGGCTCGCGCACCGAATTTCTCGGACGGATCGCCAAGACCACCGCCCAGCACCTGATCGGTGCGGTCCCGCGCCCGCCGTACTGGACCGGCTTCTGCCTGACCCCGAGTGCGTTCGAATTCTGGATGGACCGGCCCTTCCGCCTCCATGAACGCCGCCGGTTCACCCGCGTCGACGGCGGCTGGACCAGCACCCTGCTTTATCCGTGAGTATCCGATGACCGACGTCCACGCCCTCAATCGCAGCGCTGCCTATGCCAGCATCTCGGTCGCCGCGCTGCTTGCCGGGATGAAGGTCTGGGCGGTCTTCGCGACCGGATCGACCGCGATGCTCGGCAGCCTCGCTGATACCGCGCTCGATCTCATTGCCAGCCTGGCCACGCTTGCCGGAGTCTGGGTCGCGGCCCAGCCCGATGATGACAATCACCGTTTTGGCCACGGCAAGGCCGAAGCGCTGGCGGCGATGTTCCAGGTCGTGCTGATCTCGATCTCGGCGCTCAGCCTGGCGCTGCGCGCGGTCGATCAGTGGCTCGCGGGCACCCGCCCGGCCGGGGCCGAAGGCGGGATCGTGGTTTCAAGCATTGCGATGGTCGCGACCATTGCCCTGCTCGCCTGGCAGCGCCGGGTGATCCGCAAGACCGGCAGTCTCGCGATTTCGACCGACCATGTGCACTACCAGTCGGACCTGCTGCTCAACCTCGCGGTGATCGCCGCGCTCGCGCTCGATCAATATGCCGGAATTCCGGGGGCCGATGCGGCGTTCGGCTTTGCCATCGCGCTGTGGCTGGGTTGGGGGGCGTGGGGCGCTTCGCAGGAAGCGATCGAACAGCTGATGGACCACGAATGGCCCGAGGCGAAGAAGACGCGGTTCCTTGAAGTGGTCGCCCGCCATCCCGAACTGCGCGGGCTGCACGATCTGCGCACCCGCACGTCGGGCAATCGCGATTTCGTGCAGTTCCATGTCGCGGTCGATCCCGGCATGACGGTGCTCGCTGCGCACGACGTGATGGACGAGATCGAGGCCAAGCTGCTGGCCGAGTTCCCCGGTGTGGAAATCCTCATCCACCCCGATCCCGAAGGCCTGATCAACGAAACCGGGATCGCCGCGCAGGATCTGCTGGCCGAACGCGCCGCCAGCCACGCCCGCAGCGCCTGACGCTCAAAGATTGCGGCCCTCGCCGGCGAGAAATGCCGCGTAGCTGCGCTTGATCCCCTCGGCGAGGCCAACCCGCGGCGCCCAGCCAAGGCTGCGCAGCCGGGTGTTGTCCATCAGCTTGCGCGGGGTGCCATCGGGCTTGCTCGGATCGGTCACGATTTCGCCGTCATAGTCCAGCACCTCCATGACCAGCCGGGTCAGCTCAAGGATCGACACGTCGCTGCCCGAGCCGACATTGACGTGGCCTGCCCCCGAATAGGTCTTGAGCAGGAACAGGCAGGCATCGGCGCAGTCGTCGACATACAGAAACTCGCGCCGCGGCGATCCTGTGCCCCAGACCGTGACCGGCGCACCGGTGATCCGCGCCTCATGCACCTTGCGGAGCAGCGCGGGCAGGACGTGGCTGGCGGCCGGATCGAAATTGTCCCCCGGACCATAGAGGTTGGTCGGCATCGCGCTGATGAAATCGCAGCCATATTGCGCGCGGTAAGCCTGAGCGAGCTTGATCCCGGCGATCTTGGCAATGGCATACCACTCGTTGGTCGGCTCAAGCGGGCCGGTCAGCAGCGCATCCTCGGGGATCGGCTGCGGCGCGAACTTGGGATAGATGCACGAAGAACCCAGGAACAGCAGCTTCTCGACCCCGGTTTTGTGGGCGGCGCTGATGATCGAGGTCGAGATTTGCAGGTTGTTGAGCAGGAAATCGACCGGCAGCGTCGAATTGGCGAGGATCCCCCCAACCTTGGCTGCTGCCACGATCACGCCTTGGGGGCGCTGGTCGTGCATCCACTGCCGAACCGCGGCCTTGTCGGTGAGATCGAGATCCCGGCGCGGCACGGTCAGGATTTCACAGTCTTCGCGTTCCAGCAGCCTGACCATGGCCGAACCGACCATGCCGGCATGGCCGGCCACCCAGATACGTTTCCCAGTTAGTTCAAACATGCGCCCCTCAGGCCCGGAGCGTGCCGCGCGGAAACCGCGCCCGGCTGCTGCGAGCGGAAGGGCAAATAAGTAATATTACTTATTAATTCAAGAGGTTGGTGGAAACAGCCGGATGATCTCGGCAATCCCCGCCCGCACCGGGGCGTGCTGGCCTTCGTCGGTCTTGCCGAGCCTGACCACGGTTACTTCGCGCGCCGGCGATATGGCGACGAACTGGCCGAGGTGGCCATTGAGCGAGAACACCGAATCGCCGGCATTGGGAAATTCGCGGTGGCCATCCTCAACCTGCGGGCGGTTGAGCCAGACCTGTGCGCCGTAGCCGGGGTTGCGCGGGCTGGGCGTGGTCATGAATTCGATCCAGCCCGATGGCACCAGTTGGGCGCCGTTGATCGCGCCCTGGTTGCGCAGAAATTCGCCGAACCGGGCCCAGTCGCGCGCGGTGCCGTGGATCAGGCTGCCGCCGATCAGCGTGCCGGCCGCGTCATATTCGGGGACCATGCTCTTCATTCCCAGCGGGTCGAAGATCCGGGTGCGCAGATAGTCGCCGACGATGCGCCGGCGGGCTTCGGGGCTGTTGGCGGCCGGATCGGGATTGGCGATCAGCACCCGCGCGGCAAGGTCGGCCAGGATTACGCTGGTTGCGCTGGAATATTCCCACTTGTGCCCGGGTTCGGCCTCAAGCGGCTGGGCTTCGGCATAGGCCGCCATGTCGCCGCGGCCATCGAGGAACAGCATTCGCGCAGTGTCGGTGCGATAGGGCGCGCCTTCGGCTTCGACATGGCGCAGGCCCGAGCGCATCTGCAGCAGCTGGCGCAGGGTAATCTCCCCGCGCGGATCGCCGGGGCGCTGCCAGGCCGGGATCGGCACGCTTTCATCAAGCCGCAGCCGCCCATCGGCGACCAGCATCCCGATCATCACCCCGGTGATGGTCTTGGCCATCGACCACGAAATGAAGCGCGTGTTTTCATGATAACCCGGGCCGTAACGCTCGGCCACGATCCGGCCCTTGTACAGCACCAGCACGGCGCGGGTTTCGGCCGTGTCGTCCTTGGTGAACAGCGCATCGACCGCACGGGCCAGCTTGGTTCGGCTCACCCCGGGCTTGTCGACCACGGCCTTGAGCGCGGCTTCGGGGAGCGGCGCTAGGGGGGGCTGCTGCTCGTTTTGGGGCGAGCACCCGATCAGGGCTGGCAGTGCAAGCAACTGCAGGATAAGGGAGAGCCGGCGCGATCGCATCGCCAGCATCCCTTGCTCAAAGGCTCGAAAATGGCAACCTCAAACCCGGCAGTGAACCCTGTCCTGCGCGCGCGCCGCCGGGTGCTGGTGGTGCTGGCCGTGCTGGTGGCGGGTGGGCTCGCCTGGTTCTGGAAGCCGCTCAATGGGTATGCCGTGCTGGGTTCGGCCTATGGCGCGCGGGTGGCTTGCTCGTGCCACTACCTTGGCGGGCGCAGCCTGTCGGACTGCCGCAAGGATTTCGAGCCCGGGATGGGGCTGATCACCCTGTCGGAAGACAAGGACGCCAAAAGCGTCACCGCGCGTTTTCCCTTGCTTGCGCGCCAGACTGCGACATATCGCGAAGGTGAAGGGTGCCAGCTGGAAGCCTGGCACGACTGAGTTTCAACCCGCAGGTCGCGTTCCTGCCAGGAATTTCACGGGTCTATGAGCCAACCCCCCATTACTCCGGTTATCTTGTGCGGCGGTTCGGGCACGCGGCTGTGGCCGCGCAGCCGGG
>CALKVF010000025.1 GCA_937996535.1 uncultured Novosphingobium sp. | reverse complement strand
CCTTCCCACTTGGTGATGACGCTGGTGGCCACCGCATTGCCCAGCACGTTGGTCGCGGTGCGGCCCATGTCGAGGAACTGGTCGATCGCGAAGACCAGCGCCACGCCTTCGACCGGCAGATCGAACATGGCGAGCGTGGCGGTGATCACCACCAGGCTGGCGCGCGGCACGGCGGCGATGCCCTTGGACGAGACCATCAGCGTCAGCAGGATCAGGATCTGCTGCATCGCCGAGAGGTGGATGCCATAGGCCTGGGCGATGAAGATCGTCGCGAAGCTGGCATACATCATCGAGCCATCGAGATTGAACGAATAGCCCAGCGGGATCATCAGCCCCGAAATCCGGCGCGGCACGCCGAACCGGTCAAGCTGCTCGAACAGCTTGGGCATGGCCGCTTCGCTGCTGGCGGTTGAAAAGGCGATCAGCACCGGCTGGCGGACATAGCGCACCAGCATCAGCGCGCGTTCGCGCAGGAACACCCAGCCGATCGCGATCAGCAGCGTCCACAGCAGCAGCAGTGAGACATAGAATTCGCTGAGCAGCGTCAGGTAGGTGACCAGGATCGAGAGGCCGTATTTCGCCACCACCTTGGCCAGCGCGCCGAACACCGCCAGCGGGGCAAAGCGCATCACGTAGCCGGTGATCTGCAGCATCAGTTCGGCCAGCGCCTCGGCCCCGCGGACCAGCGGCGCGCCCTTGGGGCCGATCGCGGTCAGCCCCACGCCCGCGAACAGCGAGAACACGAGGATTTGCAGCACGTTGTTTTCAGCCATCGCGGCGACGATGTTCTTGGGGAACACGTGTTCGATGAACTCGAACATGTCGAGCTTCTTGACCTCGCCCACGCTTTCGGCGGCCGCGGTGAAGTTAGCGCCAACCCCGGGCTGGAACAGGTTGACCATCACCAGCCCGAGCCCGATCGAAATGAAGCTGGCCACGATGAACCAGGCGATCGCCCGGGTGCCGATCCGCCCGATCGCGGCGCTGTCGTTCATATGGGCGATGCCCGAAACGATCGTTGCCAGCACCAGCGGCGCCACCAGCATCTTGATCAGGTTGAGGAAGATCGTGGACAGCAGGCCAAAGCCGCTGAGCCAGGTTTCCAGCGCCGGACTGCCGGCCGGCACCAGCGCGCGGACCAGATAGCCGGCGATCACGCCCAGAAGCATCCCGATCAGGATGTAGAGTGTCAGCCGTTTGTTCATGTGGTCCCCGCGTAACGATATTGCGCCAGAGCCTAACAGGCTGGCGCGCGCGGGGCAATCAGGTGGAAAGCGCGTCCTTGGCAATCCGGGTATAGATCCGCGCGAGGGCTTCGAGATCGGGGATAGCCACGGCCTCGTCGCGCTTGTGCATGGTGGCGTTGCACAGCCCGAATTCGATCACCGGGCACAGGCTCTTGAGGAAGCGCGCGTCGGACGTGCCGCCGGTGGTCGATGCTTCGGGGCTCTGGCCGGTTTCGGCCTCCACCGCGGCGGCGACCAGCGCTGAAAAGGCGCCGGGCGGGGTGAGGAACGCCTCGCCCGAGATCACCGGGCGGGCGCTGCCGCCGTGGCGCGCCGCAATCGCGCTGACCCGTTCGGCGAGACCGGCGCCGGTGTGGCAATCGTTGAAGCGGATCGACAGCCGGGCCGAGGCGCGGCTGGGGATCACGTTGGTGGCCGGATTTCCGACGCTGATGTCGGTGATTTCGAGGTTCGAGGGCTGGAACCAGTCGGTCCCGGCGTCGAGTTCAAGCGCGTCGAGTTCGGCCAGCATCGCCACCAGCCGGGGGATCGGATTGTCCGCGAGGTGCGGATAGGCGACGTGGCCTTCCTTGCCTTCGACTTCGAGCCAGATGTTGACCGAGCCGCGCCGGCCGATCTTCATCATGTCGCCCAGCCGGTTCACCGAAGTCGGCTCGCCCACCAGGCACAGGTCGGGGATCACGCCCACGCTGCGCATATGGTCGATCAGGGCCACGGTGCCAAAGCGCGCCGGGCCTTCCTCGTCGCCGGTGATGATGAAGCTGATCGTGCCCGCGCTCTGCGGCACCTCTGCGACGGCGGCGACCATCGCGGCGATCGCGCCCTTCATGTCGACCGCGCCCCGGCCATAGAGCAGTTCGCCCCTGACTTCGGGGGCAAACGGCGCGCTGGCCCAGCCTTCGCCCGGCGGGACAACGTCGACGTGGCCGGCAAAGGCGAAATGCTTCGAGCCTTCTGGCCCCTGCCGGATTGCGAACAGGTTTTCGACCGGGCCATCGGGGGCTTCGCCGCTGACGAAGCGGTGAACCGCGAAGCCGAGCGGGGCCAGTTGCCCTTCAAGGCAATCGAACACCAGCCCTGCGGCAGGGGTGACGCTGGGGCAGGCGATCAGCGCTTCGGCAAGCTGGGCAACGTTCGTGGTCATGGCGGAACACCGCATATGGTGTATGCCCGCAAGGCACAAGCCGGAGTGCCGCCATGCCCAAGCTGAACCTCGATGCGATCCCCCAGACCAATGCCACCGGCTATCCGCCGGTCTATGCCGGGGTGATCGAGGGGCGCTGGTATCGCCGGCTCGCGCCGGCGGCTGGGCTCGAGGATTTTGGCGCCAGCCACGTGGTGCTCGAACCCGGTGCCTGGTCCTCGCAGCGCCACTGGCACGAGGGTGAGGATGAACTGGTGGTGATGATCGCGGGTGAGGCAGTGCTGGTCGACGATAGCGGCGAAACGGTGATGCGGGCCGGCGATGTGGCGGCCTTTCCCAAGAACGACGGCAATGGCCACGTGCTCCAGAACCGTTCGGACGCGCCGTGCGTCTATGTCGCGGTCGGCCGCCCGAGCGCGAGCGATTGCCACTATCCCGATATCGACATGCACCTTGCTGCCGCCGTGGGGCAGCAGCGCCGCAAGGACGGGCGCGAATTCTAAAGGGCTATTGAGCGGCCTTGGGGGCTTCCCACTGTTCGATCACCCAGTCCTCGGCCTCGGCGGCCTCGATCCAGGCCTGGACCCATTCGTGCTCCCACAGCGCTTCCATATAGGTCAGCGCGAAGCCCGGCACGGCGATGCGATAGGTGATGAAGCGGCTGACCACGGGGGCATAGAAGATGTCGGCGGCGCTGAAGGTGCCGAACAGGAACGGCCCGCCCCGGCCAAAGCGCGCGCGGGCCTCGGCCCATAACGTCAGGATGCGTACAATATCCGTACGCGCCGCGTCGGAGATGGCCCATTCGGCATCGTCATCGATCTGTCGGCGGATCGACATCGGACATTCGCTGCGCAGCGCGCCATAGGACGAATGCATTTCAGCGGCCATCGAACGGGCCATCGCGCGGGCATCGTCAGCCTTGGGCCAGAAGCGTTCACGCCCGACCTTGTCGGCCAGGTATTCGACAATCGCAAGGCTGTCCCAGACCACAGCATCGCCGTCCCACAGCACTGGCACCTTGCCTGATGAGGGGGCGATTTCTTCGTTGTCGCGCTTTTGCGCTTCCCAATCCTCGCCATAGAGCGGGACGGTGATTTCCTCGAAGTGCAGGCCCGATTGCTTGCAGGCCAACCAGGCGCGCAGCGACCAGCTGGAATAGGACTTGTTGCCGATGATCAGCTTCATAGCCTTAGGGGTATCTGTTCACCTTGACGCTGTCGAGCCTGAACGGGTAGCCCGTGGGCAAGGAGATCCCGATGAGCCTGCGCCCGTTCCACCTTGCCTTCCCGGTCCGCGATCTGGCCGAAGCCCGCGTCTTCTGGGGCGGGGTCATGGGCTGCGCCGAAGGGCGCAGCAGTGCCGACTGGATCGATTTCGACTTCTACGGCCACCAGATTGTCGCCCATTGCACCGGCGCTGCGGCGGCCGATGCCGGGGCCAATCCGGTTGACGGCCACGGCGTGCCGGTGCCGCATTTCGGGATCGTGCTGAGCCTTGAGGACTGGCAGGCGCTCGCCGACCGGCTGATGGCGGCAGGCGTGCGGTTCGAGATCGAACCCTATATCCGTTTCAAGGGCGAGGTCGGCGAACAGCGCACGATGTTCTTCCGCGATCCCAGCGGCAATGCGATCGAGATGAAGGCCTTTGCCGACCTCGGCAAGCTGTTCGCGAAGTAGCGTTCAGATCTGCGCGTCGGCGAGCACGGCGGTGCGCAGTTCGGCGATGCCCATGCCCTTTTCCGAACTGGTGATCGCGACTTCGGGGAAGGCGGCGGAATGCTTGCGCGCTTCGACCAGGGTGGCGGCGTGGACGGCTTCCAGCTCGCTCGCCTTGATCTTGTCGGCCTTGGTCAGCACCAGCCGGTAGCCGACCGCGCTTTCATCGAGCATCTTCATCATGTCGATGTCGACCGGCTTCACCCCGTGGCGCGAATCGATCAGCACCAGCACGCGTTTCAGCACCACCCGCCCGCGCAGGTAATCGCGCACCAGTCGGCGCCACTGTTCGACCACCTTGAGCGGGGCCTTGGCAAAGCCATAGCCCGGCATGTCGACCAGCCGCAGCTGGGTCGGCTCGCCCACTTCAAAGAAGTTGAGTTCCTGCGTGCGCCCCGGCGTGACCGAGGTGCGCGCGATCGCCTTGCGCCCGGTGATCGCGTTGAGCAGCGAGCTTTTCCCGACGTTCGAGCGCCCGGCAAAGGCGATCTCGGGCAGCTCGGGATCGGGCAGAAACTTGAGCGCGGGGGCGCTCTTCAGGAATTCGATGCGCCCCGCGAACAGGCGGCGCGCCTGTTCGGCGAGGACTTCATCTTCCATCGGTTCAGCTCCGGCCCTTGGCCCGCTTGGCGTCGGTCGCATCCTTGTCGGCCTGGGCCTTGAGCTGCGGGTGACGCGAATAGAGATACTTCTGCTGGGCAATGGTCAGCAGGTTCGAGGTGATCCAGTAGATCAGCA
>CALKVF010000024.1 GCA_937996535.1 uncultured Novosphingobium sp. | reverse complement strand
TCGAAGTATCCGTTCTTCTCGGCCATGCGCGCCTCGGCGCAGATGATCTCCTATGAAGTCTCGATCGGCTTCATCCTGATCTGCGTGGTGCTGTGGGCGGGCACGTTCAATATGAACGGCATTGTCATGGCACAGAAGGGCCATGTGCTGGGCCTGCTCAACGGCTTCGTGTTCAACCCGCTGCTGTTCCCGATGTGGGTGATGTTCCTGATCTCGGGCATGGCCGAAACCCAGCGTGCTCCGTTCGACCTCACCGAAGCGGAATCCGAACTGGTGGCCGGTTACCAGACCGAATATTCCTCGATGGCCTTCGCGCTCTACTGGCTGGGCGAATATGCCAACGTGCTGCTGATGTGCGCGCTCAACGCCGTGCTGTTCTGGGGTGGCTACCTGCCGCCGCTCGACCTGCCCGTGCTGTATCTGGTTCCGGGGTGGATCTGGCTGTTCGCCAAGATCTTCTTCTTCTTCTTCGTGTTCAGCTGGGTGAAGGCGACGGTCCCGCGCTATCGCTATGACCAGCTGATGCGCCTTGGCTGGAAGGTCTTCCTGCCTGTCTCGCTGTTCTGGGTCTTCCTGGTCAGCGGCTATCTGATGCTTACAGGACATTTCTCATGAGTGTCGCCCAACTCATCAAGAGCTTCACCCTGTGGGAGTTCGTGAAGGCGCATTGGCTGACCTTGAAGTACTTCTTCAAGCCCAAGGCGACGATCAACTACCCCTTCGAGAAGAACCCGCTTTCGCCCCGCTTCCGCGGTGAGCATGCGCTGCGCCGGTATCCCAACGGCGAAGAACGCTGCATCGCCTGCAAGCTGTGCGAAGCGACCTGCCCGGCGCAGGCGATCACCATCGAAGCCGAACCGCGTGACGACGGCAGCCGCCGCACAACGCGCTACGATATCGACATGACCAAGTGCATCTTCTGCGGCTTCTGCCAGGAAGCCTGCCCGGTCGATGCCATCGTCGAAGGGCCGAACTTCGAATACGCGACCGAAACGCGCGAAGAACTGCTTTACGACAAGGCCAAGCTGCTGGCGAACGGGGACAAGTGGGAGCGTGCGATTGCCGCGAACCTTGAAGCCGATGCGCCGTATCGCTAGGGGGGCGCGCACCATGGAACACGTTGGCTTGATCCCGGTTATCGCCTTCTATCTTTTCGCTACGCTGACCGTCGCCGCTGGCGCGATCACGATCCTGGCCCGCAATCCGGTTCATTCGGTGCTGTGGCTGATCGTTGCGTTCTTCAATGCCGCGGGCCTGATGGTCCTCGCCGGCGCCGAATTCATCGCCATGCTGCTGGTGATCGTCTACGTCGGCGCGGTTGCGGTGCTGTTCCTGTTCGTCGTGATGATGCTCGACATCGACTTCGCCGAACTGCGCGCTGGCTTCATCAAAAACTTCCCGCTGGGCATGGTCCTCGCGGTAGTGCTGCTTGCCGAACTGCTGATGGGCGTCGGCGCTTACCAGACCGGCGGGCTCAAGCTCGGCACGGCTGATGGCACGGCCGTGGCCGCTGCCGGTGCCAGCAACATCGAGGCGATCGGCATGCTGCTTTACAGCAAGTACCTGTTCCTGTTCGAAGCCGCCGGCATCATCCTGCTGGTCGCCATGATCGGCGCGATCGTGCTGACCCACCGCGAACGCGGCGGCGTGCGCGGACAGAACATCGCCAAGCAGGTTGCGCGCCGTCCCGAGGACGCGACCGTCAATATGCAGCCCGAAGTGGGCAAGGGGGTTCAGCTGTGATCGGCATCGAACACTACGTCGCCGTCAGCTCGATCCTGTTCGTGCTGGGCGTGCTAGGGATTTTCCTCAACCGCAAGAACGTCATCATCATCCTGATGGCGATCGAACTGATCCTGCTCGCGGTGAACCTCAACCTCGTTGCGTTCAGCAGCTACCTGCACGACCTGACGGGCCAGATCTTTGCGATGTTCGTCCTGACCGTGGCGGCGGGCGAAGCGGCGATCGGCCTTGCCATCCTCGTCATCTACTTCCGTGACCGCGGCACCATCGCGGTCGACGACGTCAATCAGATGAAGGGATAAGCACCAGTGGATCCGATCCTCTTCATCGTTTTCCTGCCGCTGCTGGCTGCCGCAATCGCGGGGCTGGGCAATCGTGCGCTGGGCAACGTCGCCGCCAAGACGGTGACGACCGGCGCGCTGCTGGCCGCCTGTGCGCTCAGCTGGCCGATCTTCATCAGCTTTCTCGGCGGTCATGCCGAAGCCCACGTTGTCCCGGTGCTGCACTGGGTGCAGTCGGGCAGCCTGACCTTCGACTGGGCGCTGCGGGTCGACACCATGACCGCGGTCATGCTGGTCGTGGTCACCAGCGTTTCGGCGCTCGTCCACCTCTATTCGTGGGGCTACATGTCGGAAGATCCCGACCAGCCCCGCTTCTTCGCCTACCTGTCGCTGTTCACCTTCGCCATGCTGATGCTGGTGACCGCCGACAACCTGGTGCAGATGTTCTTTGGCTGGGAAGGGGTGGGCCTCGCCTCATACCTCCTGATCGGCTTCTGGTTCCGCAAACCTTCGGCCTCGGCCGCCGCGATCAAGGCCTTCGTGGTCAACCGCGTGGGTGACCTTGGCTTCATGCTCGGCATCTTCGGGACGTTCCTGGTGTTCAACACCGTGTCGATCCCCGAAATCCTGGTGCGCGCGCCGGCCATGGCCGGATCGACCATCGGGTTCCTCGGCTACCGGCTCGATACCATGACCGTGCTGTGCTGCCTGCTGTTCGTGGGCGCCATGGGCAAGTCGGCCCAGCTGGGCCTCCACACTTGGCTGCCCGACGCGATGGAAGGCCCGACCCCGGTGTCGGCGCTGATCCACGCAGCAACGATGGTGACCGCGGGCGTGTTCATGGTCTGCCGGCTTTCGCCGATGTTCCAGGCCAGCGAAACCGCCATGCACGTGGTGACCTATGTCGGCGCGGCAACCTGCTTCTTCGCGGCAACCATTGGCACTACCCAGTGGGACATCAAGCGCGTCATCGCCTATTCGACCTGCTCGCAGCTCGGCTACATGTTCGTGGCCGCCGGCGTTGGCGCGCCGGGTGCGGCGATGTTCCACCTGTTCACCCACGCCTTCTTCAAGGCGCTGCTGTTCCTGGGTGCCGGTTCGGTGATCCACGCCATGCATCACGAACAGGACATGCGCTACTATGGCGGCCTGCGTAAGCAGATCCCGCTGACCTATTGGGCGATGATGGCCGGCACGCTGGCGATCACCGGGGTTGGCATTGTCGACGTGTTCGGCTTTGCCGGGTTCTATTCAAAGGACTCGATCCTTGAAGCCGCCTATGCCAGCGCCAGCGACAGCGGCCGGTTCGGCTTCTTCGCCGGGATCACCGCGGCGCTGCTGACCAGCTTCTATTCGTGGCGCCTGGTCTTCCTGACCTTCTTCGGCAAGCCGCGCTGGTCGCAGTCGGAGCACATCCAGCACGCGGTTCACGACGATCACGGCCACGGCGATCACGCCCAGGCCCATGACGATCATGGCCACGCGCACGATGACGGCACCGCCGGCTATCACCCGCATGAAAGCCCGCTCAACATGCTGCTGCCGCTGGGCGTGCTCAGCTTGGGCGCGGTCTTCGCGGGCTATGTGTTCAGCCACTCGTTCATCTCGGAAGGTACGGGTGAGTTCTGGAAGGGTTCGATCGCGTTCAGCGAAGAACTGATCCACCACATGCACGGGGTTCCGGAATGGGTGAAGTGGGCGCCGTTCGGCGTGATGCTCACCGGGTTCCTGACCGCGATCTACGCTTACATCGTCAACCCCTCGTTCCCGGCGAAGCTCGTCGCGCAGATCGGGGTGATCCACCGCTTCGTCTACAACAAGTGGTACTTCGACGAACTGTACGACTTCCTGTTCGTGCGGCCCGCCTTCTGGCTCGGTGACAAGTTCTGGAAGCTGGGCGACATCGGCCTGATCGACCGTTTCGGTCCCAATGGCGCGGCCTGGGCCGTGGTGCGCGGTTCGCGCGTCGCTCAGAAGCTCCAGTCGGGTTACCTCTACAGCTATGCGCTGGTCATGCTGCTCGGCCTGACCGCGGCAATCACTTGGGTGATGGTGCACTGATATGTTCGGATTTCCCATCCTCTCGCTGATGCTGCTGGTGCCGCTGGTTGCGGCGCTGGCCTGCCTCGTCGTCGAAGCCAAGACCGCCCGCACCATCGCGCTTGCCGCTACGGTGGCCGACTTCCTGCTCGGCATCGTGCTGTGGAACCGGTTTGAAATCGGCGGTCCGCAGTGGCAGTTCCAGGAAAACGCCGCGCTGTTTTCGGGCTTCTCGTGGAAGCTCGGGATCGACGGTATCGCCCTGATGCTGATCGAGCTGTCGGTGTTCCTGATGCCGATCTGCATTCTCGCCAGCGCCTCGATCGAAAAGCGTGTTGGCGAATACATGGCGGCCTTCCTGCTGATGGAAACGCTGATGATCGGCGTGTTCGCGGCGCAGGATCTGTTCCTGTTCTACATCTTCTTCGAAGCCGGCCTGATCCCGATGTATCTGATCATCGGCATATGGGGCGGGGCTGACCGCATCTACGCCAGCTACA
Source organism: uncultured Novosphingobium sp. (assembly GCA_937996535.1). GTDB lineage: Bacteria > Pseudomonadota > Alphaproteobacteria > Sphingomonadales > Sphingomonadaceae > Novosphingobium. The sequence goes on along the minus strand of CALKVF010000024.1, from coordinate 12,216 downwards.
AGTTCTTCCTATACACCCTGCTTGGCTCGGTGCTGATGCTGATCGCGATGCTGTGGATGGCGAATGAGGCCGGGACGACCGACGTGCCGACCCTGATGCAGTATTCCTTCCCCGTCGCCGCGCAGAAGTGGTTGTGGCTGGCCTTCTTCGCGAGCTTTGCTGTGAAGATGCCGATGTGGCCGGTCCACACCTGGCTGCCCGATGCCCACGTGCAGGCGCCGACCGCGGGTTCGGTGATCCTGGCCGGCGTGCTGCTCAAGATGGGCGGTTACGGCTTCATCCGCTTCTCGCTGCCGATGTTCCCCGAAGCCTCGGCCAGCTACGCGCCGCTGATCTTCGTTCTGTCGATGATTGCCGTGGTCTACACCAGCCTTGTCGCGCTGGTGCAGCACGACATGAAGAAGCTGATCGCCTATTCCTCGGTCGCGCACATGGCGATCGTCACTGTCGGCCTGTTCGCGTTCAACGTGCAGGGGCTGGAAGGGACGATGATCGTCATGCTCAGCCACGGTCTGGTCGCGGGCGCGCTGTTCCTCTGCGTCGGCGTGATCTACGACCGCCTCCACACGCGCGAGATCAACCGTTACGGCGGGCTGGCGATCAACATGCCCAAGTATGCGCTGTTCTTCCTGCTGTTCACTATGGCCTCGATCGGCCTGCCGGGGACCAGCGGGTTCGTCGGCGAATTCTTGAGCCTTGCCGGCATCTACCAGATTTCGAGCTGGGTGGCGCTGGTCAGCACGACCGGGATCATCCTCGGCGCGGCCTATATGCTCTACCTCTATCGCCGGGTCGTTTACGGCGAGCAGAAGAACGCTGATGCCGCCGCGATGCCCGATCTTTCGGCCCGCGAACTGCTGATGGTTGTCCCGATCGCAGCCGTGGTGCTGTGGATGGGCGTCTATCCCGAAAGCTTCCTTGCGCCGATGCGCTCGGACATCGCAGCGCTTGATGCGCGCCTTGCCCAGGCCAAGCCCGCGGGCGACGCCAAGGTAACCGCCGGCAAGCCCAAGGCGACTGGCGAACACTCTGAACATGCTGTCCAGGAAGGGGCGCACTAATGGACCTGACGCACTCGCTGCGCCTCGTTGCGCCTGAAGAACTCCTGAGCGTTGTGGGCCTTGCCCTGCTGCTCGTCTCGGCCTGGGCCGGCGGCGCCCGCGCAGCGCGCGCCGTGACCTGGATCGCGGTCGCCGTCCTTGCGGCATGCGCCGTGCTGGTCGTGCCTGCGCTGTCGGGCGTGGCTCCGGCCGATGCTTCGGCGTTCGGCGGGCTCTACGCCGCTGACGCCTTCTCGGCCTATGCCAAGGTGCTGATCTACGTGGCCGCCGGCGCCAGCCTGCTGGTCGCGCCCGCCTTCTTCGAGAAGGCCGGGGCGATGCGCGCCGAATACCCGATCCTGGTGCTGTTCGCGGCGCTGGGCATGGGGATCATGGTTTCGGCCCAGAACCTGATGACGCTTTACATCGGGCTCGAACTGAACTCGCTCGCCGCCTATGTGCTGGCCGCCTTCCTCAAGACGGACGAGCGTTCGGCCGAAGCTGGGCTCAAGTATTTCGTGCTCGGCGCGCTCGCCAGCGGAATCCTGCTGTTCGGGATGAGCCTGACCTACGGGTTCACCGGGACTACCAGCTACGCCGGCATCGCCGCCGCGCTGCAGGGCGGGATGGCCAAGGGCGCGCTGTTCGGCCTGACCTTCGTGCTCGCGGGTCTGGCTTTCAAGGCCAGCGCCGTGCCGTTCCACATGTGGACGCCTGACGTTTACGAAGGCGCGCCGACCCCGGTAACTGCCTTCTTCGCCTCGGCGCCCAAGGTTGCAGCGCTTGGTCTGACCATGCGCGTTGCCCTCGAAGCCTTCGCGCCGCAGGCAGCCGCCTGGCAGCAGATCGTCACCTTCGCGGCCATCGCCTCGATCGTGGTCGGTGCGCTCGGCGCGATCGGGCAGGGCAACATCAAGCGCCTGCTTGCCTATTCGTCGATCAACAACGTCGGCTTCGTGCTGATCGGGCTCGCCACCGCCACTCCGCAGGGGGCCTCGGCAATGCTGGTCTATCTGGCGATCTACGTCGCGATGACGGTGGGCGGCTTTGTCGCCGTGCTGATGCTCAAGGATGCAGACGGCAACCAGGTTGAACAGATCGCCGATATCGCCGGTCTGTCGCACACCCGTCCGCTGATCGCGGCGGGGCTCGCGATGGTCATGTTCAGCCTTGCGGGTATTCCGCCGCTGTTCGGCTTCTGGGGCAAGTTCGTGGTGTTCCAGGCCGCCGTTCAGGCCGGCATGGTGCCGCTGGCCGCGCTCGGCATCGCTGCCAGCGTGATCGGGGCCTTCTATTACCTCAAGGTCGTCAAGGTGATGTATTTTGACGATGCCGCGGGCAAGGTCACTGGCGCTAGCGACATGACCCATTCGGTGCTGCTGGCCGCTTCGGCGCTGTTTATCTCGCCGCTGGGCTATCTGCTGACCCGCTGCCTGGGCTCCATCGCCCAGACCGCGGCCGCCGTGCTGTTCCACGCGGCCTAGTCCTCGGGTTTGATCCAAACCGTTCCCGAAACCGGTTCGACCAACGCCGATCTGTCGGCGCGGGTCGCGTCGGGTGACCGCGCGGGCGAGGGGGACTGGCTGGTTGCTGACCGCCAGACCGCCGGGCGCGGGCGGCAGGGGCGGGCCTGGTTTGATGGCCACGGCAACTTCATGGGATCGACCCTGGTGCGTCTGCACCCGTCAGACCCAACGCCCGGCACTCTGGCGTTGGTCGCGGGGCTGGCCGTGCTCGAAGCCGTCGCGCCGCTGGTCCCGCCGCCGCATTGCCCGCAGCTCAAATGGCCCAATGACATCCTGATCGGCGGCGCGAAGCTGTCGGGCATCCTGCTTGAACGCAGCGGGGATGCGATCATCGTCGGGGTCGGCGTGAACCTTGCCGCAGCGCCAGTGGTGGAGGGGCGCCAGACGATTGCGCTGTCCGCCTTTGGCCCGGCGCCCGATCGTGACCTGTTTGCCGCAAGCCTCGCGCAAGGCTTTGCGCTTGAACTTGAGCGTTGGCGCACCTTCGGGCTTGAACCGCTGGTGCGGCGCTGGCTTGCCGCCGGGCATCCGCCGGGCACGCCGCTACTGGTGGGCGAACCCGGCGAGGAACCGCTGCGCGGCGAATTTGCGGGGCTGACCGCCGATGGAGCCTTGCAACTGCGCACGGCTGACGGCACCACCCGCGTGATCCATGCTGGCGAGGTCCGCCTTGCCACGGACAGTTGAGAGGATTTGAACGACGATGCTGATCGCCATCGACAACGGCAATACCAACGTGAAGTTCGCGCTGGTCGATGCCTCGGGCGAAATCGTGCAACGCTGGCGGATCGCCACCGATCCCAAGCGCACGGCCGATGAATATGCCGTCTGGCTCGATCAGTTGCTGCGCATGGAAGGCTATGCCCGCGCCGATGTTCAGGCCGTGATCATTGCCTCGGTCGTGCCGCGCGCGCTGCACAATCTGCAGCTGCTTGCCGAGAAGTATTTCAAGGTCGAGGCGCTGATCGCAGGGCGGCCGCCGGTCGAATGGGGCATCGCGCTCAAGGTTGATGAACCCCGCGCGCTCGGCGCTGACCGGGCGGTGAATGCCATCGCCGCGCAAACGCTGGAAGCCGGTGACAAGATCGTCATCAGCTTCGGCACGGCCACCACCTTTGATCATATCGGAGCGGACGGGGCCTATATGGGCGGCAGCATCGCCACCGGGGTCAGCCTGTCGCTTGATGCGCTCTACAACGCAGCCGCCATGCTGCCGCGCATCGCGATCGAACCGCCGCCGAGCGCCAGTGTGATTGGCCGCGATACCGTGGGCCAGATGCAGATCGGGATTTACTGGGGCTATGTCAGCATGATCGAGGGGATGATCGGACGGATGAAGGCCGAGATCGGCCGCCCGGTAAAGGTCATTGCCACGGGCGGGCTTGCCCCGCTGTTCCAGCAGCATGGCCACCTGTTCGATCGGGTTGAGCCGGACCTCACCCTGATGGGCCTCGCCCATATCTACGCCAACCGGAGCCCTGCAACATGAAGCCCGGCAAGGAACTTCTGTTCTGCGCGCTCGGCGGCTCGGGCGAGATTGGCATGAACGTCAATCTCTATGGCTGCGAGGGCAAGTGGCTGATGGCCGATCTGGGGATGACTTTCGGCGCGGCCGAATATCCCGGGATCGAACTGGTGTTCGCCGATCTTGAGTTCATCGAGGAGCGCAAGAAGGATCTGGTCGGCGTGGTCCTGACCCACGGCCACGAAGACCATATCGGCGCCGTGCCCTATTTCGCCAAGGAACTTGGCGTTCCGCTGTATGCGACCCCGTTCACCGCGCGGCTCGTCGCGGAAAAGCTTGAAGAGGCTGGGCTGGCGGGCGAGATCGAGCTGATCGTGGTCGATCACCCCGATACGATCCAGCTCGGGCCGTTTGGTGTGCGCTATGTCCCGCTGGCCCATTCGATCGCCGAAGGCCACGCGCTGGTGATCGAGACGCCCTATGGCCGGATCTTCCACACCGGCGACTGGAAGCTCGATGACGAGCCGATTGTCGGCACTCCGGCGACCCCGGCGCAATTGACCGCGATTGGTGATGAGGGCGTGCTCGCGCTGGTCTGCGATTCGACCAACGTGTTCAATCCCAAGCCTTCGGGCAGCGAAGGCGCGGTGCGCGATGCGCTGAAGGCCGAAGTTGCCCGCCACCACGGCAAGCGGGTGCTGGTCACGACGTTCGCCTCCAACGTTGCCCGGCTGCAGACGCTGGGCGAAGTGGCGCGGGCCACCAATCGCCGGCTGTGTGTTGCCGGGCGCTCGCTCGACCGGATCATCCGCACCGGACAGGCCAGCGGCTATCTCAAGGATCTGCCCGACCGGGTCGATTTCGATACCGCGATGAACCTGCCGCGCGGCGAAGTGCTGATCGTGGCGACCGGCGGGCAGGGCGAGGCCCGCGCGGCGCTTGCCCGCATTGCCGAGGACATCCACGCAATCGCGCTCGAAGCGGGTGACGTAGTGCTGTTTTCCAGTCGGCAGATACCGGGCAACGAGCTGGCGATCGGTCGGATCCAGAACCGCCTTGCCGCGCGCAACGTCACTCTGATTACCGACCGGCAGGCCGACATTCACGTATCCGGGCATCCCGGACGGCCCGAACTGGAAGCGCTCTATGGCTGGCTGCGGCCGCAGATCCTGCTCCCGGTCCACGGCGAAGTGCGGCACATGAAGGAACAGGCCCGGCTCGGTAAAGCCTGCGGTATTCCGATGGCGGTCACCCAGCAGAACGGCGATCTGGTGCGGCTTGCCCCGGGCAAGCCCGGCAAGTTCGGCGAAGTGCGCTCGGGCCGGCTCGTGCTTGATGGCGATATCCTTGCCCCTGCCGATGGCGAGGCGATGGTCATGCGCCGCCGCCTCGCTCACAACGGGCTGGTGATCGTGGTGCTTGATGGCAAGGGCCGCGCCCATGTTGAAAGCATCGGCCTGCCGCTCGACGAGGACGAGGCTGACTTCCTCGAAGAGGCCCGCGAAGATGTTCGCGCCGCGCTATCCAAGCTCAAGGGCGGGCAGCGCCACGACCGCGAAGTGATTGTCGAGGCCGCCCGCCTGGCCGCCCGCCGCGCCGCGCAGCGCTGGTCGGGCAAGAAGCCCCAGGTGCGCGTCATCCTGCCGGAGAACTGATATGCGTTGGACTTCCGCCCTGGCGATTTTCACCCTGTTCTGGGTGATGAGCGCGTTTCTGGTCATGCCGTTCGGATTGCGCACGCTGGCTGAGGACGGGGCCGAGCGGGTGCCCGGCCAGATCGACAGCGCTCCGGCAAACTTCAACCCGCGCCGGATCGCCAAGCGCGCCACCGTGCTGGCGGTGATCCTCTTCGCGCTGTTCTACCTCAACTACACCCAGGGCTGGGTAACGGCGCAGGATCTCGATTACACGGGCGGGGCGCCCGATCTCTACGCCATCCCCGCCAGCGGCGCGGCCAAGGGCTGAACCGCTTAGCGGCGCAGGCGCTCGATCGCCTGAGCCAGCGCGACATAGAGCTTGCCCATGTCGGATGACAGCAGGGTCACGCCCATCGCGTGACCATCGCGGGCCGACAGCAGCTGGCGCAGCATGGCTTCGAAATCGTGGATATAACGCGCCACGTGATCGCGGAAATCGCGGTCGCTCTCATAGAGCTGGACCACGGCCTTCGCTTCGGGCGTGTCGAGCAGGCGCACGGCGCGGCGGGTGAAGATCCCGCGATCCCCGCGCAGATAGGCCGCCCAGGCGGTGTCGGTGACATCGGCGTCCATCGCGCGGGCGATGTCAATTGAAGCCGAATTGAGGCTTTCGGTGATCAGCGCGACCCGGCGGGCAAAATCATTGTCGACCTGCTCCTGCGCGCGTTCGCGCGCCTGGGTTACCCGGCGTTCAAGATTGCCGGCCAGTTCATCGACCTTGCCCAACTGGTCGCGCAGTTGCAGCGCCGCTTCGCGGCTGACCCCGGCCGCATGGGCCGCAGCCTGTTCGAGCTGCCCAGCAACCTCGGCTGCGCGGGCGCGCACCGCGCGGTCAAGCGCCGGGCCGCTTTCATCGCCGATCCGGTTGGCGAGCGCGGTGATTTCGCTCGCGCTCATCGCGCCGATCCCGGCCACGGCATCGCGCGCTGCCCCATCAAGCTGGGTGATCGCGGCGGCGAGTTCAGCTTGGGCCTGCTCAGACACGGCAGCATTGCGGGCCTGCAGGTCATCGAGCGACTGGCCTAGCCCGGCAATCGCGGCGAGGCGGTCGGCCAGCGCAGTTTCGAGTTCGGCGGCGCGCGCCATGCCGTGATCAAGCCCAAGGCCCGCGCGCTCGGTATGAGCGGCCAGGCCATCGCCATGGGTTTCAGCGGCCACGACCACGTCGCGCAGGGTGCGGGCCTTGGCGAGCAGTTCTTCAAGGCGGGCCTCGTTGCTGGCGAAGGCGGCCGGCAGATCTTCCTCGCTGTGGGTGACCCCGGCGCGGATCAGTTCGAGCAGGCGCACGCTGTCATCGGTCAGCCCGGCGATGATCTGGTCGGTCCCGGTCAGTGCATCGCGGCTCGCGACAAGCCGCTCGGCCAGGGTTTCCAGGCTGCGGGCGACCGCGGCCTCGGCCTCGCCGCCGTGGGCCGCGATTTCGGCCATCCGCGCCGAGAAGTTGGCCAACTGCGCGCTGATCGTCTCGGAGTGGCTGGCAAGCTGCTGCGCGCTCTGTTCCTGTTCGCTCCGGCGTGCGGCGATTTCGGCATCGAGCGCGGCGATCTGGGCGGTAAGCGTCTCGCTAAATTCGGCGTGGCGCTGGAGGAAATCGACCCGGCGGGTTTCGATCGCCTCGGCAAAGGTGTGATCGCGCTCTGCCATGCGACCGTCGAACAGTTCGGCCTCTTCGGCCAGTGCGGCAAGCCGCTGGCGGGCCGTGGCCATGGCCTGTTCGTCGATCCCGGCAACGCGGGTAACGGCGGCTTCAAGATCGCTTTCAAGCTGTGTGATCGCGCGGCGCCAGGCATCCTGGGCCGAAATCTCACCTTCCCGCAGTGCACGGGTGATCGCTGCACTTTCATCGCGCACTGCGGTGAGGCGGGCGCGCAGTGAGGTCAGGCTTTCTGCCTCGTGCAGGTCGAGCTGCTGGCGGGTGGTTTCAAGCTCTTCGCCCAGTGCCGCCGCGCGGGTGCGCACGGCTGCCAGCGCTTCGCCCTCGTGCCCATCGAGCCGGGCGCGGAAGTCGGCGCTCTGTTCGGCAAGGGCGGCAAAGCGGGCCTGGGTGGTCCCTTCGATGGTTTCGAGCTGGCGGGTAAATTCGCCCAGCGCTGCATCAACCTGCTGGCGCAGGGCTTCGACCTGCTGCTCACTGGCCTGACCGAACTGGTTGAGGCGGTTGAAGCCCTGGACCATTTCCTCGATCTGGGCGTGGGCGGTGCGCCCGGCCGCGCCGATATTGTTGGTCACATCCTTGGCCGAACTGGCGATGACCGGCAGCTGGAAGCGCAGCTTCTCCATATTGTCGAGCGCAGCTTCGCTGACGGTTCCGATCGTATCGATCCGCTTGCCGTTGTCGGAAATCAACCCGGCCAGGCGATCGGCATGTTCGCCAAGTCGTTCACCCGCGACCCGCCCCAGGGCTTCAAGATCGCGCGCTTGGGCAGTAATGAATTCGCGGGCCAGGCTCAGCTCGTGGTTGACCGTGACGAGCCGGGTTTCGAGCCGGGCAGATTCCTCGCTCAGCATCCGGGCGCTCGCGCCAAAGCGCTGCGCCTCGCGCCGGCTGTTGCGCATGGCGAGCAGCCAGACCACGCAGACTAGCAGCACGGGAACCGACCAGTCGCGGATCCAGGCCGTCCACTGCAGCAGCGTGCCATCGGGGCCAAGCTCGGGCTGATGCGCGATAATGAAGGCTGCGGTCCACGCTGCCACTGCCGCAATGGCGACCAGCGCGCCGAGCACGGTTGGCCAGCGGCGCAGCGTGGGGGAGGCGGCATCCTCCCCAGCATCCCAATCCTCAACCGTTACGGTTTCGGCTTCGCTCGCCGTGTTGACGGCTGCGTCCTCGCTCACGCTCTCGGCGTTGGCGGCATCGATGGCGACTATGCGTGATCCCCCGGTCATGGCCGCTGTTTACCATGTTGCGGCGCGCTTTAAACCCCACTTTAGCTTGGTATCCGCCGCGCAATGCCCTAAAGCTGCCGCCTGTTCCCAGACAGGTGCGGAGAAAGACCCTGCGGGTCGCCTTGTTGACCATGCTCGAACCGGCTGCCCCAGGCAGCACCCTGCCGCGCGCGTTCCTGCGCATCGGCGGGATGACCGTTGCGCGTCAACAGCTTGGGCTGATGCTGGCGCTGCAATGCGAACGGATCGTCTGCCTCGCCCACGGCATTTCGCCTGACCTGATCGAATTGCAGCACGCCGCCGAAGCCGCCGGCGCGCAGTTCAACGTCATCGCCGGTCCGCGCCAGTTGCTCGGCCTTGTGACGACGAGCGACGAGGTTTTCGTGCTCGGCGATGGGCTCTTCGCCTCGACAGCCGAAGCCGCCGCCACGCTCGAACAAGGCCAAGCCGTGCTGGTCCAACCGATCGAGCAGGGGCTTGCCGCCGGGTTCGAGCGGATTGACCTCAACCACGCTTCGGCAGCGGCGATGCGGATCCCCGGGCGTCTGGTCGAACAGATTGCCGAGCTTCCGGCCGATTGCGATGCCGCGTCGGCCTTGCAGCGCATCGCCTTGCAAGGCGGGGTGCGCCAGCGCCCGATCCCGGCAACGTCGGCGGGCACGCTGTTCTGGACCCTGGTGCGCAGCGAGGAAGAAGCCCACGCGCTTGAGCCGCAGTGGATCCGCCAGCGCACGCGCGGGGATGAACCCTTGAACCCCTCACGCGGGTTTGGCTTGCTGGCGGTGCGGCTACTGGGCCCGGCACTGCTCCATGCCGGAAGCGGCGCAGGGGTGGTGGCGATTGCCTCGGGCGCAATGGGGGCGATTGCGCTCGGCACTGGCTGGCTCGGCCTGCCTGCGCTGGGCCTCGGCCTTGCGGCGATCAGCTGGCTGCTGTGCGAAACCACTGCGTCACTTGCCCGGATTGAAGGTGATCCCGGCCGGCCTGCACGGATGGTTGGCGGGCGCCGTGCCTATGGCTGGCTGCTCGATGCGATCATCATCGGCCTTGCCGGCAGCGCCATGCCGGTAACGCCGGGCGACCATCTGCTGACCCGCTTCTTCGCGCCGTTCATGCTGGTAGGCGTACTGCGGCTTGTCCCGCGGGCGCTGTCGGGCCGCTGGACGGCATGGTTGATGGACCGCAGCTTGCTTGCGATCCTGCTCGCCGGGTTCATCGGCGCCGGGCGCGGCGAGGCGGCAATATCCATCGCCGCGGCGCTGGTGGTGCTGGCCGGAATAGTGCTGCCGCGCGGCGAACTTGTCCTAACGCGGCCTTAACCAAGGTGCGCTATGGGACGGGCATGAACGCGAAAGCTGCCCTCCCTGTGGCCGGAACGCCGGTAGAGACGATCCTGCGCGATGAACTTGCGCACGGCGATGCCTTGATTGGCACGATATCGCCAATTCTCAGGCATTTGCTGGCCAATGACGAACATTCGATGTTCAGCGACGAGATCGTTGCCCGGGTTCGGGGCATGATGTCGAGCATCGCCCGCCAACTGCTCGATGCGCTTGGTGGCACCACCGAAACAACCGATTCGCCCGAATATGACGAGCAGGTCGTTGGTAACCTTGTTGCCAGCTTCATCTGTCATCCCGGCTTGCTATCCCACCTCCATTGCCTGGCACTGGAATGGCAGCTGACCGAGCGGCTGCAGGCCCGCTTGGCGCTCGATCCGGTACTGTCCCCGCTGCTGCAGGCGCTGATCGCGTCGAGCGAGAGCAATACCGCCGGCAATGCGATGGCGCTGCTGGCCGCTCAGGCGCGCTTTGCGCAGACCCAGCGCCGCATGGAGCTGCCGCTGACCGAACTGCCGGGCGATCTGATCCATGTCGTGTTGCTGGCGCTGCGCAACCACGCCGGCGATGATGATGCCGCTCAGGCGCGCTGCTCGGCGGCGGAACTGACTATTCGCGGCAGCTATGACGAAAGCCGCAGCCGGTTGGGACTGGTGTCGCGTCTGGTTTCCGGGCTGGGCGGCGGGGCGATGGCCGCGCTGTCAGTGCCCCACGCGGGGCTCGCGATTTTCCTGACCGCGCTCGCCCTGGCTTCGGGGCAGGATCGCGACATGGCCGTGCTGTCTGCCAATGAAGGGCAATTGGCGCGGTTCGCGCTCGCCCTGCGTGCCGCTGGGCTCAAGCCCAAGCAGATCGAGGAGCAGTTCAGCGCGCTCAATCCCGATGCGGCCCTGCCGGTGGGCTTTGATGTGATCGGCGCCGATCAGGCCGCAGCACTGCTGGCTCGTTCCGCAGCCTACCCCGGACTGTGATCCGGTGAACGCGATGAGTGCAGTTCTGGCCAAGGCATATTGCGACAGCGATGATCGGTTGATCACCGCTGACGAGCCGCTGGCCGGCCTGCAACTGCGCTGTGGCGGCGAACTGCCCGGCACGATCGCGATTCCCGCGCTGTTCGAACTGGTGCGCAAGGCGCGCAGCTATGGGCTCAAGCTCGCCCGGACGATCAAGGCCAGCGACGGCGCCGGCCTGATCACCGCGTGGGTCGAAGTCGAACCCGAGAGCGATGGCGGCTGCAGCATCAGCATCGACAGCTGGCAATCAAGCCCGCTGCCGCCCGAAGATCCGGCGCTTGCCGCCATGCACCGCAGCGCGATCGACCGCGATGTAGCCGAACTGACCGCAAGGCTAGATGGCTTCCAGCGCGTGCTGACGGCTGAGGCCGAGGCCGCCGATCTGACCGAGATTGCCGCCCGGATGCGCGGCGGGATCGGTCAGCCGTGGACCGACTTCATCGCGATCGAGCGCAGCAGCCACCATCAGCCGCTCCATTGGCGCTTGCTTGACGGCGCGCGGGTGACCGTTCCGGGCTCGGACCGGCCGTGGCGCGCGAGCCTGATCCCCCACGAAATTCCGGGCCGTGAGCCCGGCGGCTTCGATCTGTGCCTCGTTTCCGACGAGCCACTGGCACGCACTGTGGTGGCCCCGCAGGCCGCCCCGCAGTCGATAATGCCGAGCAACGAGCCGGGCCTGGTTGGCCGTGACATTGCCCCGGTGCTGCGTCAGCCGATCGCCCGGATCATCGCCAATGCCGAGACGATCCGGATGCGGCTCGCTGGGCCGCTGGCCGATGAATACAGCAATTACGCCGCCGATATTGCTGCGGCAGGCCAGCACCTGCTCTCGCTGGTCGAGGATCTGGCTGACCTCGAAGTGGTCGAAGCGGAGGATTTCAACACCGCGCCCGATCGGATCGATCTTGCCGACGTGGCCCGCCGGGCTTGTGGAATCCTTGGGGTGCGGGCCAACGAACGCGGGATCGTGCTTGACGCGCCCAAGCATGACGAGCGCCTGCCGGCCATCGCCGAGTTCCGGCGCGTGCTGCAGATCCTGCTCAACCTGATTGGCAATGCGATCCGCTATGCGCCCGAAAACTCGCAGGTCTGGATCAGACTGGAAGGTGAGGGCGCCCGCGCGCGGGTGATCGTCGCCGATCAGGGGCCGGGCCTTTCGGCTGAGCAGCAAACCCAGGTGTTCGAGAAGTTTGAGCGGCTTGGTCGCAGCGATGAGCAAGGCTCGGGCCTTGGCCTCTACATCTCGCGC
>CALKVF010000023.1 GCA_937996535.1 uncultured Novosphingobium sp. | reverse complement strand
GGTCTATGGCGGCGGCAAGCTGGGCCTGATGGGCGCGGTCGCCAGCGGCGCGCTGGAGGCTGGCGGCGAAGTGATCGGGGTGATCCCCGAAGCCCTCGCCAGCGCCGAAGTCGCCAACCACGATTGCAGCGAACTGATCACCGTGGCCGACATGCACGAGCGCAAGGCCGCCTTCACCCGGCTGTCCGACGGGTTCCTGACCATCCCCGGCGGGGTCGGCACGATGGACGAGCTGTGGGAAGCGGTCAGCTGGGCGCAGCTGGGCTATCACGCCAAGCCGGTTGGCCTGCTCAACGCCTTTGGTTTTTACGATCACCTGATCGCCTTCAACCACCACATGATCGAAGTCGGCTTCGTGCGCCCCGCGCACCAGGGGATCATCATTGCCGAGCCCGAACTCGACCTGCTGCTGACCCGGATGGCCGCCCACGAACCGCACACGCCGATCTTCGCGATGAAGTCCTCGGACTTGTAAGCCGCGCGTTGTCCACCTAGGCGCTTATCCATCATGCACAGCTTCCCCGCCCCTGCCCTCGCCCGTGTCGATGAAATGGTCCGCGCTGCCGCGGCCGATCCGGCCCGCGCCATCTCGTTTCAGGGGGCACCGGGGTGCAACGGACACCGCGCCGCGCTGGAATTTGATCCCGCCTGCCTGCCGCTGCCGTGCTTCAGCTTCGAGGACGCGATCGAGGCCGTGAAGGAAGGGCGCGCGGCCCGCGCGATCATCCCGATCGAAAACTCGCAGCACGGGCGCGTGGCCGATATCCACTTCCTCCTGCCGGAAAGCGGGCTCTATATCACGGGCGAGCATTTCCTGCCGATCACCTATGCGATGATGGGGCTGGGCGATGGCCCGTTCAAGGCGGCCTACAGCCACCCGCAGGCGCTCGGCCAGACCCGCCATTACCTGCGCGCGCGCGGGATCGTGCCGATGGCCTATGCCGATACCGCCGGGGCGGCAGCCTATGTCGCGGAAATGGGCGATCCCGAAGCCTGCGCCATCGCGCCGCGGATCGCCGCCGAACTCTATGACCTCAAGATCACCGCCGAGGGGATCGAGGACGCCGCCGACAACACCACCCGGTTCGTGATCCTGTCGAACAAGCCCAACGATCCGGCGGACCTTGCCGGGCGCGCGGCGATGACCACCTTCGTGTTCGAGGTGAAGAACATCCCGGCCGCGCTCTACAAGGCGCTGGGCGGGCTTGCCACCAACGGGGTCAACATGACCAAGCTGGAAA
>CALKVF010000022.1 GCA_937996535.1 uncultured Novosphingobium sp. | reverse complement strand
TGATGCCCGCCACGCTGTATTACAGCCACAAGATTCTGGAACGCATGGCGGCTGACCGCCACTCGGGCGCAGCGCCGTTCCTCGAACCCGACGCCAAGAGCCAGGTGACCCTGCGCTATGAAGGCAGCCTGCCGGTGGCCGCCACCGCAGTCGTCGTCTCGACCCAGCACGCGCCGGGCTATGACGAAGGCGAAAACGAAGCCGAACTGCACGCCTATGTGAAGCGCGTGGTGGCCGACGTGATCCCGCCGGTGCTGCTGCGCGAAACCGAATACCACATCAACCCGACCGGCAGCTTCGAAATCGGCGGCCCGGACGGCGATGCCGGCCTCACCGGCCGCAAGATCATCGTCGATACCTACGGCGGCGCAGCCCCGCATGGTGGCGGCGCGTTCTCGGGCAAGGATCCGACCAAGGTTGACCGTTCGGCCGCCTACATCACCCGCTATCTGGCCAAGAACATCGTTGCCGCGGGCCTGGCGACGCGCTGCACGATCCAGCTGGCCTATGCGATCGGCGTGTCAAAGCCGCTGTCGCTCTATGTCGACACGCATGACACCGGCACGGTGGGCGACGACAAGATCGAAGCCGCGATCATGGGCATCGCCAAGCTCGGCGGCCTGACCCCGCGCTCGATCCGCACCCACCTTGGCCTCAACAAGCCGATCTATCGCAAGACCGCGGCCTATGGGCACTTCGGGCGCAAGGCCGAAGGCGACCTGTTCCCGTGGGAGCGCACCGACCTGGTCGAAGACCTCAAGGCCGCGCTGGGCTGACCTGCGGGGCCAGCCGGATGATCAGGGTGCGGGCCAGGGCAATCGCTGCCAGGGCCACCACGGCGCCCAGGATCATGTCGGTCAGATAATGCGTCCCCTCAACCGGGGTCGATAGCAGCATGGCGAGGTTCAGCGGCACAAGCGCCAGCCTGAGCCTCGCCAGCGGCCACGCCGTCACGATGAACAGCACCCCGCAGACCGTGTGAAAGCTCGGGGCGCAGACCAGTCCCTTGAGCATGGTCAGATCGACCACGGTCATGGCATGGACCCGCAGCGCCGGGATGATCGCGCCCTGATAGAGCCCGTTGGTCGGCATATAGGGCACCGGTCCGTGCCACAGAAAGGCCAGTGCGCCGCGCGCCGGAAACAGCGGGAACAGCGCCAGCGTCAGCACGATCGCGATCCAGAAGGTCAACAGGAACTGCCGCGCGTGAGCGCGCTGTCCGTGCCAGGCGAATGTGGCGAGCAGGACCAGCGGCGACACGAACACCGAACCATAGGACGCTTCACCCAGCCGCTGCAGCAGCGGATGGTGGACCACCAGCGTATAGAGCGACAGCCAGTCGAAACGCAGCAACTGGTCCGAATGGGCCAGCGAGGCATCGACGAAGCCGTGGGTTTCGCTGGCCGCGGCATAGCTGGCGATCGCGCCCAGCGCGGTCATCGCCAGCAGCACCAGCGCGCTTTCGGCCACATCGCGCAGCCGCCGCTGGATCAGCGTCTCGGCGCGGCGGTTGGCCTGATGGACCACCAGCAGACTGACTGCGCTGACGATCAGCGTGGCAAACCCCCAGTTGCGCGAATTCACGCTGAGGCCATTCCATGCCATCAAGGCCAGCACCGCCAGCGCGCTGAGGCTGATCGCAATCCCCAACCACCGGGCGGGCACCAGCGGCGGATGCGCGCGGGCCCGGTCGGCCAGATCAAGCGGCAGCGAAAAATCGGAGCGAAGGGAATTCATCAGCGGCCTGCGTTATTCTCGAGTCATGCCAAAGGCGCGAGCGCCCAGCAGGGTTTCGAGGAATTTGTCAACGCCGCGTCAGCCAGACGACAATCGTTTACGCCGACCCGAGTGGCGGCGGCGCAAAACAGGCCCTAGCGGCGGTAGTCCGCTGTAATCACCCCGGCAGCGGCAAGTTCGGCCTCGTGGCTCTCCTCGCGCCAATCCTCGGCGACAGCGGCAGCCTCCCATTCGAGCATCGCAGGATGGGCCAGCACGTGGTCGACCCAGGCCTGCCCCTTGCCGACGTCCAGCCCATAGGTGCGCACGCGGTAGGCAACCGGAGCGTAAAAGGCATCCACCGCGCTAAACTCCGCGCCCGCCAGCCAAGGCCCGCCAAAGCGCGCGAGGCCCGTCTCGAAAATCTCGCGCACGCGGGCCACATTGCGGCGCAGGCCTTCGCTCATCGGCTTGGGGCTGACCCGCACGCCGACATTCATCGTGCAATCGTTCCGAAGATGGCCAAACCCGCCGTGCATTTCGGCAACCGCGCCCTGGGCAAAGATCCGCGCCTCTGCGTCCGCAGGCCAGACGCCCGGATGGCGATCGGCGAGATAGAGCGTGATCCCCAGCGAATCCGGAATCGTCCGCGCGCCATCGATCAACAGCGGCACCTGCCCCGTGGGCGAGAACTTGCGAAAGTCCTCGTAATTGTCGGGCTTGGTAAACGGCTCCAGCCGGTCCTCGAACGGCAGGCCCAGCGCCTTCATCAAGAGCCAGGGGCGCAGCGACCAGCTGGAGTAGTTCCGGTTGGCGGTGATCAGGGTGTAGGTCATGGCCGCAGCCTAGGCACCCTGCCGCAAAACTCAATGGCGATAGGCCTGCGGATCCTCGTCAGGCCAGCGCGCCAGCCGCGGGGTCGCGGGGTCGAGGAACAGCGCGGGCAACTTGGCCAGCATCAGCGCCTTGTGGATGCACCAATCGGCCATCCGCTCGTTCCAGCGCGCGGTGGCCTTGCCCTCGCGCTCAAGCCAGCGCTGATAGGGCAGGAAATGATCGGGCTCGTCGTGATGCACGATCTCGAAAATCTTGCGCATCACCGGGTCGGAGCGCACCACGCGGTTGGCCAGCAGCAGCTTGACCTGAGCATAGCCGCGCTGCTCGGTCAGCATGATCACCCGGCACAGCCGCTCAAACTCGGCCGCATCGGCCACCACGGCCCCGGTGTCGAGCGCCTCGATCGTGCAGCCGAACACCCATTCGATGAACCGGTCGATATGGCCGCAGCTGTGGTCGACTGCGAGCGGCATCCGCCCCTGCCGCTCGAACCAGCGGCGGAACATCTGGTAATGCTTGTGCTCGTCGGCGCGGTGTTTGGCGATCTCGGCCTGGAACGGCAGGTCATCCGGGCAGCGCAGCCGCACCGCCTCCAGCACCCGGTCGAGCGAGGTATAGCCGCGGTATTCGTTGTAGATGTAGATCGAGGCCAGCACGTCGAGATAGCGGCTGCGAAAGGCTGGCCCGATCATCGCGCTCACTCCAGCATGGCATTGAGGCCCAGCACGGCTTCGGCAAATTCCTCGCGGAAGTCCTGCACCACCTGCCGGCACGACCGTTCGGCTTCGACCAGCCCCACGCCCTGTCCGACAAAATAGCTGACCAGATCCTGCGCTTCGGCGTTGCCGTTGACAACGGCCTTTTCGATATGGGCAAAGCTGGGTTCGGAGACCATGCCCATCAGCGGCATCGGCAGGGTGCCGGGGCTGCCGGGGCCATCCCAGGCCTCGTGCCAGGCTGTCTTCAATTGCCGCGCGGGCTTGCCGGTACGGGCCTTGGAGCGGGTGGTATCGCGGCTGCGCGCGGCGATCATCTTTTGCCGGAAGGTCGGGCTGGTCTCGGCCTCGGGCGTCGAGAGCCAGACCGAGCCGCACCACGCGCCCTTGGCCCCCGCCGCCATCATCGCCGCCATCTGCCCGCCGGTCATGATCCCGCCGGCGGCCAGCACCGGGATGTCCTGCCCGGCGGCCTTGAGCGCGCGGACCACTTCGGGGACCAGCACCAGCGTTGAAACCTCGCCGCAGTGACCACCCGCCTCGCCGCCCTGGGCCACGATGATATCGACCCCCGCCGCGGCCTGACGTAGCGCGTGCTCCTTGGCCCCGACCAGGGCTGCCACCGGGATGCCGCGCCTCTTGCCCTCGGCGATCATCGCCGCCGGGGCGATCCCCAGGGCATTGGCAATCAGCTTGATCGGGTGGCGGAAGGCGACTTCCATCAGCTTCGCGCCGTTTTCGGGCGTGATCCCGGCCCCTTCGCGCACGCGGGTGGCGTCCGCCTCGGGCACTTTCACGCCATATTGCGCGAGGATCCCGGCGGTGAACGCTTTGTGCTCATCCGAAATCGCGGCGGCACGCTGGGCGTTGCTGGTAAACTCGGTAACGCGCGGATCGACCGTTTCGGGCACCAGCACATCAACGCCGTAAGGCTTACCGTCGATATGCGCGTCGATCCAGGCCAGCTCTTCCTCGAACTGCTCGGGCGTGTAGGCCGCTGCCCCGAACACCCCGAACCCGCCCGCCTTGCTCACCGCGACCACCACGTCGCGGCAATGGCTGAAAGCAAACAGCGGAAAATCGCAGCCGGTCATCCGGCACAGCACATTGTCCATGATCCTCTCCTATTTAGGAGCGATCATGGACAGCGAACTGGGTTGCGGCAAGAGACCTTTCAGCCCCCCGCCAATGGCTCAGCCGAGGTAGTGCGCCGTGGTCCGCGCGGCGAGTTCGTCTGCCGTCACGCCGGGGGCCAGTTCGACCAGCTGGAACGGCGAGGCGTGGTCCGGCCGCTTGAACACCGCGAGATCGGTGATCAGCATGTCGACCACACCCCGCCCCGTCAGCGGCAGGGTGCAGGCCGGCACGAACTTGGGCGTGCCATCCTTGGCGCAGTGTTCCATCACCACGATGATCTTCTTGACCCCGGCGACGAGGTCCATCGCCCCGCCCATGCCCTTGATCATCTTGCCGGGCACCATCCAGTTGGCGATGTCCCCTGTTTCCGAGACTTCCATCCCGCCCAACACCGTGAGGTCGATCTTGCCGCCACGGATCATGGCAAAGCTGGTCGCGCTGTCGAAATAGGCCGAATGCGGCAGCTGGCTGATCGTCTGCTTGCCGGCGTTGATGAGATCGGGGTCGATCGCGTCCTCGGTCGGGAACGGGCCGATGCCCAGCATCCCGTTTTCCGATTGCAGCGTCACCGTCATGCCGGCGGGCACGTGGTTGGCCACCAGCGTCGGGATGCCGATGCCGAGGTTGACGTAGAACCCGTCCTGCAGTTCCTGCGCGGCGCGGGCGGCCATCTGGTCGCGGCTCCAGCCCTTGGTCAGTCCATCATGCTTGGTCATCAGCCGACATCCGTGGTGCGAGTGGTGCGGAATTCGATCTTCTTGTCATAGGGCGCGCCGCAGATCAGGCGCTGCACATAGACCCCCGGCAGGTGGATCGCATCGGCATCAAGCTCGCCCGGCTGGACGATCTCTTCGACCTCGACCACGCAGACCTTGCCGCAGGTGGCGGCAGGCACGTTGAAATTGCGGGCGGTCTTGCGGAACACGACGTTGCCGGTGGTGTCGGCCTTCCATGCCTTGACCAGCGCGAGATCGGCGAAGATCCCTTCTTCAAGGATATATTCCTCGCCGCCGAACACTTTCACGTCCTTGCCCTCGGCCACCAGAGTGCCGACGCCCGTCTTGGTGTAGAAGCCCGGGATCCCGGCGCCCGCCGCGCGCATCCGCTCGGCCAGCGTGCCCTGCGGGCTGAATTCGACTTCGAGTTCGCCCGACAGGTACTGGCGCTCGAATTCCTTGTTCTCGCCAACGTAGCTGGCGATCATTTTCTTGACCTGGCGCGTGCGCAGCAGCTTGCCGATGCCTTCGTTGTCGATCCCGGCGTTGTTGCTGGCAAAGGTCAGGCCGGTAACGCCCGAATCCCGCACCGCATCCAGCAGGCGCTCGGGAATCCCGCAAAGGCCGAAGCCCCCGCAAGCGATCAGCATGTCATTGCGCAGCAGTCCATCAAGCGCTGCCTTGGCATCGGGGTAGATCTTCTGGGCCATGTTTCCTCCCACCTAAGCACCCAGCCTAGCGCCAATGAATGATGGAGACTAACGATTGTTTCTTTGGTAAACCGATAAACAATTCTTATGAGAAAACTGGCGATCTATCATCTCGAAACGCTGCTGTGGATCGCCCGACTGGGCACGTTCCGCGCCGCGGCCGAACGGCTGGGCACGACCCAGCCCGCGATCTCGGCGCGGGTGCGCGAAATCGAGACCCAGCTGGGCGTGGCGGTGTTCCGGCGCGAGGGGCGCGGGGTCACGCTGACCGCGCGCGGGCGGCAACTGGTGCGCGATTGCGAACCGCTGCTGGCCGGGTTCGAGCGCGCCTTGATGGATGCCGGTGACCTGACGGGCGCGACCGGGGTGGTGCGGATCGGCGCGGGCGAGATCGCGGCCGCCAGCTGCCTGCCCGAATTCGTCCGCCAGATCGAAACCGAACTGCCCGGGGTGACACTTGAACTCGATCTCGATCTGACCGCGCGGATGCTCCAGCAATTGCTCGCCGGGACGCGCGACATCGTGTTTCTGGCCGGACCGGTGGCAAGCCCCGGGCTCAGGACCGTGCCGATCGGCGAGGTCGGGCTGGTTTGGCTGGCGAGCCCCGAAACGGCAGCGTCGGGCGGCTTCGCTCAGGCCTTGCCGGTGTGGTCGATCGGCGCGCATTCGCCGATCCACCAGGTGATGAGCGAGAGCCTGGCCAGCGGGCAGGTGCCCTATCGCTCGCTCAACACCTGCAACAATGTCCAGACGATGGTCGGGATCGTGGCCGCCGGGCAAGGCGCGGCGCTGTTTCCCGAAATCATGGTGCGCAATCACCTGGCCGAGGGACGGCTGGTCGAAGTGCTGCCCCCACCCCGCGCGCGCATCCGCTTCGAAGCGGCGATCCGCAGCAACGAACAGGATCCGCTCATTCTGGAACTCTATCGCCGGGCGCAGAGCCTCAGGATCGATTAGAGGCTGAGCCCCAGCACGCCCGACAGGTCGGCCAGTGCTTGCTCGCCGCTGGTCACCTTGATCGCGTGCATCCCAAGCTGGGCGGCCGGCTTGCAGTTGATGCCAAGGTCATCGAGGTAGATGCAGGCCGCCGGCTCCAGCCCGAGGTTTTCGCACATCATCTGGTAGATGCGCGGATCGGGCTTGCGCACCCCGGCCTTGCTGCTTTCGATCACGTGTTCAAACCGCGCGAAGACCTGTTCGTAGGCATCGGCCTTGTCGCCGCTGCGGGCCATGCCCGCGCCGTGGCCGGCGGGCACGTTGTTGGTAATGCAGGCCAGCCGGTAGCCCTCCCCCTTGAGGGTATCGAGCGCCGACACCATCGCCGGGCGGATCGACCCCGAAAGCACCGCCAGCACCGCCGCGCCTTCAAGCGCATGGCCGAGCGCCTGCGCTTCGCCGGCAAATAGTGCATCAAATTCCGCCGCGCCGATCTCCGCGCGTTCGAACAGCGCCCAGGCGTTCGAGTCGGGATTGGTGGCGTTGACCCGGCGGACGAAGTCTTGCGGCAGGCCGCGCTCGGCCTCAAGCCGGTTGAACGCCTCGAACGGCGAGGCGGTAATCACCCCGCCAAAATCGAAAATGACGGCCTCAAACCGGCGCTCGCCCACAGGCATCCTCCCTTGTTGTCCTGCTTTGGCAGTGGCCTATCACGTTCGTCCTTGCAACCTTTGCAGTTGACGCAGATCATGGCCGTGCGTCCAATCACGTTGCAGCTTGTCCTTCGTTACGCTTGTCCTTCGTTACAAGGAGACCGTCGATGCGCTCTATTCTCGTTCAGGCCGGCCGCGATCCGGGGATGACGGCAAGACTCGATGCCGCGATGGCCATTGCCCGTGCCCGCGAAGGCCATGTGACGCTGCTGATCGACACGCCGATTGATCGCTTCGTGACCACCGATCCCTATGGCGGCACCTATGTCGCGCGCGAAGCGCTGGATGCCGCGCTGAAGGACGATGACGCGCTGGCCGAAGCCTTCGCCGGGCGGCTCCAGAACGACGATGTGCCGTTCGACATCGCCCAATACGAAACCCAGCCACTCGAAGCGATGGCTTCGGCCGCGCGGCTGGCTGATCTGTGCGTGGTCTCGCGCGATTGCGGCTATGCTGGCGATCTCGCGCTCGAAACCCGCAGCCCGGTGCTGGTGCTGGGCTCTGGCCAGGGCATCACTTTGCCGCCGGCCTGTGCCTGCATCGCCTGGGACGGGGGTGAAGAAGCCGCCCACGCCCTGCGCGCCGCAGTGCCGCTGCTGGCGGGCTGCGCCAATGTCGTCGTGCTGACCGTGCTGACCGACAAGGCCAATGGCTTCCCGCCGACCGACGCGCTGCGCTATCTGTCGCGCCACGGCATTTCGGCCGAGCTGCGCGAAATGCCACGCGGCCCCTCGATCGAGGAAACGCTGGCCAGCGAAGTGGCCCTGACCGGCGCGGACCTGCTGGTGATGGGCGCCTATGGCCACAGCCGGGTGCGCGAATTCCTGTTCGGCGGTGTGACGCGCTATTTCCTCGATGCGGACACGGCTCCGGCGCTGCTGCTGGCGCACTGATCAGGCCGCGCTGGCGCTTCGTCGAAAAACCGGCGACACTCTCCTGATGCCGGGCACCTTGAACGGGCCCGCGCCATCAAAGGCCTGCGCCTTCAAAGGGGAGTGTCACCGATGCCGATCCACCGCCAACCCGCCGCCCTTGCCGCTTTCACCGCCGTGGCCGCGCTGCTCTGCGCCGCCCCGGTGCTGGCCAAGCCCACCGCCATTGCCGCCGCCGTGGCCGACCCGGCCCGTGCAGAGGGCAACCGCGCGCTCGATGAAGGGCGCAAGCCCTCAGAAATCCTCGCATTTTCCGGCCTCAAGGCGGGTGATGTGGTGGCCGATTATCAGGCTGGGGGCGGATACTATTCCGAACTGATCGCCGATGTGGTTGGCCCCAAGGGCCGGGTCTATGCCCTGACCCAGCCCAATTTCTACAAGGCCGCCGAATGGGACAAGCTGCGCGCCGCCCATCCCAATCTCTACCCGGTGGTCACTCCGGCCCAGGCCATGGTGCTCGCGCCGGCCAGCGTCGACATGATCTTCACCCACCTCGTCTATCATGACCTCTACTGGGAAAACGCCAAGTTTCAGCACCCCCACCAGGATGTGCCCGGCGTGCTGCGCGGCTGGTTCGCGGCGGTCAAAAGCGGCGGCCATGTGATCGTGATCGATCATGCCGGCAATCCTGGCGACCCGCGCACCACCGCCGATGCCTATCACCGAATCGATCCCGCCCAGGTGATCGCCGACATGACGGCGGCCGGGTTCGTCCTCGAAGAGCAGAGCAATTTGCTGCAGCGCAGCGAAGATGCGCACGACAAATTGGTTTTTGACCCCACCGTGCGCGGCAAAACTGACCGTTTTGTGTTGAAATTCCGCCACCCTTGAGCGGAAGTGAACGACTGTTGCAAATAATGCAACGATCGATGACCTTTTCGCACTTGCACAAAAATGTCTACTGCTCCACTTAGAACCTGCCTTTCAGGCATCCTCTCCCAAAACTTCCATGGCCCGGTCGGCAACGATCGGGCCTTTTTTTGTCTGCAATTCCGGGGCCTTGCCGCGCCCGGGCGACTCGCCGCGATCTGCCGCCTTCCCCCGCTCAGTCCGCCCGCAAACTCCGCGCGGGTCGTCCCAATCGGCTCTTGCGGCATTTGCAATGGGCCAAACAGTTCCTAGCTTTGCTGTGTCAGGCCCCGCGGGCCGCAAGCAGGATGGACGCGATGGCCGATACCACCAGCAATTCAGACACTGCCACCGACAAGACGGTGAAACTCCAGGTTGCCGCCGCCCGGCAGGAAGAGAGCGGCCAGGGCATTGCCCGGCTGCCGCGCAGCGCGATGGCGGCGCTCGGCGTGACCGAGGGCGACGTGGTCGAGATCGAGGGCAAGCGCGCCACCGCCGCGCGGGTGCTTGCCCCCTATACCGAGGACGAAGGGCTCAACGTGGTCCGGCTCGATGGGTTGCAGCGCGCCAATGCCGAAGTCGGCTCGGGCGATCACGTGGCCGTGCGCCGCGCCGAAAGCCGCGCCGCCCAGCGCGTGGTCTTTGCCCCGGCCCAGCGCGAAATGCGCCTGCAGGGGCCCGGTCAGGCGCTCAAGCGCAATTTCTTCGGGCGGGTACTGGTCGCGGGCGATCTGGTGGCAACCACCGGACAGCAGCAGGTCCGCGACATGCCGCCGCAAGTGGCCCAGATGCTCAATGCACCCGCCTTCGCGCTGACCCAGATCCGGCTTACCGTCGTCTAGACCTTGCCCAAGGGCGTGGTCCACATCGACGAGAACACCGACGTCGAACTGCGCGAGGAGTTCGAGGAAGCCCGCTCGACCCGCGGCGATGTCAACTATGACGATGTCGGCGGCATGGGCGATACGATCCGCCAGCTGCGCGAGATGGTCGAACTGCCGCTGCGCTATCCCGAACTGTTCACGCGGCTGGGCGTCGATCCGCCCAAGGGCGTGCTGCTGCATGGTCCGCCAGGCACCGGCAAGACCCGTCTGGCCCGCGCGGTCGCCAATGAAAGCGAAGCCAGCTTCTTCACGATCAACGGCCCCGAAATCATGGGCAGCACCTATGGTGAAAGCGAGCGCCGCTTGCGCGAAGTGTTCGAAGAAGCTGCCAAGGCCTCGCCCTCGATCGTGTTCATCGACGAGATCGATTCGATCGCGCCCAAGCGCACCGAGGTTCACGGCGAGG
>CALKVF010000021.1 GCA_937996535.1 uncultured Novosphingobium sp. | reverse complement strand
CTTGTCGAGCGCGAGCGGCGCGATGGCCGCTTCGCACAGCGCCTCGACCGTGGCGTAAAGCCGCTGAAGCAGCTGTTCGGCGAGGTCCGTGTCGAGCCGTGCGAACGAGAGTTCGAGCTGCGCGCGCAGCGCGGCGTCGGCTTCTGCCAGCGCGCTCGCTTCGGCCAGCGCCTCGGCGCGGCCGGCGGCATGGCCTTCGGCCCAGGCCTCGCCCAGCGGATCGCGCGGCGCCGGCGTGCCCGGGGCGGGGGTTAGCAACGCCCCGAAACGGGGATCGCCGATGAAGCCCGAGGGCCCAGCCAGCGCGGCCAGCGGCAGGCTAGACATATTCGTCATCGCCGCCGCCCACGCCGAACACGATCACCCCTTCGGCGGCGAGGCGCCGCGCGGCGGTGACGATGGCCTTTTGGGCTTCGAGCACGTCGGCCATCTTGAGGCGGCCGCGACCGGCGATCTCGTCCTTGACCCCGTCGGCGGCGCGGCTCGACATGGCGCGGAAGAACACGTCGCGTTCCTCTTCGGTAATGCCCTTGAGCGCGTCGATCAGGGTATCGCTTTCGACCTCGCGCAGCAGCGAGCCCATTGCTTGGGCTTCGAGCGCGAAGAGGTGTTCGAACTTGAACATCTCGTTCTCGATCTCGCGGGCGAGGGCTTTGTCGATCTTGCCGATCTCGGGCATGATCCGCTTTTCCGCGGCCTTGCCGATGTTGTTGATGATCCCTGCCGCCTCGCGCGCGCCGCCCATGGTGAGCATGGCCTTGCCGTGGCTCTCGCCGATCCGGCGCTGGAGCAGTTCTTCCAGCATGGCGACCGCATCGCTCGATACCGGGCCAAGCGTGGCAACCCGGTGGACCACGGGGGTTTGTTGATCGGCGGGCAGGGCGTGGAGCACTTCGGCGGCGACTTCGGGTTCCAGCTGGACCAGCAGCACGGCGATCGCCTGGGGGTGTTCGTCCTTGATCAGCGGGATAAGCGCCTGCGGGGTAAGCCAGCGCGCCAGTTCGATCGCCGGGCCGGTATCCTCGCCCTCGGGCAGGATCCGCTGCATCAGGTTGTCGGCCTTCACTTCGCCCACCGCGCGGTTCATCAGCGAACGAACATGGGCGGTGCGCCCCTGCGCGCTGATCCCCTGACGGTCGGCGCTCTTGACGAAGCCGGTGATCGCCTGGGTGATCAGCGAGGGGCCGATTTCGCCCAGCGCGCACATCTTTTCGCCCAGCAATTGCAGTTCGGCGGGATCAAGCTGCGCGAGGATCGCGGCGGCCTGATCCTCTTCCAGCAGCATGACCATCACGGCTGCGCGTTCGGCGTCGCCAAGGGTGAGATTGCCGGGAGGTAGCGCGCTCATTGCGAGGCCTCCGCCGGATTGGCCAGCATCTGACGCAGCGCGTGGAGCGCATCGTCAGGCTTTTCCTCGACGATGCGCTGGGCCAGGCTGACCTGCCGCCCGAGCAGCGCGGCATCGACCGGGCCGCTCGCGCTCTGGGCCGCGTCGGCCCGGCCCGGGCTGTCTTCGCTGCGCTGGCCGGGAGCTTCGCCTTCGGCCGCCTCTGCCGGTTCACGCTTCAGCGCGCGGATCAGCGGGCGCACCCCGATCAGCAGCACCAGCAGCACGGCCAGCAGGGCGACCCCGCTGCGCACCGCCAGCGCGAACCACGGCGTTTCGTAGAACGGGATCGCGGCATCGCTGACCGGTTCGAACGGGCGCAGGATCACGGTCACCTGATCGCCGCGCTGGGGATCGGCCCCGGTCGCAGCGGAGACGAGCTGCTTGATCTGGTCGATTTCGGCGGGCTTGGCCTTGGCCATCGCGGCCTGGCTGATCGCGACGGCGACCGAGATCCGCTTGACCTTGCCCGGCGTGGTATTGGCAACCGCCACCTCGCGGCCAAGTTCATAGGTCTTGCTGGCGCTCGATTCCCCATTGGTCGGCACGGCACCGGCGGCCGCTGGCTGGGTGCCCTGCGGCGGGCCGGGGCGGGCCGTGGTGGCGGGCGGCGGAGTGTTGGAGACGACACCCGGAACGCCGCCCGCCTGGGGGGAGCCGGTGCTTTGCGATTGCTGCTGGGTTTCGGTGCGGATGACGCCGTTCTTGTCGTAGCTTTCGCGCGCCGAGGTCACCTGATCCATGTCGAGTTCGACCTGGATCTCGCTGGAGAAATTGCCCTGGCCCAGCATCGGGGTGAGCAGCGCATCGACCTGATTGCGCAGCTTGTCTTCCATCCGCCCTTGCAGTTCGAGCCGGTCGGAATCGATGCCGCCGCCTTCGCTCAGCAGGCGGCCATGCTGGTCGACCACCCGCACCGCATCGGCGGTGAGCCCGGGAACCGAGCCGGCGACAAGGTTGACGATCGCGGCGACCTGGCCCTGGCCAAGCTGGCGGCCGCGCGCCATGCGCACCATGACCGAGGCCGAGGGCGGGGAATCGTCGCGCACGAAGACCGACTTGTTGGCCTGGGCGAGATGAACCCGGACCGCTTCGACCCCGTCGATCTCCTGAATGGTGAGCTGCAATTCGTGCTCGCGCGCGCTGCGCAGGCGTTCGCCCTCCAGCGTGCGGCTGGCCCCCAGCGGCAGGCTGTCGAGCGAGCTGGCGGTATCGGGCGTGGCGAGCGCGCCATCGGAGGCAACCAGCATCCGCGCGCGGTAGAGGTCGTCTTCTCCGACTGAGAGCGCGCCGGTGTCATTGTTGATCTGATAGGCAATCCCGGCCTTGTCGAGGCTGGCGACCACGCCGGCGCGTTCGCTGTCATCGAGTTCGGCATAGAGCGTGCGCTGCGGGGCCGGGGCAAGGGTTGCCCAGGTTAGCGCGACCGCGCCGAGCCCGGCCGCGCCAAGGAACCACGGCAGTGTGCGGCGAACCGCGGGCTGGCCCGCAAGCGAGCGCAGCCGCTCAAGCGGATTGGCGCCCGGCAGCGTGGCGGGCGGGGCGGCTTCGGCGAGGGGAACAAGCTCGGCCATCTATCACACTCCCATCCGCATGATGTCCTGGTAGGCGGACAGCAGGCGGTTCCTGACCTGCAGCGTCGCCTCAAAGGCAACGCCGGCTTCCTGCCGGGCCAGCATCACCTGCGCGATGTCGGTCACTTCGCCGCGTTCATAGGCGGCGCTCAGCCCTTCGGCGCGGTTTTGCGAGGCTGACACGCCATCGACCGCGTGCTTCAGGGCCCCGGTAAAGCCTTCACCGGGGCCGTTGGGCGCAACGGGTGCGGCGGGTGCGTCTGCCCCGGTGGTCGAGGCGGTGTGGACCTGTTGCAGCAATTGCGAGCGATCGAGGATCTGCTGGCGCATCGCCATGATCTGCTGGAGCGAGCCGCCGCCCGCACCAAGGCCGCCGATGCCGCTCATCGCCGGCCTCCGGCCACGGCGAGGCCAGCGTCACGGAACGCGGCGAGGCGGTAGCGCAGCGTGCGCTCGGAAATGCCCAGCTGCCGCGCGGCGGCAACCCGGCTGCCGCCGCAGGCTTCGAGCGTGGCCATGATCGCGCGGGCTTCGGAAATCTGGACGATGTTCGACAGCTTCTTTTGCAGCGGTTCGGCGATTTCAGCCGGTTCGGCGCCAACCAGACGCGCGGGGCTGTCGAACACGATGTGCGCGGGCAGGATCTCGGTCTTGCCCTGGGCGAGCAGCAGCGCGCGGCGCACCACGTTTTCCAGTTCGCGCACGTTGCCAGCCCAGCCGTGCAGCTTGAGCATGGTCAGCGCGACATCCGAAATCCACGGCAGCGGCTGGCCCGGCGCGGCGTGGCGCAGCAGCAGCGAGAAGGCGAGCGGGGCAATGTCCTCGCTGCGTTCACGCAAGGGGCGCAGCGCCAGCGGGAAGACGTTGAGGCGGTAATAAAGGTCGGCGCGGAAGCGGCCTTCGGCAACTTCGGTCGGCAGGTCGCGGTTGGCGCAGGCGATCACCCGCACATCAACCTTGATCGGCTGGGTCGACCCGATCGGCACGACTTCACCTTCCTGCAAGGCGCGCAGCAGCTTGGCCTGGAGGCCCACCGGCATTTCGGCGATTTCGTCGAGCAGCAGGGTGCCGCGATCGGCCGCGCGGAAAAAGCCCTCGCTCGATTGGGTCGCGCCGGTGAAGGCGCCTTTCTGGTGGCCGAACAACAGGGCTTCGAGCATCGCCTCGGGCATGGCTGCGCAGTTGACTGCGATGAACGGGCCGTCCTTGCGCGGGCTGTTGGCGTGGATGAAGCGGCTCAGCACTTCCTTGCCGGTGCCGGTCGGGCCGCCGATCAGCACGGGGATCTCGCTGGCGGCAAGGCGTTCGGCGAGTGCCAGGATCGACAGGCTTTCCGGATCGGCGGCGATCGGCGCGCCGGGGGCGGCCATCGCGGCGAGCACGGCGGCGAGGGCCGCCTCGCTGGTCGGATCGCGATAGGTGATGGCAAACCGGCCGCGCGCGCCATCGCGGCGCAGCTCGTCATGCGATCCGCGTTCCAGCGTCACGCAGGGGCCGGGGCCCGGCGGGACCGGTTCGTTTGCCCCGCGCAGCACCGGGGCAGGCCCGGCAACCGTCGCGGCGGCAATCGCCGATGCCCGCTGCACCAGTGGTGCGTGAATTTTTGCGACGCTCTCGCTGCAAGCCAGAACCGTCATTGTTTGGTCCCCTGATTAACCATGTCTCTGGGGGGACTTGTGCGGGCAGAACGTCAAAGGGTTCGGAAATTTAAGTCCACGGGCAATTACCTAGGCAAAATGATGCCTGCCGCCGGCACTTTTTTGCCGCCCTGCCTTAAAAGTCCCCGGAAACAGCCGCTCTAGACCCTGCAAGCCGCGGCGGACGGTCCGACACGGCACGCACTTCGGGACACCCCCACGGGAGTAAATTTCATGTCTGTGATCAACACCAACATCAGCGCACTCAAGGCCGCCAATGCTTCGAACGCCGCCAGCAAGGCACTGGGCACCGCGATGGAACGCCTGTCGACCGGCAAGCGCATCAACAGCGCCAAGGACGACGCCGCCGGCCTCGCGATTGCCACCAGCATGACCGCACAGGTCCGCGGCATGAACCAGGGCATCCGCAACGCCAACGACGGCATCTCGATGGCGCAGACCGCTGAAGGCGCGCTGGGCGAAGTCAGCAACATGCTGCAGCGCGTCCGCGAACTGACGGTGCAGGCTTCGAACGGCACCTATTCGGGCGACGACCAGACCCGCATGAATTCGGAAGTCAGCCAGCTGCAGGAGCAGATCACCGACGTTCTCGCCAACACCGAATTCAACGGCAACAAGCTGTTCGACGCCACCGCCGGTGCAGCGGGCGATGGCACCGTCAGCATCCAGGTTGGCGCCAATCCGTCCGACACCATCGACCTGACCTTCGGCGATGTGGCTGCGGGTACCGGCATGGCTGATGCGCTGATTGTCGACCTCACGGGTCTTGCCGGTGACGGCAGCGAACTGACCTCGATCGACGATGCGCTCGATGAAGTGTCGAACCTGCGCGCTGACCTTGGTGCGTCGCAGAACCGCCTTGAATCCGCCGTCAACACCATGACCAACAACGCCACCAACCTGTCGGATGCGCGTTCGCGGATCGAAGATGCTGACTATTCGTCGGAAACCACCGCGATGGCCAAGTCGCAGATCCTCTCGCAGGCTTCGACCGCGATGATCGCTCAGGCCAACCAGAGCCAGCAGAACGTGCTGTCGCTGCTGCGCTAAGCGTGACGCAAATGTAGTTGCCTGACCCTTCCAGGCACGGCCCGGCGGTTCCCCTGACCGCCGGGCCCTTTTGCGTTTGGCTGGGGTGGGCAGTGCTCTGGATGCTTCGGTAAAGTGGGTGACTTGATCAGCTGCGTGCCTTGCACAGACCAAAAAAAGGGGCCGGCGGCGAACCACCGGCCCCTTTTTCGGGGGGACGAAGACCCTGTCGGGTCAGGTCTGGTTGCAGGCAGCCAGCGCCGCTTCGGCCAAGGCTTCGAGGCCGAGCTGGTGGAGGGCGGCATCAGCCGCGATCGCGGCGGCGGGGGCTTCGCCCACCGTTGCGCTGGCGGGATCCTGCGCGAAGGTCTGGCAACCGGCATCGCGCATCAGCTTGAGCCCCTTGGCCCCATCGACGCCCATGCCGGTCAGCACCGCGCCGATCGCCGGTACGCCCGAGCGGGCGATGGTGCCGAACAGCAGCGTTGCCGAAGGCCGCGCGCCGTCGACCGGATCGCGCTCGACCAGTCGCAGCTTGGGCGGGGTGCCGGGTTCGAGCACGGCGTGCTTGCCGGGATCAACGGCGATATAGACATGGCCCGGGGTGAGCGGGGCATTGTCCTTGGCCGCACGGACCGAGCAGCGCAGCTCGCCGTCGAGCTTGGCGATGAAGGTTTCCACCAGTGCCGGTTCGGCATTGAGCGTGATGATCGTGGGCGGGCACTTTTCAGGATAGCCGGCCAGCAGGCTGGTCAGCGCGTCGATCCCGCCCATCGAGGCCGAAAAGGCGGCGATGTGGCCGTTCCAGGTAAAGGGCTTTTCGGTAGAGACCTGCACGGCGGGCGCGCGGCGGTTCTTGACGTTGCTGCCGGCTGCGGCAAGCACGATCTTGCCAAGCTTGCCCACGGTCTTGCTGAACTGTTCGGGGGTGGCCTTGAGTGGTTTGGGAAAACATTCCACCGCGCCCAGTTCATAGGCCTTGAGCGAGGTTTCGGTCCCGCTCTGCGTAAGGCTGGAGAGCATCACCACCGGCAGCGGGCTGGTGGTCATGATCTCTTCCAGGAACTCGATCCCGCTCATCCCCGGCATTTCAACGTCGAGCGTCACCACGTTGGGGCGCAGCAGCGGGATCTGTTCGCGCGCTTCGGCGGCATTGGCGGCGGTGCCGACCACCTGCACGTTGCGGGTTTGCTCCAGCACGTCGGCGAACAGCGCGCGCATCGCGGCAGAATCGTCGACTACCAGTACCTTGGCGACTTCCAT
Source organism: uncultured Novosphingobium sp. (assembly GCA_937996535.1). Classification (GTDB taxonomy): domain Bacteria; phylum Pseudomonadota; class Alphaproteobacteria; order Sphingomonadales; family Sphingomonadaceae; genus Novosphingobium. The sequence continues at coordinate 28,354 of CALKVF010000021.1, read as the reverse complement.
GGGAATTCCTTGCGTTAACCTTGCTGACCCGGGTTTGATCCTTGGGTTAGCCGCAGCGGGCTTTGGAAAGGGTTTGCTGGCCCTAAGGGTTTACCCGTGGGGTGGGCGTATCAGCTTCTTGCCGCCGCGCGCCTAGACAGTCTCCGCTGCACCAGGGGGCATCCACGGGCGTCAACAGACCGCGCCGTTTGCTTTCGGAAAGTTACCTAGCGTTCGGGCAAGCGGTGGTTTGCTTTGTTCAGCTAGGCGCTGGAGCAGCACTTTGAGGGACGCGCCAAATGTTTGACTGGTTTGAAAAAACGGCTCCTATCCGGGTCAAGTTCAAGGCGCTTGAGGCCGTGCTCGCGGCGTTGACGGGCAGTGCCTTCGTCACCGCGCTGGTGCTGGCAGACGGGCATTGGACGCTGCCGGTGGTGACCGGGCTGGTCATGATCATGACGCTGGCGGTGATCCGCCTTGCCGCGCAGCTGATCTGCACACCCTATGTCGATACCGTGGTGCGGATGGAGGCGCTGGCCGCCGGCGATACCACCAGCCCGATCCGCTATACCGAACACGCCGACTGCGTGGGCCGGATGACCGTGGCGATGGCGCGGTTCCGCGACAATATCGATGAAGTTCACGCCAACCACGAAACCCAGGACCGCGTGGTTCAGGCCCTGCTCGGCGGGATTGGCGGGCTTTCGGCCAACGATCTGACCTGCCGCATCACCGCCGATCTGCCGCCAGCCTATGAACAGCTCAAGCAGGGCTTCAACCAGGCGCTGGTCGCGCTGGGCGAAACGCTGGACGCGGTGGGCGGCAAGGCGCGCGACGTGCACAACGGCTCGGCCGAAATCCGCGCGGCTTCCGAAGACCTGTCGCAGCGCAACGAGCGCCAGGCCGCCAACCTTGAGGAAAGCGCCGGCTCGATGAGCGAGATCGCCACCAGCGTGCGCGAAACCGCGCTGGGGGCCAACGAGGTTCAGGCGACCATCGCCGATGCCCATCACGAAGCCACCGCCGGCGGCGAAGTGGTGGCCCGCGCGATCGCGGCGATGGACCGGATCGAAACCTCGGCGCAGGAAATCAGCCAGATCATCACCGTGATCGATGGCATCGCGTTTCAGACCAACCTCCTCGCGCTCAACGCCGGGGTCGAGGCCGCGCGTGCTGGCGACGCCGGCAAGGGTTTTGCCGTGGTCGCCAACGAAGTGCGCGCGCTGGCCCAGCGCAGCGCCGATGCCGCCAAGGACATCAAGCATCTCATTACCACCAGCACCGAACAGGTCAGCGCCGGGGTGGCGCTGGTTGGCGAAACCGGTGATCTGCTTGGCCGGATCGTGGGCCGGGTCGGCGAAATCCGCGACCTTGTGACCACCATTGCCGAGGCAACCGGATCGCAGTCGGACAAGCTGCAGCAGGTCAATGCCGCGGTCGGCGAGATGGACCGCATGACCCAGCAGAACGCTGCGATGGTCGAACAGACCACGGCGGCCGCGCGCAGCCTGGCCGAAGGCGCCAGCGAACTCAGTGAACTGGTCGGCCGGTTCAAGACCGGGACGACTGTCCGCCCGATGCCTGCCGCGATGCCCGCCGCGCGCCGCGCCGCAGCGCCCGCTCGCGCGCCGATCAGTGGCAACCTCGCGCTGGCGCCGGCTGCCACCGGCGGCTGGTCGGAATTCTGAGACAAGCGAAGGAGCCAGAGCCATGTCCGCAATCGTCCTTCCCGAACGCTGCGATCGCACCGCTGCCGAAGCCCTGCTGCCCGAAATGGCCGCGATGCTGGGCGGCGAGCGCATCCAGATCGATGGCAGCGCCGTGACCCAGGTCGGCCAGGCCGTGCTGCAATTGCTGGTCAGCGCCCGCCGCTGGGGCGAGGGCGCGAGGATCGTGCCGTCCGCCGCACTGACCGAGGCCGCGCGCCTCTATGGCCTTGAAGCCGTGCTGTTCGAAGGAGATGCCGCGTGACTCAGGACGAAATCCTCGCGATCTTCTTTGCCGAGTGCGAGGAATCGCTTGAGGCGGCCGAAACCGGCCTCGCGGCCTGCCGCGAAGGCACGCAGGATGCCGATACGGTCAACGCGATCTTTCGCGCGGTCCATTCGATCAAGGGCGGGGCAGGGGCCTTTGGCTTCAACGCGCTCCAGGCCTTTACCCATACCTTTGAAACACTGCTGTCCGACGTTCGCGATGGCACGATTCCGCTGGCCGATGACCTGGTGGCGCTGATGCTGCGCGCGCTCGATGTGCTCAGCGATCACGTCGTTGCTGCGCGCGAGGGAACTCCGGCTCCGGCCGATGCCGTGCTGCTCGAAGAACTGTCCGCCGCTCAGGCCAATGGTGGGATCGCCGCGCCCGCAGCCGCGCCCGCACCCGCCGAAGTGGCGGCTGCGGATGAGGCAGATGCGGCCGAAGACGAAGACGGCGGGTTCGACATCGATCTCGACGCTCTGCTCGATGATATTACCGCCGGCAGCGAGGCTGAAGCCGCACCGGGCTGGACGCTGCGGCTGCGGCCCCATGCCGGGGCGATGGCCAATGGCGGCGAGCCGCTGCTGTTGCTGCGCGAATTGCTGCAATTGGGCGCGGCCTGCGGCCCCTGTGATGTTGGCGCGGTGCCGCCGCTCGACGAGATCGATCCGTGCCAGGGCTATCTTGGCTGGACCTTCACGCTGCCGGCCGAAGTCGATGCCGCCGCGGTCCGCGAGGTGTTCGATTTCGTTGGCGATGATTGCACCCTGAGCTTTGGCGAGGATGCGCCGATGCCGCCGCTCAAGCTTGCCCCGCGTGGCCCCGCCGTGGCGGCGGTGCCCGCGCCGGTCGCGGTGGCCGATGTCGCCGCGCTGGCCGTGCCCGATCGCGGGGCCGAGGCCCAGGCCGCGCCGCCGGCCCCGCCCAGCGCCGCACAGTCGATCCGCATCGATCTGACCAAGCTTGACCGGCTGATCGACACGGTTGGCGAACTGGTGATCGCCCAGGCCATGCTCGCCCAGCGGCTGGGCAACGAAGGCATGAGCACGACCGAGGAACTGGTCATGCTCGAAGGGCTGACCCGCGAGATTCAGGAAAGCGCGATGGCGATCCGTGCCCAGCCGATCGGCTCGGTGTTCAGCCGCGTGCCGCGGATCCTGCGCGAACTGACTGCCAGCACCGGCAAGCACGTCCGGCTCGAACTGTCGGGCGAGGCGACCGAACTCGACAAGACGGTGATCGAGCGCCTTGGCGAACCGCTTACCCACCTGATCCGCAATGCGGTCGATCACGGGATCGAGGATGCCGAAACGCGGCTTGCCGCGGGCAAGAGCGCCGAGGGCACGCTGCGGCTTTCGGCCGAACACCGCTCGGGCCGTATTCTCATCCGCATCGCCGATGACGGCAAGGGCATCGACCGGGCCCGCGTGCTTGAAAAGGCGATCGACAAGGGGCTGGTTGCCGCCGATGCCCAGCTCTCGCGCGAGGAGATCGATGCGCTGATCTTCGCCCCGGGCTTCTCCACCGCCCAGACCGTTTCGAACATTTCGGGACGCGGGGTGGGGATGGACGTGGTCCGCCAGAACGTGAAGGAACTGGGCGGGCGCATCACGATTGAATCGATCGAGGGCGAAGGCACTACCTTTACCCTGACCCTGCCGCTGACCCTTGCGATTTCCGATGGGATGATCGTGACCGTGGGCGATCAGATGCTGGTCGTGCCGCTGACCCACGTGGTGGAAAGCCTGCGCCCCGAACCCGGCGAGGTCCAGGGGCTGGGGGTATCGTGTTCGATGCTCAACGTGCGCGGCAAGTTCATCCCGATCGTGCCGATCGGCAATGTCATCACCGCGCAGGGCGCCGTCAGCCAGCCGACCGAAGGCGTGCTGATCGTGGTCGATACCGAAAGCACCGGCCAGGCCGCGCTGCTGGTCGACAACATCTGCGATCAGCGCCAGTTCGTGATCAAGAGCCTCGATACCCATTACCGTTCGGTCGAAGGCGTGGCCGGGGCAACCATCCTCGGCGATGGCCGGGTCGCGCTGATCCTCGACATCGATGGGCTGGTTGCGCGCTCGTGCCAGCCGGCACCGCTCCAGCGGGAAGCGGCCTGATGCTCGACACGGTGTTCAGCGATGAGATGCCGGGGATCAGCCCGGCGGTCTATGGCGCGGCCGATTTCGCGGCGATCGCGCGGATGGTCTATGCCGAGGCCGGGATCGTCCTGCCCGAAGGCAAGGCGATGCTGGTCTATTCGCGGATCGCGCCGCTGGTGCGCAACAGCGGCTGCGGCACCTTTGCCGCCTATCTCGAACGGGTCGAGGCCGATCCCGCCGAGCGGATGCGCACGGTCGCCGCGCTGACCACCAATCACACCTTCTTCTACCGCGAGGACCATCATTTCGAACACTTCGCCCAGACCGCGCGGCCTGCTCTGGTGCGCCGCCTGGACGCGGGCGAGAGTGTGCGGATGTGGTCGGCGGGCTGTTCGAGCGGCGAGGAAACCTGGTCGCTGGTCCTGACCCTGCTGGGCAGCGAACCGCTCGAAGGGCGGCGCATCGCCGGCAAGGACGTGGTCGTGCTCGGCACCGATATTGCCCCCCACGCGCTCGCCAAGGCCGAGGCTGCGAGCTACGAGGCCAAGGATCTTGCCCCCGTGCCCGAGGCGCTGGTCCGCAACTGGGTGCGCACGCGCGGCGAACGCGCTGAAATTTCCCCCGATGCGCAGCGGCTGGTGCGGTTTCGCAGCCTCAACCTGCAAGGCGAATGGCCGATGCGCGGGCTGTTCGACGCGATCTTCTGCCGCAACGTGATGATCTATTTCGATCAGCCGACCAAGGAGCGGCTGGTCGAACGGCTGGCGCGCCAGCTCGCGCCGGGCGGCTACCTCTACATCGGCCATTCCGAGCGGGCGACCGGCCCCGCCACCGATCTGCTCGATCTGGCCGGATCGACCATCTACCGCAGGAGGGCGGCATGACGATCAGAGTGCTGGTGATCGACGATTCAGCGACGATGCGTGCGCTGCTGACGGCGCGCCTTTCGGCCGAAAGCGATATCGAGGTGGTTGGCGCCGCGGCCGATGCGGCGCAGGGGCGAGAGGCGATCAAGCGGCTCAATCCCGACGTGGTCACGCTCGACATCGAGATGCCCGGGATGAACGGGCTCGATTTCCTTGAAAAGATCATGCAGCTGCGCCCGACCCCGGTGATCATCGTATCGGGATCGACCAGCGAAGGTGCGGCCAATACCGCCCGCGCGCTCGCGCTTGGCGCGGTCGATTGCTATGCCAAGTCGGAGCATGGCGGCGGGCTGGCCCACGACGATGGCGGCAAGCTTGCCAATCTGGTGCGTGAGGCCGCCGAGGTGAATTTTTCGGGCCGCCGCAGCGCCCGCCACGATGCCGCATCGCGGACGATGGCGGCGATGGCCCGCGATACCGAATTGATCGTGGTCGGATCCTCGACCGGCGGGGTTGAGGCCTTGCAGGTCATGCTGCGCGAATTTCCCGCCGATTGCCCGCCGACGATGATCGTCCAGCACGTCAACGCTCGCTTTGCGCCGGCGATCGCCAATACGCTCGATGCGATCTGCCCGGCGCGGGTCGAGATCGCCCAGCCGGACATGCCGCTGCGCCGCGGCCACGTGTATCTGGCTCCCGGCGATGATCGGCACATGCTCGTGGGCGGCACTTCGAAGCACTACGTCAAGCTGCGACCGGGGCCGGCGGTCAGCGGGCATCAGCCCAGTGTCGACGTGCTGTTCCGCTCGGCTGCCGAAGTCTGCGGCGACCGTGCGGTGGGCGTGCTGCTCACCGGCATGGGGCAGGACGGCGCACAGGGGCTGTTCGCACTGGCCAGCATGGGCGCCTATACCATCGCCCAGGACGAGGCGAGCTGCACCGTGTTCGGGATGCCGCGCGCCGCGATCGCGCTGGGCGCGGCGCAAGTGGTCGCGCCGCTCCACCGCATTGCCCGCCACGCCCTGCAGAAGGCGGCCTGATGCCATGAACCAGCATGCAACTCCGCCCCCGTTGCCGGTCCAGACCCGCATCACGATCATGCAGGGCCAGGCCCGCGTGAGTGCCGGCCCGCGCGTGGAATTTACCACGGTGCTTGGCAGCTGCGTGGCGACCTGCCTCTACGACCCCGAGATCGAGCTGGGCGGGATGAACCATTTCCTGCTCGCCCAGCCGGCGGTGGCCTCGCACCTCAGCGAAGCCGACGCGCACTACGGCGTCTATCTCATGGAAGTGCTGATCAACGAGATGCTCGCCCATGGTGCGGCCAAGCAGCGGCTGCGCGCGCACCTCTATGGCGGGGCGAACCTCCATGCGGGAATGACCCGGATCGGCACGATGAATGCCGATTTCGCGCGCCAGTTCCTGCGGGACGAAGGCATTCCGCTGGTCCGCGAGGATCTGGGCGGGACTTCGGCCCGCCGCGTCGACTTCCGGCCCGCCCTGGGTCAGGTTCGTTGCCGCGTGGTCGAGGCCGCGCTGGCTCCTGAAATTCCCTCCGCCCCCCGTCCGCAGCCTGTCTGCGGCGATGTCGAACTGTTCTGAAATAGGTGTAACGATGAGCAAGACCACCCGTATCCTGACGGTTGATGACAGCGCCAGTATGCGCGCGCTGCTCAACCATGCCCTGTCCAGCCGGGGTTTCGATGTTGTCCAGGCCGACGATGGGCAGGCAGCCCTCGAATGGCTGGCGGTCAACGAGGTCGATGTCGTGATTACCGACATCAACATGCCCCGGCTCGATGGCTTTGGGCTGATCGAACAATTGCGCGCGGGCTCGCGCCACCGCGATCGCCCGATCCTCGTGCTGACCACCGAAAGCTCGGACGAAAAGAAATCCCGCGCCCGCATGGCCGGCGCAACCGGCTGGATCGTCAAACCGTTCGATCCCGACAAGCTCGCCACCGCCGTGCGGCGCGTGGCCCATTGATTCTGCTCAGGAAGGACAAGCTCATGCAGATGGAACTCATCACCTTCGAAGTTGCCGGGCAGTATTTCGGCCTCGATATCATGGCCGTGCGCGAAATCCGGGCCTGGACCCCGACCACGCCGCTGCCGCAGGTTCCCGCCTATGTCGCGGGCGTGGTCAACCTGCGCGGCACGGTGCTGCCGGTGATCAACCTGGCCGCGCGGCTCGGCTGGAAGCCGACCGAGGCGAGCGCACGCAACGCGATCATCGTTGCCCAGCTGGCGGGCCAGATCTCGGGCCTGATCGTCGATGCGGTCAGCGATATCGTGACGATCGACACCGCTGAACTGCAAGCCCCGCCGTCGGCCGGGGCGGATCAGATCAACCGCTTCGTCACCGGGCTCACCGCGATCAACGACCGCATGGTGATGGTGCTTGATCTCAACGCGTTGGCTGCCGCAGACCTGCAAGAGGCCGCCTGATGGACGAGCGCACCCGCCAGCAGATCCAGCGCATTTCGAGGGTTCTCGATGAACTGTCCGGCGAGGTCGAGGGGCTGGGCAGCCGCCTGTGCGCCAACCCCGCGATCATGCAGGCGCACATGGAGGATCTTCAGGCGATCGACCTGTTCGCCCAGAAGCTCCATTCGCTGAGCCGGCTGCTCGATGCCGATTGCCCGGTGACCGCCGCCCACGCGCTGCATCTCGATGAACTGCGCCAGCGGCTCCACCCCGATACGCTGACCCACTAGGCGTTCAGGCCAGCACCAGCACGTTGTCCTTGCGGGTGATCGCGCGCGAGGTGGTCAGCGCCATCATGGCGCTGCCGCCTGTCCGGGCGAGCAGATCGGCAAGGCGCGCGGCGGCACCGCCGTCCAATGCCCGCATCGCCGCCTGGGCCCGCGCAAGATGCCACAGCGAATGCGGCTGGCTGCCGCGTTCCATCGTGACCCCGCGCCAGGCATAGCTGACCCGGCCGACATGGGGATGAACCTGCCGCGCGCCGTCATGGGACACCAGTGTGCCGGGAGCGGCATCGTCAAGCCCGGCGAGCCACGCCTCGAACTGCGCGGCATCTGCCGCCAATCCCGGCCCCCACTGCGCAAACACCGCGCTCAGCACGGCTTCGAGCGTTTCAGGGATCGCATCGTCCGCGCTCCAGCTGCCGCCGGGATCGGGATAGTCGGTATCCGGGATCGCTGCCGCGTTCATCCGCTCGGTCCAGCGGGCAACCGCGGGGGCCGTGGTCCGCATCAGGAAAGCCGGCACCGGATCGCGGGCAAGGTGCGCATAAAGCGGGGCCATCATCCCGAAATCGGCCAGGCTGGGCCGTCCGCCGAGCAGATAGGGATGGGCGCGAAAATGCGTTTCGAGCAGCGCCAATAGCTCCCGGTAAGCCTCTTCCATCGCCGGGATCACCGCGGGCGTGACGCCAAGGTTGGGCAGGAAACCGGCAAAGCGGCCCATGAGCATTTCCGCCGTCGCCAGCCGGTTTTCATAGGGAATGGAATTGGGGATCGCGCGGGCAAATTCGGCCTGCAGGAAGCGCTCCTGCTCGGCGCGATAGGACCAGCGGTAATGCATCGCCAGCGGCAACAGGTAGTTCGAGCCAAAGGCATCAAGCAGGTGCGCCACCACGCCCTGAACGCTGCCGCGCGGGTGCAGCTCGGGGCCGGCTTCATGGGCCTCGCAATGATCGATGATCGCGGTGGTGTCCTGAATGATTTCGCCCTGAGGCGTGCGCAGGACCGGGATCACCATGTGCCCGACCTTGGGAATGACTTCGCCCATGAATTGGGCGTCGCAGGCCATTACTTCGTCAAATGGCAGCTGCTTCTTGATCAGATAGCTGCGCGCCTTGCCGGTGTAGAGCGAATGCGGCGTTCCCCATAGCGTGTAGCGGCCCTCGGCCATGTGTTGAAATCCCCCCTGTTATCGGGCGGGGTTGTGGCACGGCCTCAGCGCGGGGTGAAGCCCAAACGCTGCGCGGCGGCCATCAGATCGGCCTTGCGGTTGGGGGCCAGACGATCGGCGCGCTCGGTATAGAGCGCGACCAGGTCGGCCCCGGCCTTGGCGGGGCTGCCCGCGGCAAATGGCGGGGCAGGATCGTATTCGAGCGCGAGCTGCACCGCGCGGGCGGTGTCCTCGCCCGCGATCCGGGCGATCAAGGCCAGGGCAAAGTCGATTCCCGCCGTCACCCCGCCGCCGGTTACCCGGTTGCGATCGAACACCGTGCGCGCGGCCACGGGCTCGGCGCCAAATAGCGCCAGCAGATCGTGCCAGGCCCAATGGGTGGTTGCCTTGTAGCCATCCAGCAGGCCGGCCGCGCCCAGCACCAGAGCGCCGGTGCACACGCTGGTCACCCAGTCCGCCGCTGCACCGACCTGCCGCACCCAATCGAGCGCGGGGGCATGGTCGATTACCTCGCTGATCCCCATGCCGCCCGGAACGCACAGCAGATCGGCGCGCGGCAGGCTGGCGAAGGTGGCGGTGGGCACGATCGAAAAGCCCGCATCGGTCGGCACCGGATCGAGGCTGTCCCAGACCAGATCGACCTTTGCGCCCGGCAGCCGCGAAAGGAACTGCACCGGTCCGGTCAGATCAAGCTGGGTCACGCCCGGGAACAGAAGGAAGGCAAGCTGCATGGCTGCCATCCTTGCACTTGCCGCCTAGCGCATCAACAGGATCGAGATACGGCGGTTGCGCGGATCCTCGGGCTTGTCCTGCATCAGCGGTTCGCGGTCAGCGACGCCTTCGATCTTGCGGAAGCGCGGTTCGGCAATTCCCTGACGCATCAGCGCCTGACGGGTGGCCTCGGCGCGCCCGGCCGACAGCGACCAGTTGTTGGCGCCCACGCTGCCGCCATTGGGGCCGCGCCACGGCAGGGAATCGGTGTGGCCGCGGATCGCGATGCCGCCGATCTCGCTGCCCATCAGGCTGGCGATCGCTTGTAGCAACTGCGAGGCATCGGGGGTGAGCACCGTGGTGCCAAGCTGGAACATCGAGAAATCGGCGTCATCGACCAGATCGATGCGGATCCCCTCGGTGGTGTCGATCATCCGCACCTGCTTGGCCAGCCGCGCGAGGCGCGGATTGGTCTCAAGCCGGCTGGCGAGCTTTTGCTGCATCGACTGCATCCGCTTGGCCCGGTCGGCGCCCTCCTTGGGCCCGCCGGTGGTGTCGCGCGGGATGGTCATTGCCTTGGTCCCGGTCTGCCCGGCGCGGTTGGGGTAATTGTCGACATCGGTGATCGACGATCCGCCGAGCAGGCCGTTGGACCCGGCGCTCTGCTCCTTGAGCTTGACCAGGGTCGGCGTGAAATAGTCGGCGATCCCCCGGCGCTGTTTTTCGGTGGTTGCACCCAGCAGCCATAGCAGCAGGAAGAAGGCCATCATCGCGGTCACGAAGTCGGCATAGGCCACTTTCCACGCCCCGCCGTGATGGCCGCCCGCGACCACCGTGATCTTCTTGACGATGATCGGCGGGAGCGGCTCGTTCTTGCCCTTTTTCGGCGGGGCCATGACTTAGCGTCCCCGCAGCGCGTCGAGCAGTTCGGACAGGCCCGGGCGGAAATCGTGGCCGAGGCCCGACCGCGCGCCTTCGACGACCAGCGGCTGGGGCCAGCCGTGCAGGCTGGCGATGATCACCTGCTTGACCGCATGGAAGATCTGTTCGTCGGCTTCGAGCACCTGCTTGAGCCGCCCGGCCAGCGGAGAGACCATGCCATAGGCCAGCAGCACCCCCATGAAGGTGCCGACCAGCGCCGAGCCGATCATCCCGCCCAGCACCGAGGGCGGCTTGTCGATTGAGCCCATCGTCTTGACCACGCCCAGCACGGCGGCAACGATCCCCAGCGCGGGCAGGGCGTCGGCGAGGTTCGACAACGCGTGCTGCGGCTCGTGCATTTCGTGGAAATGGGTCTTCATCGCGTTGTCCATCACGTCTTCGACCGCGTGGACTTCAAGCGTGCCCGACGAGACGACGATCAGCGTCAGCGTGTCGCAGATCAGCGAAACCAGCGCCTTGTTGGCAAGCAGGCGGGGAAACTCGGCGAAGATGGCCGAATTGGCGGGTTCGGTAACGTGCGATTCCAGCGCAACCGGCCCTTCCGAGCGCAGCAGCTTCATCAGCTTGGTGGTCAGCACGATCACGTCGATGTGATCCTGCTTGGTGTGGACCGGGCCCTTGAAGATCTTTGCAAACGAGCCGCCGATCGCCTTGATCCCGTGCAGCGAATTGCCGGTGATCACCGCGCCCAGCGCCGCGCCGCCGATGATCAGCATTTCGTGGGGGATCGCCTCCATCACCGGGCCAAGCGCGCCGCCCGTGATGGCAAAGCCGCCAAACACCATCACCAGCAGAACAACGATACCGATCGCGGCGTACATCAGCTAACCCCTAGAAAAATTTGACGTAAATGTGCCGCGCTCAGCGCAGCATACTGAACAGCGTAAGGCCGGCCAGCTTGGTGAAGCTGGCCTGGCTGGCTTCGAGCACGGTCAGCGTCTGCTGGAGCTGCGACACCGTGGCGCCGATGTCGGTGCCGCCGATGTCCGACTGTTCCTGCGCGCGCAGTTCGCTTTGCGCGGTGCGGCGCTCGCTGACGAGATCGATCCAGTTGAGCCGCGCGCCGACCACGGTCTGCGCGGTGGTCACGGTTTCCAGCCCGGTATCGAGCGCGCCCAGCGCATCGCGTGCAGACTGCGCCGGATCAGTGCTGCCGCCTTGCAGGGCATCGGACAGGCCCTTGATCACCGCCATCAGATTGGTCGAACTGCCACCGGCGGTGAAATTCAGGAATTCCGGGCCGGTCAACCCGCTGGTCACGGTCTGGCCATCGCCCAACGGCAATTCGGTGGCGCTGGGGGTGCCGACATAGGCCGCGGTGCCAGCGGCATCGAGGCTATAGGCATCGCCCGCCGTTTCGCCGCCGAACAGGGCGTGACCCATGCTGTCGCGGCTGTTGGCGAGGCTGACCAGTTCCTTCTGCAACTGCCCCAGTTCCACCCCGATCGAATGCTGCTGCGCGCTGGTCAGTGTGCCGTTGGCGGCCTGGGTGGCAAGTTCCTGCGCGCGGGTGATGTAGCTGGCAAAGGTCGACAGCGCGCTGTCGGTCAGCGTGAGGTCGGTGGTTGCGCGCGCCGTGGTGGTGGCATCGATCGCATTGAAGCTTTCGCTGCGGGCGAGCGCGCGCAGCCGCGAAGCCGCCACCGGATCGTCGGACCCGCGCGTCAGGCGCTGTCCGCTGCCCATTTCGGCCTGCAGGCTTTCGGCGCGCGAGCGCAGGCTCGCCATGTCGATCGAGCTGCGTTCGTAGAATGCGCTGGTGCTGACACTGGTCATGGCGGGGATCCTTCAGAAACTCACTTGAGGGACAGCAGGGTGTCGAACATGTCGGAAGCGACCTGGATCGCCTTGCCGCAGGCCTGGAACGCCTGCTGGTAACGCACGAGGTTGACCGCTTCCTGATCGAGATCGACCCCGGCCTGCTGGTCGAGCGAAAGCTTGGCCGAACTGGCGATCGTGGCGAGCGCCTCGCTGGTGGTCTTGCGTCCGGCCACCGCGCTCGACACGCCGAACAGCAGCCCGTCGATCTGGCCGGAAATGTCGCTGCTCGACAGGGCGGTGCGCAGGGCATCAAGGTTGGCGGCATCGCGGCTGGAGGCACCGGCTCCGGCGGGAGCCGTGGCGATCTGGCTGCCCGAGGTGAGCGCGAGCGCGATCCCGCTGGCGCCCGAGCCTGAAAACAGCGGCTGCCCAGCCGTGCCGTCGAGCGCGACCCCGCCGGTCTGGGCGGTATTGGCGGCCAGCACCAGCGCATCGGCAATGGTGTCGAGATTGGCGTGGGTGTCACGCACGGCGATCAGCCCCTGCGCTTGCCCGGCGAGCGACCCACCCGACAGCGCTACGGCTGATCCATCCAGCGTGAAGGTGATCGTGCCATCGGCGGCGCTGGTCATGGCGAGGCTGTTGACGGTCCCGCCGGTAACCAGCTGCGGCCCGCTGCTGCCGCCCAGCCGCACTTCGACGGTCTGGTCGGCGGCGACCGAGGTCGACACGTCGGCATATTGCGAGATCTGCTGGAGCAGGGTGTCGCGCTGATCGAGCAGCTTGACTTGATCGCTGGTTCCAGCCGCGGTGCGGGTCATCTGCAGGTTGACCCGGCCCAGCTCGGTGGCGAGCAGATTGACCTGCGCGGTGCCATTGGTGGCATCGAATGTCAGCCCGGTGCCCACGGTATCGACGCTTTGCGCGGCGATGTTGAAGGTCTTGGTTAGGGTGCGCGCGTTTTCGAGCACGGCGGCACGCAGCGAGGCATTGGTCGGATCGGACGAAAGCTGGCTGAGCGAGGTTTCGAAGGTCGACATCGCCGGGAAGATGTTGGCCTGCTCGACCCCGGCCTCGATGTTTTCCATCGCGGTGAGTTCGGTCTGCGCGCGGGTGGCATCGGCGCCGGTGCGGCGCACTTCTGCCTGGCGGAACAGGTCGGCATTGCGCACCAGCCCGTCGACGCGCACGCCCGAGAGCGAAATGTCACCGATCCGGGCATAGCCGCCGGCCGAGGCGACTTCGCCCAGTCGCAGGCTGCGCCGGACATAGCCTTCGGTGCTGGCGTTCGAGATGTTCTGGGCGGTAACGTCAAGCGCGGCCCGCGCCGCGCGCAGACCGCTGGAACCGATGGTGAAGAGATCGCTGGACACGGCTTAGCCCCCGCTTCCGGTGAAGCGCGACAATTGCGCCTCGATCTGGGTGGCGAGGCCGAAGGAGCCGCTTTTGGCGGCGAGATCGGCGAAATGTTCGTCCTGCATGGTGCGGAACGTGTCCATCGCCTGGCCGCCGAACAGCGTGTCGCCAAAGCTGGCGGCACGCGCCGAGGACAGCATCTGCCGCACGAAGATCGCTTCGAACTGCTGGGCTGCCTCGGTCAGCCGGCTGCGGGCCGGGCTGGGCGTTGCCGCCGGTGCCGACGCTGCGGCCGACGTGGCCGGGGTGGGGGTAAGGGGCGCGGTCATATCACCTGCATCTCCGCCTTGAGCGAGCCTGCCTGCTTGAGCGCTTCGAGGATCGCAACGAGGTCTGACGGGGTCACGCCCAAGAGGTTGAGCGCGTCGACCAGCCGGGCCAGCGAGGCGCCGGGCTTGAACAGCACGACGTGCTTGCCTTCCTCGTCGACCGAGAGGTTGCTGTTTTGCTGGACCGCGGTCTGGCCGCGGCTGAGCGGGGCGGGCTGGACCACGGTGGGATCCTCGTCGATCCGCACGGTCAGCTTGCCGTGGCTGATGGCTGCGGGATAGAGCCTGACCGCGCTGTTGATCACCACCGTGCCGGTGCGGCTGTTGACGATCACCCGAGCGGGTGTTTCCGCCGGGGTCACATCGAGCATCTCGATCGCGGCGATTATGCCCGCGCGGGTATCGGCTCCTGCCGGCAGGCGCAACGCGAGCGTCACGCCGTCCTCGACCGTGGCGGTGCCCGGCCACTTGGCGTTGATCGCTTCTTTGACCCGAGTGGCGGTGAGGAAATCGGACTGGAACAGGTTCCAGCGCAGCGCCTCGGCTGCGGCAAAGCCGGTATCGACCGGACGTTCGACGCTGGCCCCATCGGCGATCCGGCCCACGGTCGGGATATTGACCGTCAGCTTCGAGCCATCGGCGCCTGAAATCCCGAGCCCGCCAACCGCAAGGTTGCCCTGGGCCATCGCATAGATCTGGCCATCGGCGCCGTAGAGCGGGCTGAGGATCAGCGTGCCGCCGCGTAGCGACTTGGCCTTGCCGATCGCCGACACGGTGATGTCGATGTGCTGACCGGGCTTGGCGAAGGGGGGCAGTTCGGCGGTGATCATCACCACCGCCGCGTTCTTGAGCGCCGGGTTAACCCCTGGCGGCAATTGCACGCCGACCCGCCCGGACACGCCGCGCATCCCCTGGGTGAGATATTCGAGGCTGTCATCGCCGGTCCCGGCGAGCCCGACGACGATGCCGTAGCCGGTCAGCTGGTTGGTGCGTACGCCCTGAAATGCGCCCAGATCGCGCACCCGTTCGGCCAGTGCCGGGGTGGGCAGCAGCGCGGCGGTGATGGCGGCAGCAAGGGCGGCGAGCGGGGCCGTTCGGGTCATGAGGCGGAGCATGGCATTCTCCTCAGAACGGACTGATGGAATTGAAGAATTTCGACAGCCAGCCTTCGCGGCTGGCGCGGCTGACCGCGCCGTTTCCGGCATATTCGATCCGCGCATCGGCCACCCGGGTCGAGGGCAGCGTGTTCTCGGCGTCGATGTCCGACAGCCGCACGATCCCCGAAAACTGGATCCATTCCTGGCCCTGGCTCAGCAACAAGCGCTTTTCTCCGCGAACCAGCGCGGTGCCATTGGACCGCACGGCAACGATGGTGACCGAGACCTCGCCGGCGAGCGTGCTCGTCTGGGTGGCATTACCCTGGCCATTGAACGACGAATTGCTCGAAGCTTTAAGGGCATTGGGGTTGAGAAAGCTGAACGGACCGGCGGTGGGCGGGGTGATCGAGGCACTGCCATCGCGGGCGGTCTTGGCGCCGGCCGACTTTGAAGTGGTGGTCGTCTCGACCAGCATGATCGTCAGCGGATCGCCAACCGCGCGGGCGCGGTGGCCTTCGTAGAGCGGGGCATAGCCCGCCACGGCGTTGAAGATCGCGCCATCGGCCATGCGCGGCGCGGCAGCCTCGGGCGGCAGTGCGGGCTCGAACCCGGGGGCGGGCTTGGGCGCGGCCTGCGCCGGGCCGGGCAGCGCGGCGGTGGCAAGGGCGGCAAAGGCGGCCAGCGCCGCGGCATGAACGAGGGTGCGCATGGCCTAAAGCGTCTGGTTCGCGTTCTTGAGCATCTCGTCGACCGCCGAGATCATCTTGGAATTGATCTCGTAGGCGCGCTGGCACTCGATCATGTCGACCAGTTCCTCGACCACGTTGACGTTCGAGGCTTCGAGCATCCCCTGACGGATCTGGCCGCGCCCGGCATCGCCCGGCGCGCCCAGCTGAGCCGCGCCGCTGGCGGCGGTTTCGCCCAGGAAGTTGTCGCCCAGTGCTTGCAGCCCGGCGGGGTTGGAAAAGGCCGCGACGGTAATCTGGCCGAGCTGGGTCGAGGCCGACTGGCCGGGCAGGTTGGCCGAAACGGTTCCGTCGTTGCCGACCGTGATCGCGCTGGCGCCTTCGGGAATGGTGATCGGCGGCTGGACGACATAGCCCTGCGAGGTTACCAGCTGGCCATCGACCGAGCGGGTGAAATTGCCCGCGCGGGTGTAGCCCAGCTTGCCGCCGGGGAGCGACACCTGGAAATAGCCATCGCCATCGAGCGCGAGGTCAAGCGCGTTGCCTGTGGTCGCCAGCGTGCCCTGGGTGGTGATCGAGGTGGTCGACTGGATGCCGACCCCGGTGCCAAGATTGAGCCCGGTGGCATAGGCCGTCTCGCTTGACGATTGCTGGCCCGCGACGCGCGCGTCCTGATAGGCCAGCGTCGAGAAGTTCGCGCGGTCGCGCTTGAACCCGGTGGTGCCGATATTGGCGAGGTTGTTTGCGATCACGCGCATCCGCGTGTCCTGGGCCTCAAGGCCGGTGCGCGCGACGTGCAGGGCTGAACTGGGCATGGGAGACTTTCCTTCGCTTTATCCGGTGATCCGCATCAGGCTGGCTCCGCCCTCGTCGAGGTCTTTGGCGGTAGAGATCAGCTTGGTGCGCATGTCGTAGAGGCGCTGGGCCTCGACCATTTCGATGAGAACCTGGCTGGGGCGCACGTTCGATTGTTCGAGCGTGCCGCTGGTTAGCCGGGCCGCCGGATCGCCCGGCAGCACCCCGCCGCCAACCACCCGGAACAGGCCGTCGAGCCCCTTGTCGATGCGGCTCCCGCGCCAGTTGGCGAGCTTGAGCGCGTCGACCTTCTGGGGCGGGGCTTCGAGATTGGTGCGATCGCGGACCAGCACCGCGCCATCGGGGCCGATGCTGACATCGCTACCCGGCGGCAGCGAGATCGGGCCATTGTCACCCAGCATCGGCACGCCTTCGCCGTTGACCAGCAGGCCATTGGCCGAAATCGACAGGTCGCCGCGCCGGGTATAGGCCTCGGTCCCGTCGCTGCCCTGCACCGCCAGCAGGATGTCATCGCCTTGCAGCGCGACATCGAGCGGGCGGCCGGTTTCGGTCATCACGCCGGCGTCCATCCGGGCGCCGCGCACCTGGGCATCGCTCATCGCCCGCACCTCAAGGCTGGGGCCTTCGAGGGTCATCGGGGTGAACTGCATGATCTCGGCGCGAAACCCGATGGTCTGCGCGTTGGCCATGTTGCTGGCGATCATCCGCTGCCGGGCCATCGAGGCCGACATCCCGGAAACCGCGGTCCAGATCATCCGGTCCATATCAGGAAGCTCCGCTTATCGGCGCGCCGGCGTCAGGCTTAGCTGCGCAGGTTGACGATGGTCTGCGACAGCTGGGTCGCGGTATCGATCGCCTTGGCATTGGCCTGAAAATAGCGCTGGGCGGTGATCAGCCCGACCATTTCCTCGGCAATATCGACGTTCGACTGTTCAAGGCTGCCCGAGAGGATCGTGCCAAAGCGCGCCGCGCCGGGCTGGCCGTAGGTGGCGGTTCCCGAAATCCCGGTGGCCTGCCAATCCTGCCCGCCGACCTGCAACAGGCCATTGGGGGCGACGAAGCTGGCGAGCGCGATCTTGCCGACTTCGGAAACCGAGCCATCGGCATAGGAGGCGATCACGCCGCCATCGCTCTTGATCGTGACCGCGACGAAATCCGAACCGCCGGCATTGGTCAGCGGAGCGAGCGCGTCCATCGGCGTGGTCGAGGTGACCGTGCCCGCGGCATCGACCGGGAGCACCTGCAGGCGGCTGCCCGAGCTGTCGGTGATGTAGCCCGCGCCGTCCTGCGTGAAATTGCCGTTGCGGGTGTAGAAGGTCTTGCCCGACACCGGGTTCACCTTGGCAAAGAAGCCTTCGCCGTTGATCGCGAGGTCGAGCGACGAGCCGGTCTGCTGGACCGGGCCGAGCGAGAAGTTCTGGTCGATCGCCTGGACGGTCGAGCCGATGCCCTTGACCAGCTTGGGATTGGTCGAAGCCGAACCGGCGACGATGTCGGCAAAGTTGATGCGGCTCTTCTTGAAGCCGGTGGTTTCGGCATTGGCGAGGTTGTTCGAGATCACCGAGAGTTCGGTCTGGGCGTTCTTGAGGCCATTGAGCGAGGTGTAGAAGGACATGGGGGGCTCCTTGTCTGGGTCAGGCGGAAGGGGTGGAGGTCGAAGCGGCGGCGGCCGCGGTCTGGGCGGTCATCACCTGATCGAGCTGGGCGGAGATCGCCTTGAGATTGGTGTTGATGTCGTTGATCCCCGACAGCGAGGAGAACTGCGCCATCTGGGCGATCATCTCCTTGTTGTCGGTCGGCTCCAGCGGATCCTGCATCTTGAGCTGGGTGGTCATCAGCTTGATGAATTCGGACTGGCCGAGCGTCTTGCTGCTGGCCGACGAGGCCGCAGTGGCGGTTGCGGCCGCAGAGGCCGAGGTTACGGAGCTTACGGTCATTTCATCCTCATCGTGTCGAGCATCAGCTGCTTGGCGGTGGAAAGCGCCTCGACCAGGTTCTGGTACTGGCGGGAGGCATCGAGCATCTCGACCATCTCGGCATTTTCATCGACCGGGGCGGTCCAGACATCGCCGTTGGCATCGGCCAGCGGGTGATCGGGGTTGTGTTCCTTGATCGGCGCGGCGGTGGACTGCACCACGCCCGATACGCGCACGCTTGAAAGGCCGGTCTGGCGATCGAGATCCTCGGCGAACACCGCGCGGATCGGGCGATAGGCCTCGGCCTCGCTGCCCGCGACGGTCCCGGCGTTGGCAAGGTTCGACGATGCGGCGTTCATCCGCACCAGCTGGGCCGACATCGCGCGCTGGGCGACGTTGAACAGGGAATTGGGCATCGGCCTAGTCCCCCTTCAGCGCGCGGGTGACGGTATCGACCCGGCCGCGAATGAAGCTGAGCGTGGCTTCGTATCCCACCGCGTTTTCGGAAAACGCGGTCTGTTCGGTGGCCATTTCGACCGTGTTGCCATCCATGCTGGGCATCACCGGGACGCGATAACGCGTGGCCTGGGCCACGGCCTGATCGCTGCCCTGGCCGCTGGCGCGGGCTTTCAGCGCGGCAGCGAAATCAAGGTCGCGCGCCTTGTAGCCGGGGGTCGCGGCATTGGCGATGTTCGAGGTGATCATCCCCATGCGCTGCGAACGCAGCTGCAGGGCGACCCCATGAATTCCAAACAGGCTTTCGGCCATGTGCGTGGCTCCGGTTGCAAATCGTGCCCGTGTATCCGCAAGACCCGTGCCAGTTCTGAAAATGGCGCATTTGCGTGGGTCTGGCAGCGGCAAGCGGCAAGCTCTTGCCGGCAGGCGGCAAATGTCGGCCGGATGCTGAAATTGGCGCAGGGCTGCCGTCCTTGGATGGGAAAGGAAGTCCCCTGCGATGAACCTGATGATCCTTCTCGATCCGCGCGCTGCGGTGATCGTGCTGGGCGGTACGCTGCTCGGCACCTGGCTGCGTGCGGGCAACCGCGACATGCAGATTACCCTGCGCAAGCTGTGCCGGCTTGTGGGGCGCCAGCGGTTCGATGGTCAGGCGGTTCGCGCCGAGCTGGCGCTACAGGTGCAGGAGATCCGCCAGGACGGCCTGCTGCGCGCGCAGCCGCGCCGGCTGGGGGACAGCGAACTGGATGATGCCACCGATGCGATGATCGGCCGGCGCTCGGTCGCCGCGCTGATCGAGGCGCACGAAGCGCACAAGGCCCGCCGCGTGGCCCTGGGCGAGCGGGCGATGCGCACGCTGGCGCAAGGGGCCGAGCTGGCGCCGGTATTCGGATTGGCCGGAACGTTGATTTCGCTCAGCCAGTTGCCGGCCGATGGGCTGGCGCGCGGCGCGTTCATGAGCGCGATTTCGATGGCGGTGGTGACCACGCTCTATGGGCTGCTGGTCGCCAATCTGCTGCTGGCCCCGCTGGCGCGAATGGTCGAGCGCGCCTCGCACGCCGAAGAGGCCGAGCGGCAGGAGGTGATCGACTGGCTCGCCCGGCAGGTAACCGCGGCTTGCCCGCCGCCGCGCCGCGCCGCTGCCGAAACGGCGGCGCATCCGGCCGCCGCCTATGATGTCGAGAGTGCGGCATGATCGCGCGGATGGGAAGCGGCTGGCAGGTGGTGCTGGCTGATCTCTCAATGATCCTGTTCATGATTACCGCCGCTGCCGTGGCCGATACCCCGCCAGAGCCGCATCCCCAGCCTGCCGCAAGGCCGGTAACGGGTGTGCCCGCGCTGGGTGAGCCGGTGGCGCAGTGGCGCGCGGGCGCGGGCAGCCCGCCGCTGGCCGAGTGGCTGCGCGGGGAAGGCACCGATCCGCGCTTGCGGCTGACGATCATGGCCTCGCTGGCCGATGCCCCCGCCGCGTTGGCGCTAGCCCGTGAAGCCGGGCGTCCGGCGCGGGTGGTGCTCGATCCCGAGGGCGGCGGAGCCCCGCTGGCCGCGCTGACCTATGACCAGGGCGAGCCTGCGAAACTTTCCAAGGAGACTGTCCGATGACCAGGCTGATGACTGTGTTGGCACTTGCCGGCGCGCTGGCCCCGCTGCCCGCACGGGCGCAGGTGCAAGTTGGCGCCAATCTCGCGGCGATCGATGAAGCCGTGGCCCGCTTTACCGGCGCTGCGCCGGGCAAGCCGGGCGGGGCGGCCCATCCGGTCGACCGGCGGCTGCGGCTTAACCCTTGCGCCGCGCCGCTCGCGCTCGGCTGGTTCGGCACGCGGCAGGATACGGTCGAGGTCGCCTGTCCGGTCCCGGGGGGGTGGAAGCTTTATGTTCCGCTTGCCGCGACCTCGGCGCAAGCCGCGGCGCCTGCGGTGCTGCGCGGCGAGGGGGTGACCATTGCGGTCCGCGATTCCGGGTTTGCCGTGTCCCAGCCTGGCGAGGCGCTGGAGGCCGGGGCCGTGGGGGCGTGGATCAAGGTGCGCGGATTGGCCCAGAATGCCCCGGTTATCCGGGCGCGCGTGGTCCGTCCGGGGCTGGTCGGCATCGATCTCGGCACGGACCTGCCGTGATGCGGCATTTTCTTGCCGGTGGGGCTTAAAGTGCCCCGGCCGCTGCCGTCCTCTGTGCTGACAAGCAATCCAGGAGCGACACCATGCCTCCCATCGAAATCGGCGGACCCACGGGGCCGCAAGCACCCCGCCCGGTCGGGGCCTTGGACAGCCGCAGCCTCTCCGCTGCTGCCAATGCCGCTGGGGCCAAGCCCGCCGCAACGACTGCGGGCCAGACCCAGGCGGCAACCACCGTGGTGCGCAGCGATGCGCTCGACGCCGGGGCCGAGCCGGTCAACAGTGAACGCGTGGCCGAAATCCGCCGCGCGATCGAACAGGGAAGCTATCCGGTGATCCCGATGCGGGTGGCCGATGCGATGATTGCAGCCGGAATGCTGCTGAGGAGCGACACATGAGCGGAGCCGAGCTACGCGAGAACCTGCGGCAGATGATTGCCGTCCTGCAGGCCGAACGGCAGGCGCTTGCCGGGCTGGATCTCGATGCGATCATGGGCTGTGCGCAGGACAAGGTCGCGCTGTGCGGCACGCTGGACCAGCACGGCCCACTGGCCGATGGCCAGGGCGTCGATGAGGAATGCCGCGGGCTGCTTGATGCCGCGCGCCGCCTGAACGAGGTAAACCGCCAGGTTCGCAACCTGATTGCGGCCAATGTTGCGGCCCGTCTCGATGCCCTGACCGGCAGCCCGGCGCTGTACAATGCCGGGGCCGCTGCGCGCCCGGCCTATGCCTATGCCGCCCCGCGCGGCTGACCCGATTTTCTGATTTGGCACGACCCTTGCTGATCCCGGAGCGATGATCCTTCGTTCCGGGAGTTCGGCGTGAGCCAGTCCGCACCCTTTGCAGTTCAATCACCGGCCCCATCGCCCCGCGCCGACGTGCGCGGCGCGATTGCCAATGCCTCGGCGGCGACCGGGGTCGATTTCGGCTACCTGCTGGGGCAGGCCCGGATGGAATCGAGCCTTGATCCTTCCGCCCGCGCCGGCTCATCAAGTGCGGCGGGGCTGTTCCAGTTTACCTCAGGCACCTGGCTGTCGATGCTGCGCCGCCACGGCGCGGAAAACGGGCTCGGCTGGGCCAGCGATGCGATCGCCAGCGGCCGGATTTCCGATCCCGCCGTGCGCGAACAGGTGCTCAGCCTGCGCTATGATCCACAAGCCTCGGCGCTGATGGCGGGCGAACTCGCCGCCGAAAATCGCACCGCGCTGTCCGGCGTGCTGGGCCGCGAGCCCGATGCGAGCGAGCTGTATCTTGCGCATTTCCTTGGCGCCGATGGGGCCGGGCGGTTCCTGACCGGCCTTGCCGCCGATCCGGGGCAAAGCGCGGCGGCCCTGCTGCCCAAGGCGGCATCCGCGAACCGGGCGATTTTCTTCGACGATGCCGGCGCGCCGCGTTCGCTTGGCGCGGTGATGGGCCTGCTACGCACCCGCATGGGCGCGGCGATGGAGGGCGGCGCCATGCCCGCCGGCGGCGATGGCTGGGCGGCCTGGGGCGGATCGAGCGGCTGGAATGCCGCCGCGCCTGAAACCCAGCCGCAGCGCCCGTCGATGGCTGATACCCTGGCTGCCGCCTTTGGCGGGGCCGATGCCAGCGCGATGCCCGCGCCGGTTCGCGCCGCTTATGGCAAATTGCAGGCGTTCGGGCTGTGAGCGGCAATCTCCTGACCCGGTTCACCCCCAGCGCCTTCGCCCTGCCGGCGGGGATCCTCACGCTCATCTGCCTGATGATCGTGCCGACCCCGGCGGTGCTGCTCGACGTGTTCTTCGTGCTCAACATCGCGCTGTCGGTGGCGATCCTGATGGCCTCGATGAACGCCGAAAAGCCGCTCGATTTCTCCTCGTTTCCGAGCGTTCTGCTGTTCGCGACCCTGCTGCGGCTTGCGCTCAACGTTGCCTCGACCCGCGTGGTGCTGGTCAACGGGCATCAGGGCGGGGCGGCCGCCGGCCACGTGATCGAGGCCTTTGGCGCGTTCCTCATCGGCGGCAATTTCGCGGTCGGGCTGTTCGTGTTCATGATCCTGATGATCATCAACATGGTGGTGGTGACCAAGGGCGCCGGGCGCGTGTCCGAAGTGTCGGCGCGTTTCACCCTTGATGCCCTGCCGGGCAAGCAGATGGCGATCGACGCCGATCTCGCCGCCGGGCTGGTGACCGCCGACGAGGCCAAGGCCCGCCGCCGGGAAGTGGCGACCGAGGCCGATTTCTACGGCTCGATGGATGGTGCCAGCAAGTTCGTGAAGGGCGATGCGATCGCCGCGCTGCTGATCCTTGGGGTCAACATCATCGCGGGCTTCTGTCTGGGCATGATTTCCCACGGGCTCTCGGCGGGCGATGCCGCGCAGAAATACATTACCCTTGCCGTGGGCGATGCGCTGGTGGCGCAGGTGCCATCGCTGCTCTTGTCGATCGCGGCGGCAGTGATCGTCACCCGCGTGTCCGACAACCGCGACCTTGCCGGGCAGATCGGCGGCCAGCTTGCCAGCCCCGGCACGTGGCTGCCGGTGGCGGTGATCCTGACCGCAATCGGCGTGATCCCGGCCATGCCGCAAACTGTGTTCCTGCCCGCCGGCGGTCTTGCCTTCTGGTTGTGGCACGCGCTCAGCAAGCGCGCGCAGCGCCCGGCGCCAGCTGCGGTTGATGCCGCGCCGCCGCCCGATCCCGGGCGGATCACGCTGGAGGACGTATCGGACCACACGCTGGTGACGGTTGAACTGGGCTATGGCCTGGTCCAGCTGGTCGATGATCGCCGCGGTTCGCCGTTGGTCGCGCGGATCACCGGGGTGCGCAAACAGCTGTCGCAGGCCTATGGGTTCGTCGTGCCGCAGTTCCGGGTGCGGGACTCGCTCGATCTGTCGCCCAATGACTACCGCATCGTGCTGGGCGGGGTGCCGCTGGGCGGCGGGATGATCCGGCCCGACCGGATTCTGGCGATCGATGCCGGCGAAGTGCGCGAAGGCCACCGCCTGAGCGGCGATCCGACGCTGGACCCGAGCTTTGGCTGTCCGGCACTGTGGATCGATCCGGCGATGCGCGATCACGCGATTGCCGAAGGGTTCCTGACGGTTGACGCCAGCACGGTGATCGCCACCCAGCTCAACCAGCTCTTGGGCGAGCGGCCGCAGATTCTACTCGGCCCGGACGAGGTCCGCGCCATCGTCGAGGGGATCAAGGAGCATTCCGCCGCGCTGGTCGAGGCGATCCATCCCCAGCCGCTGTCGCTGGCGGCGTTGACCCGGCTGCTGCGCTCGCTGCTCGAAGATGGCATCGCCATCGCCCATCCGCTGCCGATCTTCTCCAGCCTCGCGGTCGCGGTCCAGCAGACCACCGAGCATGACCGGCTGGTCGAACTGCTCCGCGCCGATTTGGGCGGCCTGCTCGTCGCGCGGGTTTGCGCGCCGGGGGACCGCTTGCCGGTGATCACGCTCGATGCGCAGCTCGAAGGCGCGATCGTGCAGGGGCTGGTCGATCCGGTCACCGGCCAGCCGGTGATCGAGCCCGATCTCGCCCGCACCATTGGTGAACACGTGGCCGGCCTGGTTGCCCAGCGCGGCGCGGGTGCACCGCCGCTGGCGCTGATTGCCCAGCCGCGCGCACGCCGGGCGTTGGCCGCGCTGCTGCGGCTGCGCGCGCCTTCTGTGCTGGTACTGTCGATCGCCGAACTGCCCACCAGCCAGCCGATCGAAGTGGTGGCCGTGATTGGCGGGCCAGCTGTGCCCGATGCTTCCCGCGCTCCGGCGTTGCCGCAACCTGATGTCATTTCCCAACCAGAGAGTGCCTTTGCATGATCCAGGACCACAAGAGCTTTGCCGCCAAGGGGGCCTATCGCAGCGACGCGGCGGATCGGATCCGCCGGTTCGTGCCGATGGTGCGCCGCCTTGCCTGGCACATCCACGGCGGCGGCCGCCCCGGGATCGAACTGGAAGACCTGATGCAGGCCGGGATGGTCGCGCTGACCGAAGCCGCGCAGCGCCACGCCGGGCCGGGTGAGGACGGCTTTGCCGCCTATGCCAAGCTGCGGGTGCGCGGGGCGATGGTTGATCTCATCCGCCGCCACATCCCGCTTTCGCGCGGAGCGACCGAGCGGCGCCGTCAGCTGCGCGACAAGGAAGGTGCGCTGCGGCTGTCCTTGGGCCGCGAGCCGAGCCCCGATGAACTGGCCAGCGCGCTCGGGATTGATCAGGACGAACTGGCGGCGCTGCGGTCAGCCAGCGAACCGCTGCGCTTCGAGGCGATCGACGAGGCCTATTCCGACAGCGATCCCGCCTTTGCCGATGATCGCCCCAACAGCCTTGCGCTGCTCGAGGATCAGGAAATGCGCGAAAGCGTCGCAAGTGCAATCGCGGCGCTACCCGAACGCCTGCAATTGATTGTCCAGCTCTACTTCGTGGAGGAGCTGAATCTCTCGGAAATCGCTGAAACCATTCAGGTTTCCGTCCCCCGCGTCCACCAGCTCAAAGCCCAGGCGATTGACCGCCTGCGCACCGCTTTGGCCGACGTGGCACAAATCATCTAGCTTGCGTGAAAGGACTCTGCGCTGCATAGGCTTGCCCCCATGACCGCCTGCGATACCTGCGTCGTGCGCAATCGCGCCATCTGTTCCTCGCTTGACGGCGAAGAACTCAAGGCGCTGAACAACATCGGCCGCAGGCGCATCCTGGCTCCCGGCGATTCCCTGATGTGGGAAGGCGAGGATTCGGTTCTTGTCGCCAACGTGATCGACGGGGTGCTCAAGCTCTCCACCGGGACCGAAGACGGCCGCGAACAGATCGTGGGTGTGGTCTATCCCTCTGATTTCATTGGCCGGCCGTTCGGCGCAACCTCGGGCCACGGCGTGACCGCGCTGACCGAGGCGAAGGTCTGCGTGTTCAGCCGCAAGGACTTCGATGCCTTTGCCCGCGAACATCCCAGCCTTGAACACAAGCTGCTCCAGCGCACGCTGGCCGAACTCGATCGCACCCGCCGCTGGATGCTGCTGCTCGGGCGCAAGTCGGCGAGCGAAAAGGTCGCCAGCTTCCTGCTCGAAATGTCCGAGCGGCTGGTGCAGCCGGGCTGCATCGATGCGCCTGACCTGCCGCTGCGCCGCTTCTCGCTGCCGTTTTCGCGCCAGCAGGTGGCCGATGTGCTTGGCCTGACGATCGAAACCGTCAGCCGCCAGTTCACCCGGCTCAAGGCCGATGGCCTGATCGATCTGCCCTCGCGCCGCGAAGTGGTGATTACCGACCGCGAAGGGCTGGCCGCCGAAGCGGGCTGAGCCCCCGGCGCCTCAATCGCAATTCCCTGATCGGATACGCAAACGGCCCGGTCCATCGGACCGGGCCGCTGCGGTGTGGGCGGGATTACCTGCGATACGTAATCCCGCTTCACGATGGCTTATCAGAAGTTGAAGTAGACGCCGCCCGAGATGACCCACGGGTCAAGCTTGTGGTCGGTCGACAGGACTTCGGTACCCGCCGCGTCATAGAAGTGCGTCGTGGTCTTCATGAAGTACTTCTTGGCGTCGAGCGAAACGCCCATCTTTTCGTTGACCGGCATGTCGAAGCCGGCCTGAAGGGCGACGCCGAACTTGTCGTCCATCTTGAGCTTGGTGGCGCCCAGCGAAGCCGGGACCGCACCGGGGCGTTCGTCGATGTAGAAGAACACGCTCGGGCCAACGCCAACGTACGGCTTGATCGGGCCGGCATCGAGGTGATACTTGAGCGTCACCGTAGCGGGAAGGATCAGCACATGCTGGGCAATGTCGGCACCCGCAATCGAACCGGTCCCGGTCACGTGATGCTGGGTCAGGCAGCAAATCGTTTCGATCGAGATGTTCGGCGTGGCGTAGTAGTCGATCGCCAGGGTCGGCACGACGTTGTCGTTGGCCGTGGTGCCGGGCGTGGCGCCCAGCGCGGTGGCAACCGGCGTTGCGGCCGAGTTGATCTTGTCGATCTTGCCGTCAGGCAGCACGCCGGTGGCGAGCAGCTTGACCTGAATGGTGCCGGCTTCAGCGGCCTGGGCCGGGCTGGTGGCAAGCATGGTGGCGGCGCCAAGGGCCGCAGCGATGGTCAGTTTCTTCATGATCCCTCATCCGGCGCCGCATTGGCCGCCCTGTGCGACCAAGGCTATTACGGCGTCGGACTTGCCTTTGCGCCCTTGCTGCGGGTGCAAACATTGATCCTGCGCAATTTTTCTAGGTTTTTCGGCATTTTTCGATCGACATGCGGTAATTTGATCCGGGTCAATGTCGCATTGCGGCGAAGCGTCGAAAGCGGTAATTACGACTAATATTAGTATATTTGAATTAACCTCGAACATGAGGGGAAGGGGCACATGGAATCCGTAGTTGCACGCGCTGGCTGGTGGCTGGTCGCGCTCTTCTTCGCCATATTCATGTTCGCGAATGCGGTAGATACCGGGTTCGCGATCCATATGGCGATCTTCGGCCTGGCGGCGCTTGCCGGCCTGGCCATCACGCTCACCAAGACGAACTTCCTGGCTGCCGCAAACGGCACCAAGGTGGTCGGCGACCAGAGCAAGTATGATGACGACCTGATCCGGGCGGGGGTAATCCTCACCACGTTCTGGGGCGTTGTCGGCTTCCTGGTGGGGCTGGTGATTGCCACGCAGTTGGCTTTCCCGCTGCTCAATCTTGAACCCTTCCTCAACTTCGGCCGGGTCCGCCCGCTGCATACCTCGGCGGTGATCTTCGCCTTTGGTGGCACGGCGCTGATCTCGACCTCGTTCTACATCGTGCAGCGCACCTGCCGCACGCGCCTGGCCTTCCCGGGCCTCGCGAAGTTCGTGTTCTGGGGCTACCAGCTGTTCATCGTGCTGGCCGCGACCGGCTACCTCCTGGGGATCACCCAGGGCAAGGAATACGCCGAGCCGGAATGGTACGTCGATCTCTGGCTCACACTGGTCTGGGTGGCCTATCTGGTGGTGTTCGTCGGCACGCTGATCAAGCGCACCGAACCGCACATCTATGTCGCCAACTGGTTCTTCCTGTCGTTCATCCTGACCGTGGCGATGCTGCACCTGGTGAACAACGTGAACATTCCGGTCAGCCCGTTCGGCTCGCGCAGCTTCCCCGTGTGGGGCGGCGTGCAGGGCGCGCTAGTGCAGTGGTGGTATGGCCACAACGCGGTGGGCTTCTTCCTCACCGCCGGCTTCCTCGCCATGATGTACTACTTCGTGCCGAAGCAGGCTGAACGCCCGATCTACAGCTACCGCCTGTCGATCGTGCACTTCTGGGCGCTGATCTTCCTCTACATCTGGGCGGGTCCGCACCACCTCCACTATACCGCGCTGCCCGACTGGGCGCAGACGCTCGGCATGGTGTTCTCGGTGATGCTGTGGATGCCCAGCTGGGGCGGCATGATCAACGGCCTGATGACGCTCAACG
>CALKVF010000020.1 GCA_937996535.1 uncultured Novosphingobium sp. | reverse complement strand
GATGCGCGATGCCGGCGCTGCCGAAGTGCACATGCGCATCGCCAGCCCGCCGACCAGCCATTCGTGCTTCTACGGCGTCGACACGCCCGAGCGCGACAAGCTGCTCGCCGCGCGGATGGACGTGGCGCAGATGACCGATTTCATCCACGCCGACAGCCTCGCCTTCGTCTCGATCGACGGGCTCTATCGCGCGGTGGGTGAAAAGGGCCGCAACCCGGCCTGTCCGCAGCACTGCGATGCCTGCTTCTCGGGTGAATACCCGACCAGCCTGACCGACCTGACCGACCGCAAGGCCTCGTCCGACCAGCTTTCGCTGCCGGTGGACAAGGTCGCGTGAGCCTCTTTTCCGGGCAAGTCGCGCTGGTTACCGGCGCCAGCCGGGGCATTGGCGCCGCCGTCGCCCAGGCGCTGGCTGCCGCAGGTGCCCATGTCGTGCTGACCGGGCGTGATACCAAGGCGCTCGAAGTGATCGAACAGGCGATATTCGATGCCGGCGGGGCCGCCACCATCGCGCCGGTCGATCTGGCCGATGCCGATGGCATCGCGCGGCTAGCCAATGCCGTGGCCGAACGCTGGGGCAAGCTGGATATCCTCGTTCATGCCGCCGCGATCCTGCCGCAGCTCACCGCCGCCGCCGATATCGATCAGGTCAGCTTCACCAAGGCGATCACGGTCAACACGCTCGCCACCCAGGCGCTGATCGCGCGGTTCGATCCGCTGCTGCGCAAGAGCCAGGACGCGCGGCTGGTCTATTTCACCACCAGCGTTGCCACCGCGCCGCGCGCCTATTGGGGCGCCTATGCCGCCAGCAAGGCCGCCGCCGAAGTGCTGGTCGATTGCTATGCGCAAGAAGTGCGCAACATCAGCAAGGTTCGCGTCGCGATCATCGATCCGGGCGCGACCCGCACCGCGATGCGCGCCCGTGCCTATCCGGGCGAAGATCCCAATTCGGTCAAGCTGCCCGAGGTGGTCGGCGCGCGCGTGGCCGAACTTCTTGGTGAACAATTCGCCAGTCCGCACCGCGAACGGGTTAACCAGCCCTCATAAGCCTCGGGCAAGGCTTGTGCCCCATCCTTGGTGCTGCCCGCCGGCTGCGTCCGGCGCGGCCCGGCATCAAGGAGGCATTGGCGATGGGCGATTTTCTGCTCGGCACCAGCGATCCCTATTTCACCGCCGCGCAGGAAGATCGCTGCGCGCCGCGCACCCGGCTGGCCATTCCCGCAACCTTGCGGATGGCCGGCGGGCGGGGTTTCCAGACCGTGGTTCACGACCTGTCGCTCAGCGGGTTTGGCGCGGCATCAATCAGCCGGGTGCCTCCGCGCACGATCTGCTGGCTGACCCTGCCGGGGCTGGAATCGCTGCAAGGCGAAGTGGTCTGGTGGGAAAACAGCCAGATCGGCTGCGCCTTTGCGCAGTTGTTGAGCCCTATCGTCCATGATGCGATCCTTGCCCGCTGGCGGGCCAGCGCGCCGCCCGCGCCCGATCACCTCAGCGGGTGATTGCTTCGAACACCAAGGGGCTGAGCGGACGCAGGAACTCGCAGCCAAACTCGAATTCTTCAACCCAGGCCACCCGCGCCTCGACCGCCTCGATCGAGGGCAGCTTGAGCCAGAACCGATCGCCCTCGCGGACCAGGAACACCCCCTGCACCCGCGCGCCGCGCGGCGACAGGTCGAGCAGCTTGATGGTCGCACGCTTGGTTCCGGCGCGGAATTGCACCGTGACTTCGAATTGCTTGCGGTCGGTCTTGCGGCCGCTCGCCGAAGGGGACTCGGGATCACTATCCATGATCGCACCACTGCGCGGTTGTCGTTTAGACCGTCAGTCTGCCAGCGGCAGGTAAACGCGGCGTTAAGGCCTTGCTAGGCGCGCGCTAATTGGCCGCGGCGATCCGCAGCAGCAGCGCATCGATCGCACCCAGCGCGCTCGCCCCATCGGGCACATCGTTCGCCAAGATCGAAAAGGTCAGTTCGCGCCCGCTCGCTGCCAGCAGATAGCCCGACAGAGCACTGGTCCCATTGACCGTCCCGGTTTTGGCCCAGACCCGGCCCTGTAGCGGGCTTCCGGCAAACCGCCGGGCGAGCGTGCCGTCCACCCCGCCGACCGGGAACGATGCGCGCCAATCCTTGCCCCACGGCTGCGCCGCGCCCCAGCGAAGCAGGCTGACCACGGTGCGCGGCGAGACGCGGTTATAGCTCGACATGCCCGCGCCGTCGCTCAGGTCGTAGCTGCTGCGCGGCACGCCAAGCGCGGCGATGACATCGCCCACCGCCTCGGCCGAGCGCGCCTCTGAACCCGATCCCGCCGCCGCCCCCAGCCGCCGGAACAGGAGCTGGGCGTGAAGGTTCTGGCTACGCTTGTTGATCGTTACCACATCGCCCGCCAGCGGCGGCGGCACCAGCCGGGCGAGCTGCGGCAATGCGGCTCCGATTGACGCAGCGCGCGGCATCGCGCGCGCGCTGGCCCGCGGCCCATCGTCCGGGCCGGGCGCGGCGTGGACCGCGCGCACGCTGCCGGTCACCACCACGCCGCGCGCCTCCAGCATGGTCTTGAGCGTCCAGGCCGCGAAATGGGCGGGATCATCAATCCCGATCACATCGCGCCACCCCTTGGCATCGGCGGGAATTTCGCCGCGCAGCCGCAGCTCCAGACCATTGACCTCGTGCTCGGCCACCAGCGTCATCCGCCCGCCGGCGGGAATGGTCACCGCCTCGTTGCGGAGGCGGTAATAGGGCGATGCGGTGACCACCGGCGGCGCGCCCACCGCGCTCGGCCGAGCAGCGATCACCATGTGGTTGTCATCGAGCGTCAGCGCCGAAACCGCGGTGCCGCTATCGTGCCCGATGTTGTTCCAGCTCATGCCCGCGGGCCAGCGCTGATCGGGCCAGATGCTGTCATCGCCGATCACATCGCCCACCCGCCGGGTGTGCGCGGCCACGGCGTCGGCCAGCACGGACAGGCAATCGGCGGCGCAATCAGGCGCCGAGGACAGCCGCGCATCGCCCCCGCCGATCAGCCAGACATCGCCGCCCTCGCCCGCCGACAGCGCCACCCGCGCGCCGCCCGCGGCATCGGGCTGGACCATGCCTGGCAGCACGGCATAGGCCGCCGCCGTGGTGAACAGCTTGGTGTTTGATGCCGGCACGAACCGCCCATCGGGATTGATCGCCAGCACTTCGCGCCCGGTGTCATCGACCACCAGCACGCCCAGCCGCGTGCCCTGCGGCGCACTTGCGGCGGCAGCGGCGGACTGGTCCTGAAGCGATGGCTGGGCCAGTGCCGGGGCGGCAACCAGCAGCGACAATGAAATCAATGGGCGCAGAAACATGGCGGCACAGTGCCTTGGCGCTTAGCGCAAGTCCACCACCTCGACCGGGGGGAGCGACCCGCCGCCCGGCTGCTCGGCCCAGTGGAGCGCGTTGAGCACCCCGCCATCGGCGCGCAGCGCGGCCACGCGCGCCAGATCGACTTCGCCCAGCACCCACTGCGGCGCATCCATTTCGCCCAGCACCACCACGCCATCGTCGGGAAAGCCGCGATCGGGCGGACCGTAGATCGCCGCCGCCCCGCGATTGGCATCGACCGCCGGGGACCATTCGGCCTGCCCGACCGTGGGACTATGCACCACATAGCACTGCCCTTCGAGTGCGCGGGCCTGCGCACCCAGCCGCACCCGCCAATAGCCCAGCGCCGCCTCGGTGCACGAAGGGACCAGCAGCAGTTCCATGCCCGCCTCAACCAGCGCGCGGGCTAAAAGAGGAAATTCACTGTCATAACAGATGGTTATGCCAATCTTGCCAAGCGCCGTCTCAAACAGGCGCAGCGGGCTGCCGCCGCTGACGCCCCACTCCTCGCGCTCGAACCGGGTCATGATCAGCTTGTCCTGCACGCCCACCTTGCCCTGCGGCGTGAACAGCCGGGCGCGGTTGACATAGGCCCCGTCATCGCGCCGGAACGGGGCGCTGGCGGCGAGGATGTGCATCCCCGTGTGTACGGCCAGTTCGGCGTGGAGCGCATCGACGCGCGGCAGCAGCGAAGCGACACTGGCGAGCGAACCCGCCAGATCGCCCATCGTCACGGGATCGAGCGAGGCCAGTTCCATCGCGCCATATTCGGGAAACACCGCCAGCGCCGCCCCGCCCGCCGCGGCTTCGGCCACCCAGCGCCGCAGCTTGGCTTCATAGGCCGCCCAATCGGCCAGCGCCTCGATCGGGTATTGGGCAGCGGCAATGGTGAACCGGGTCATAGGGCGCGCATCCAGTATTGCATCGGCTTGGGGGTTTCCGCAGCCTCGCCGTGTTCGGCCCAGCTGAACATGCCGGTAAGCCCCGCAACCGGAGCATAGCCGCGCCCGGTCCAGAAGGCATCAAGCGGGGTGTACCCCGCCGGGCGAGCGGGATGATCGGCCGGACGCACCACCGCGCAGAAGCTGGCGTGGCTTGCCCCCCAGGCCCGCGCCGCGGCCTCGCGCTGATCGAAAAAGGCATGGCCGATCCGCTGCCCGCGGTAGTCCGGCAGCAGCACGCTTTCGCCAAAGTAGAACACCCCGCGCACATCGATCCCGGCACGCTCAAAGGGTTCGCGGATATAGTCATCCTGCCCCGCCAGCGGCGAGGCCGTGGCCGCGCCCACGATCCGCGCGCCATCGAAGGCGGCAATCAGCACGGCATCGGGGGCGGCGGTAAACTCGGCCAGATAGTCGCGCTCGTAGGCTTCGCTGCCGTGGTAGAGATAGGGATAGGCCAAGAAGACCGTGATCCGCAGCCGCGCCAGATCGCCCAGCGCGGCGCGCAGTTCCTCGCCCGCAAGAGTGCGAACCGTCAGGCTCACCCGACGACCTGCGCCGTCCAGTCGGCCAGATTGTAATAGACCGTGACCCGCACGATCTTGCCGTCAGCAATGGCGAAGAATGCGCCGGCCGGCAGGACATAGGTCTGTCCGTCTGCTTCGGGCAGGCCTTCGTCGGTGGCAAGGTATTCGCCGTGGACGGTAAATTCGGCCGCGCCGCGCTGGCCATCGTCGCTGGCCATCAGCACGATGCCATCAAGCCGCTCGCGGTAGCACCGCTCCATATGGGCGAGGAATTCGCGGAACGCGGCCTTGCCGTGCTGGCTGGCGCCCTGGTTGATATCGTGAACCACCTGCTCGTCGAGACAGTCCAGCATTCCCTCCCAGTCGCCAGCGTTGAACGCGGCATAGTAGCGGGTCAGCAGGGCAAGGGCTTGGGCGCGGTCCATCAAGGCACTCCGGTTGCGATCGTCTCGCGCCGGTTAGACCGCGCTGGCCCGGGCTGCAACCCGGGCCAGCTTGGTAAGGTCAGGCTCAGCCGAACAGCTTGGTGGCCGTATCGGCCACGCGCTTGCCCAGATAGCGCGCGCCTTCGAGTTCGGTTTCGCTCGGCTGACGGCTGCCATCGCCGCCCGCGATGGTGGTGGCGCCATAGGGTGCGCCGCCAACGACTTCGTCATTCCGCATCTGCCCGGCGTGTCCGTAGTCGAGGCCAACGATGGTCATGCCGAAATGCAGCAGGTTGGTGATGATGTTGAACAGGGTGGTTTCCTGCCCGCCGTGCTGCGTGGCCGACGAGGTGAAGGCCGCGCCGACCTTGCCATTGAGCGCGCCGCGCGCCCACAGCCCGCCGGCCTGATCGAGGAACGCCGCCATCTGGCTCGACAGGCGGCCAAAGCGGGTGCCGGTGCCGACGATGATCGCATCATAGTGTTCAAGTTCCGCCACAGTGGCGACTGGAGCCGCCTGATCGAGCTTGAAGTGCGCGCCCTTGGCGATCTCTTCGGGAACGGTTTCGGGCACGCGCTTCACGTCCACTTCGGCCCCGGCGGCGCGGGCGCCATCGGCAATCGCATTGGCCATGGTTTCGAGGTGGCCGTAGCTTGAATAGTAAAGGACCAGAACCTTGCTCATGTCGTGTCTCCATCCGGGCGGCAGCAGGGCCGCGCAATTCGATGGAGCCGATATGGGGCAGCTTGGCATTTCTGTTTAGTCGGATAATATAGAGATCACTTTTCTACAGGATCGAAATGTTCAAACCCGGCACCCCCTCTATCGAGCAGATCCGCGCCTTTCTGGCCGTGGTCGAGGAAGGCAGCTTTGCCGCGGCCGGGCGGCGGCTGCACCGGGCAACTTCGGTGGTCAGCTATGCCATCGCCAACCTCGAAGGCCAGCTGGGCCTGACGCTGTTCGAGCGCGACGGCACCCGCAAGCCCCGCCTCACCGCCGAGGGTCAGGCCGTGCTGGAAGAACTGCGGCTGGTCGAACGCGGCCTATCGGGCCTGCGCGCGCGGGTCAGCGGCATGGCGCAGGGGCTAGAGCCGCGGCTGGCGGTGGTGGTTGACGTCATGTTCCCCTCCGCTTGCCTCGCCGCCGCCTTGCAGGACTTTGCCGAGCGGTTTCCCAGCGTCGCGCTGACCCTGCGGGTCGAGGCGCTGGGCGCGGTCGCCGATCTGGTGCTGCGGGGCGAAGCCGCGCTGGGGATCGCCGGGCCGCTGGCCGCCGAGCTGCCGGGGCTGACCCGCAGCTTCCTCGGCACGGTGGAGCTGCTCCCCGTGGCGGCGCCATCGCACGCGCTGGTCAGGGGCGGCGCGCTGGCGGATGAGGTCCAGCTGGTGCTGACCGACCGCTCCGACCTCACCCAGGGGCGCGATTTCTCGGTCATGTCGGCGCGCTCGTGGCGGCTGGGTGATCTTGGCGCCAAGCACGCGCTGCTGCGCGCGGGCCTTGGCTGGGGCAACATGCCGCGCTGGATGGTTGCCGAAGACCTTGCCAATGGCCGGCTGGTCGATCTCAAGCGGTCCGAGCGCCCCGGCGGCAACTATCCGCTGTTCGCGATCCATCGCAGCGACAGCCCGCCCGGCCCGGCGGCGCGCTGGCTGGCCGAGCGGATGGGGCAAATGGAGGGCTCGATTGCACCTGAACCCAAATTGGCGTAAGGGCGGCACCTGTCCGCCCCGGCAGCGCGCGTCATCCGACCCGCATGAGCCGGGGCTTGCCGTTTGAGGAACCGATAAATGTCGCGTCGTCGCCAGATCTACGAAGGCAAGGCCAAGATCCTGTATGAAGGTCCGGAACCGGGCACCATCATCCAGTATTTCAAGGACGATGCCACCGCGTTCAACGCGCTCAAGAAGGGCACGATCAACGGCAAGGGCGTGATCAACAACCGCATCAGCGAGTATGTGTTCACCCGCCTCAACCACATCGGCATCCCGACTCACTTCATCAAGCGCCTCAACATGCGCGAGCAGCTGGTCCGCCAGGTCGAAATCGTGCCGATCGAAGTGGTCGTGCGCAATGTCGCCGCCGGTTCGATCAGCAAGCGCCTCGGTATCCCCGAGGGTGAGGCGCTGCCCCACACCCTGATCGAATATTACTACAAGGACGATGCGCTGGGCGATCCGCTGATCGCGGAAGAACATATCGCCTGCTTCGGCTGGGCCTCGAACGAGGAAATGCAGGACATTTCCGCGATGGCCATCCGCGTGAACGATTTCATGTGCGGGATGTTCGCGGCGATCAACATCCGTCTGGTCGACTTCAAGCTTGAATTCGGGCGCATCTGGGACGGTGATTACAGCCGCGTGATCCTAGCCGACGAAATCAGCCCCGACGGCTGCCGCCTGTGGGACATGACCACCGGCGAAAAGCTCGACAAGGATCGCTTCCGCCGCGATCTGGGCGGCGAGGAAGAAGCCTATCAGGAAGTCGCGCGGCGCCTTGGCCTGCTCGACACCGACAACGGCCCGAGCGAAGTGCTCGACCTGTCGGCTCATCGCAAGCTGCGGGGCAAGTAAGCCAGACGGCTTGCTCTGGCGCGGTGGGCGCGGCAACAAGGCCGCGATGCTCCGCGCCAAGTTCCTGTTCGCCCTCACGCTTTCCGCCCTTGCGCTCGCGGCCTGTGCGCCGCGGGCCATAGCCCCGGCGTCGGCCCCGCCCCCACCAGCGCCCTGGGCGTTCGAGACGAGCGACGTGCCGCTCGATCCGGCGTTCCGCTTTGGCCAGCTGCCCAATGGCCTGCGCTATGTGATCCGCCACAACCAGACCCCCAAGGGCACCGCGATCGTGCGGATGGAAGTGGCGGCAGGCTCGCTCGACGAAAGCGACGACGAGCGCGGCTATGCCCACTTCGTCGAGCATATGGCTTTCAATGGCTCGACCCGCGTGCCCGAAGGCGAAATGGTCAAGCTGCTGGAACGCGATGGGCTGGCCTTTGGGCCGGACACCAACGCCTCGACCAATTACGACCGCACGGTCTACAGCCTCGATCTGCCGGTCAACACCGCGCCGCTGCTCGATACCGCGCTGATGCTGATGCGCGAGACCGCCAGCGAACTGACCTTCGCCCCTGCCGCGGTCGAGCGGGAGCGCGGCGTGGTCCAATCGGAAATGCGCGATCGCAACAGCTACGCGCTGCGCAATTACCAAGAGCGCTCCGGCTTTTTCCAGCGCGGCTCGCGCCTGTCGGCGCGGCTGCCGATCGGCACACCGCAGTCGCTGGCCGGGGCCGGTGCCGCCGGGCTCAAGGCGTTCTGGCAGCGCGAATATGTCCCCGCCCATGTCACTCTGGTGGTGATCGGCGATTTTCCCGATGCCGCCGTCGAAGCCGCAATCCAGAGCCACTTTGCCGACTGGCGCCCGGCCCCGGCCCAGCCCCAGCCGCTCGCCGGCCCCTTTGCCGCGCGCGGGGGCGAGGTTGATATCCATATCGACCCGGCGCTGTCCGAACGCGTCACCGCCGCCCGGCAGGGGCCGTGGCTGACCGAGCCCGACAGCCTTGCCCAGCGGCGCGAGAACCTGCTGCGCGAAATCGGCTATGCGATCGTCAACCGCCGCCTGCTCAGCCGCTCGCGTGAGGCCAATGCCCCGTTTCGCGGGGCCTATTTCGGCACCACCGACCTGCTGCGCGATGGCCGCTCGACCGAACTCAACATCGACACGGTCGACACCCGCTGGCGGCGCGGGCTGATCGAAGCCGGGCTGGAATACCGCCGCGCGCAGACTTTCGGGTTCAGCGCGGCCGAAGTGGCCGAACAGCTCGCGATCCTGCGCGGCGGCTTGCAAAATGCCGCCGGCGGCGAGGAGAGCCGCTCGAACCGCGCGCTGTTCGGCGCGGTCCACGGCCTGATCGCAGACGGCAGCGTGCCCGACCGGCCAAGCAACGTGCTTGCCCGGTTCGAAGCCTTCGCGCCGCAGATCACCCCGGCCGCCGTGCAGGCGGCGCTGGCGCGCGAGGCGCTGGCACTCGACAATCCGTTACTGCGCTTTCAGGGCCGCACCCCGCCGGGCGGCGGCGGCCCGGCCCTGCGCGCCGCCTGGGACGAGGTGATGCACACCGCGATCACCCCGCCCGCCAGCAAGGCTGCGGCCAGCTTTGCCTACACCGACTTCGGCCCGGCCGGGACCGTAGCAAGCGACACCCGCGAACCTGCGCTGGGGATCCGCACGCTCCGCTTTGCCAACAATGTCCGGCTCAACCTCAAGCATACCGACCTCCAGCGCGATGCGGTGCTGGTGCAGGTTTCGCTCGATGGCGGGCAGATGCTGGCGACCCGCGCCAATCCGCTGGCGGTGCAGATGGTCTCGACCATGACGCTGGGCGGGCTTGGCAAGCACAGCAAGGACGAACTCGACACCCTGCTGGCGGGGCGCAGCGTGGCCGCTCCGGTGACCGCCACGCCCGAAACGCTGATGATCCAGGCCGCGACCACCCCGCGCGATCTCACCACCGAATTGCAGCTGGCCGCCGCCCAACTGACCGATCCGGGCTATCGCCCCGAAGGGCAGGTAATCTTCCTCCAGAACATCAACAACCTGTTCGCCGCGCTGCGCGCCACACCCGGATCGGCGCTGGCGGCGGATCTGGGCGCGATCCTGTCGGACGGCGATCCGCGCTTCAGCATCGGCAAGGTCGAGGATTACCGCAAACTGAGCTTCGCCCAGCTACGCGGCGATCTGGCCGACCGGCTGGCCCACGGCGCAATCGAGATCGGGATCGTCGGCGATTTCGATGAGGACGCCGCAATCGCCGCCGTTGCCAAGACCTTTGGCGCGCTCCCCCCGCGCGAGGCCGAATTCCGCCCCTATGCCAAGCAGCGCCAGCGCAGCTTCACCGCCGACCGCCACCCGCGCGTGCTGCACCACACCGGGCCCAAGGATCAGGCGCTGGTCACGCTGACCTGGCCGACCCGCGACGGCGAGGATCCGGTTGCGGAAATGCAGCTCGCGCTGCTTCAGCGCGTGGTCCAGGTCGAATTGACCGACACCCTGCGCGAGGCACTGGGCAAGACCTATTCCCCCGGGGTCAGCAGCGACACTTCGCGCAGCTGGCGCGGCTATGGCACTTTTACCATCTCTGCCTCGGTCGATGCCGCGCAGGTTGCCGCGACCCGCGCCGCGATCCGCGCGGCCATTGCCGCCTTGCGCGCCGCGCCCGTCAGCGACGACGTGCTGCTGCGCGCGCGGGCGCCGCTCATCGATGGCTATGCCAACCTCCTCAAGACCAATGGCTTCTGGCTCGCGCTGGTGGACCGCGCCCAGACCGAGCCCGACCGGATCGACCGCTTCACCAAGGCCAGGGACCGGCTCGCCGCGATCACCCCGGCGCAACTCACCGAGCTGGCCCGGCGCTATCTGGGCGATGATGCGGCGGTGGAAGTGACCGTCCTGCCCGAAGGAACGGACGCGCCCTAACGCGGCACAAAAAAGGGGCGGACAGCTTGCGCTGCCCGCCCTTTCTAGTTGCCCTTCTAGGGTGGAAGGAATGGGTTAGAAGTTGATCGTCACGTCGGCGCCGAAGGTCCGCGGCGGGTTGAAGTTGGCGTAATCGCCAAGGATCCCGGCATAGTTCAGCGAACCGTTGTTGTTCAGCGTCGGCGACGAGTTGGCGTTCGACCGGCGGTAGATGTGGGTTTCGTTGAGCAGGTTGCGGCTCCACAGCGCGAAGGTCGCCTTGACGCCGCCTTCGTTCATCGGAACGTCGACCAGCGCGATGCGGCCATTGACCACGAAGCTGGCTTCAGTCTGCACCGGTTCAGCCTGGAAGCTGTACTGCGGCCCGGCATAGCTGGCATCGAGGTGGAAGCGCGCCTTGGCACCCGCACCGCCGATGTTGGCTTCGTATTCCACGTTACCCGAAGCGGCGTGCTTGGGGGTGAACACCGTGTAGACCTGGAACGGGATGTTGTTCAGGAACGGGTTCGGCGTGGCCGGAACCTTGACGTCGGTGTAGGCATAGGACGCCCCCAGGGTCAGGCCGTCGGCCGGACGCACGGTGAGTTCGGCTTCGATCCCCTTGATCTTCGAATTGCCCGGCGCGTTGCGGGTTTCTTCGGTGTGCTTGCCAAAGGTCGGGTTCGCGGTCGTGGTACCCGGCAGGAACTGCATGGTATCGACGTTGTCGAAGTCGGTCTGGGTGCCCTTGCGGTCCATCATGTAGCCAGCAAGGTTCAGGCGGACGCGGCGGTCAAGCAGGTCCATCTTGGCGCCGATTTCGTAGGACTTCACCGATTCAGCGTCGAACGAGGTGAACTGCGAGGAACGGCTGTTCGCCCCGCCAGCGCGGTAGCCGGTGGCATACTTGGCATAAAGGTTGACGTTGCGGCTCGCTTCGAATGCCAGCGTGACCATCGGGTCGAACCGCTTCTTGTCGTAGGCGAACAGGTAGTTGGTGGCCGTGCCGCTGACGATGTAGAGCTTACCGTCACGCTTGTCGTGGGTGTAGCGACCGGCAAGGGTGAGGTGCAGGCTGTCGAAGCTTTCCGGGGTGTAGGTCAGCTGGCCGAACGCCGCGTAGCTCTTGGCAAAGGCATAGCTGCCGCGCTGCTTGAACCACACGCTCGGATCCCAGCCCTGGTTGCCCGAGGTCACGGCCCCGGTCACCAGCTCGCTGTTGATGGTGTAGCCGGTGCCGTCAGCGTTCCACTTGTTGGTGTTCGGCGTGGCGGCTTCTTCCTGCACGCGTTCGTTGAAGTAGTAGAGGCCCACCACGTAGTCGAGCTGCGGAACCGAGCCAACCAGCTGGAATTCCTGGCTGAACTGGCGCTGGTGCAGGTTCGAGAGGCTGTAGCGGCTGAAGTTGCCGCTGGGAGCGAAGGTCACGCGGTGTGCACCGCCCGAGTTGTCCCACTGCTCGGTCGAAACGTTGCGCCATGCGGTGATCGAGCGCAGCTCGGTCTTGGGCGCGATTTCATACTTGAGGTTGGCGGTGAAGCCTTCGGTGCGGTCGACGCTCGGCTGCTGCGGCACGCCCATTTCGGCAACCGTCTGGCGCTGGTTGCCGCTCATGACCACCAGCGGCGCCTTGGGCGCGATGCAGGGGTTGGTCGTGGTGGTCACGCCGCCCACGGTCAAGGCCACGTTGCAGGCGGTGCCGCCGTAGGTCAGCGTGGTGCCACTGTAGGTGCCGACGTTGTAGCCGTTGGGGTTGAAGTTGATCAGCTGGCTGTAGAACGGGGTGTTTTCGTCCTTGGCGCGGTCAAACGACACGGTGGCCGAGAAACCGTCAAACGGGCGCCACTTGGCCGAAATGCGGCCACCGGCGCGCTGATACTGGTTCCAGCCAGCCTGGCCGGCCAGCGGGTTCTTCACGGTCGGATCCTGGTGCTGGACCAGGCCGTCGATCTTGACCGCGACATTGGCGACTTCGGGGAAGTCGACGTGGGCTTCGGTCGAGTAGCTGCCGTAGTTGCCGATACCGGCAGCCACGCGGCCACCGAACTCACCGGTCGGTTCCTTGGTGACGATGCTCAGCGCGCCGCCTTCGGCGTTACGGCCGAACAGCGTGCCCTGCGGCCCGCGCAGCACTTCGATGCGCTGGACGTCGAACAGGGCGGCGTTGAGGCCCTGCTGACGGCCGAGGTAGACGCCGTCAATGTAGACGCCCACGCCCTGGTCGCGCGCGGTCTGGTTGGCGTCGAACGGAACGATGCCGCGGATACCGATGGTCAGCGCCGACTGGCGGGCTTCAAAGGTCGAGACGCGGAGGCTCGGAACGCCGCCGTCGGCCAGATCGATCAGGCTCTGGACGTGGCGCTTCTTGATGTCTTCATCGCCCATGACCGCGATGGCGATCGGGGTCTGCTGGAGGTTCGTCTCGCGCTTGGTGGCGGTGACGACGATTTCGGTCAGGCCCGAGTTGTCCTGCGCGGTGGTATCAGCAGCTGCCGCGTCTTCGGCAAAGGCCGGCGCAGCAACAAGAGCCACGGCGAGCGCGGCGAACGAAGCGGAAATCCTGGTAGCAGGGCGGATCATGTCTATGGTCCCTCATTGGGTTACAGCGAAGCTTGGGGACGGGGTGCGCCGCACGTTTGCGAGTCGCATCCTCCCGGTTGCCGGGCTCCAGCTAGGCCCTGCCGATTGCAGCGGCGCGACGGTTTGCAGACACGCAACCGACACAACGATGACACCAATGCGACAAGAGATAATCTGACGAAAAGGCGTCATAAATCCGTCATCTGCAGCGCCCATGGTCGCGGGATTGGATCGCTTAGCCATGACCGGACCGATGACTGTTCTGCTTACTGCCCCGGACCCGAACCTGATTGCCAGCCTGCTGCGCGTGCGGCCGGAGCTGCGCGCTCTGCCGATCGGGCCTGACATTCCCGATACCCGCTTCGATGGCCCGGTGTGGTGCTTCGTCGACTGGCTGATGCCCGAGATTTCGGGGATCGAAATGGTGCGCCGCCTGCGCGAAGCCCGCGCCACTCGCGATTGCCATATCACCATGGTGCTTGAGGAAGGCGATGCCGAGGAACGCCGCCGCGCGCTGAAAGCCGGGGCCGATGATTACCTGCTCGGCCCGCTCTCGCCGCGCAAGCTGGCCGAGCGGCTGGAACTGTACGAAGGCAATACCGCGGTCCAGACGCCGCCGCGGGCCAAGCTGGTCAATGGCGAACTCGCGATCGATCTGGCCGCACACCAGCTGCGCTTTCGCGGCCAGCCGATCGCGCTGCGCCCCAACGAATTTCGCCTGCTCGCCCATTTCATGGAGCATCCCGACCAGGTCTTTTCGCGCACCGCGCTGATCGACCGGCTGGGCAAGGACGAAGAAGCAATCGATGAACGCACCGTCGACGTCTGGGTTGGCCGCCTGCGCCGCGCGCTCGCCGCTCAGGGCGCGCCCGATCCGCTGCGCACGGTCCGTTCGCTCGGCTACGTGATGGATTCGGTGGAGAGTTGAGCCTGGCGCGCGGCCACGCCTTGCCCTGAAGCGCCAGCGGATGCATAGGGCGGCCACGATTCCCACCCTTCCTTCCCAGCGAAAGGCCCGCCCCATGAAGGTCCGCGTATTCGTCAGCCTCAAGAACGGGGTGCTTGATCCCCAGGGCCGCGCGATCCACCATGCGATCGAAGGTCTCGGGATCCACGGGGTTCAGGACGTTCGCGCCGGCAAGATGATCGAACTCGAAGTCGATGCCAGCGTCACCGATGCCCAGCTCGATGAAATGGCCACCAAGCTGCTCGCCAACATGGTGATCGAAAACTACCGCATCGAGAAGGTCGCGGCGTGAGCTTCCGGGCCGCCGTCATCACCTTCCCCGGTTCGAACTGCGACCGGGACATGGCCGACGCGCTGGAAAAGGTTTCCGGCAGCGCCCCCTTGCGGGTCTGGCACGGCGATGCGCAGCTGCCCGACAACCTTGATTTCATCGCCCTGCCCGGGGGGTTTTCCTATGGCGACTATCTGCGCTCGGGCGCGATGGCTGCACGCAGCCCGATCATGCAGGCGGTGGTTGCCGCCGCCGGGCGCGGGGTTCCTGTGCTGGGCGTGTGCAACGGCTTCCAGGTGCTGACCGAAAGCGGCCTTCTGCCCGGCGCGCTGCTGCGCAATGCCGGCATGAACTTCGTCTGCCGCGACGTGAAGCTGACGGTTGAAAACAGCCAGAGCCTGTTCACCAGCGGCTATGCCGCAGGTCAGGAAATCGTGATCCCGGTGGCGCACCATGATGGCAACTACTTTGCCGACGCCGACACGCTCGACCGGCTGGAAGGTGAAGGCCGCGTGGCCTTCCGCTATGGCGAAACGGTCAACGGTTCGGCCCGCCAGATCGCCGGTGTGCTCAACGCTGCCGGCAACGTGCTGGGCATGATGCCGCATCCCGAACGGATGATCGAGGCTGCGCACGGCGGCACCGATGGCCGCGCGCTGTTCGAAAGCGCGCTCAAGAGCCTGATCGCCGCCTGATCGCGGCCCCGCCGGTTATCCGGCGGCGCGCATCAGGGCCGCCTTGGCAAACAGCGCCGAGGCATCGGCCGCGGGCATCGGCCGGCCATAGTAATAGCCCTGGATCTTGCGGCAGCCGAGCTGGCGGACGACCTCAAGCTCGCGCTCGGTTTCCACCCCTTCGGCCGTGGTCGACATTTCCAAGCTTTCCGCCATCGCGACCACGGCACGGATGATCGCCAGGCTTTCGGCATTGCCGGTTGCCGCGCCCTGCACAAAACTGCGATCGACCTTGATCGTCGAGAACCGCAGGTTGCGGATATAGGCGAGCGAGGAATAACCGGTCCCGAAATCGTCGAGCGCGATCCCGCAGCCCAGCGCCATGATCTGTTCCAGCGCGGCGCGCGCGGTGGTGGCATCGCGTACGAAGATCGATTCCGTTACCTCGATTTCCAGCCGCTGAGCCGCCAGACCGCTGGCGCTGAGCGCGGAGACCACGCTCGGCACAAAGCCCGGATCGAGCAATTGTTCGCCCGAAACGTTGACCGCCACGCGCACTCCGCCCGGCCAGCGCACCGCCTCGCGGCAGGCTTCGCGCAGCACCCATTCGCCAATCGGCACGATCAGGCGGGTATCCTCGGCCAGCGGAATGAACTTGGCCGGGCTGACCAAACCGTGCTCGGCGCTGTTCCAGCGCAATAGCGCCTCGAAGCTGATGATATGCTCGTCATGCGCATCGACCACCGGCTGGTAGTTGAGCAGCATTTCGTTGCTTTCGAGCGCACGGCGCAGCGAAAACTCCAGCTTGCGGCGCTCTTCGGCATGGGCGTGTAGCGCCGGTTCGTAGTTGCAGTGCTGGCCGCCGCCGTCTTCCTTCGAGCGGTAGAGCGCAAGATCGGCGTTGCGCATCAGCGTTTCGACTGTCGAACCATCGCGCGGCCCCATTGCCGAACCCACGCTGGCGCCGATGTAGAGCGTGTGGTGATCGACCTCATAGGGGCGCGACAGGCGCTCGATCACGGTTTCA
The DNA here is from genome assembly GCA_937996535.1 of uncultured Novosphingobium sp. Classification (GTDB taxonomy): domain Bacteria; phylum Pseudomonadota; class Alphaproteobacteria; order Sphingomonadales; family Sphingomonadaceae; genus Novosphingobium. Next base: position 7,654 of record CALKVF010000020.1, on the reverse strand, counting down.
GCCACCCGCGCGATGCGGTTGTGGTCCGAGGCATCGCGGATCACGATGGCAAATTCATCGCCTCCCAGCCGCCCGACCAGTTCGTTATCGGTGATGATCGTCTTGAGCCGTTCGGATACCCGCGCGAGCAACTGGTCGCCGACCAGGTGGCCCAGCGTATCGTTGACCGCCTTGAACCGGTCGAGGTCGATCATCAGGAAAGCGCAGCGGGTGCGCCACTGTTCGGCATAGCGCATCGCCTCGCCCAGTGCCTCGGTCACCATCATGCGGTTGGGCAGGCCGGTCAGCGTGTCATAGCGCGCCATGTGGGCGATCTTTTCGCTCGATTCGCGCTGCTGGGTCACGTCGGAGCCAACCCCGCGGAACCCGTCGAAATTGCCCTTGTCGTCCAGCTTGGGCGTGCCCGAGATTTCCCACCAGCGCTGCACGCCGCCAATCGTGACGCGCACCAGCAGGTTGGAGAAACTCTCGCGCCGCTTGAGCCGTTCGGCCAGATCATGAAGGCTGGAGGGGAACTGCCCGGTATCCCAGGCCTGCCCCGCGATCAGCTGGATGAAGGGCTTGCCGTCGATCTCGTCGGGATTCATGCCAAGCGCAAAGGCAAAGCGCGGCGAAACCGAGCGCACCCGGCGCGAGGTATCGGTCTGCCACAGCCAGTCGGCCTCGCCTTCCTCGAACTCGCGCAGCAGCAAGGAAACGACCTCGTTGCGCTCAGCCATTCCGGCCTCGGCAATCCGCGCGGTGAGGAAGGAGCGGGCATTCTCGATCGCGCCAAGGCCAACCACGATCACAAAAACCAGGCTGACCAGCGCCATTTCGACGCTGCCGGCAAACAGGAAGCTGATCAGCGCCCCGCCGCCCACAATCCCGGCAAACATCAGGTTGCCGAGCGGAACCGCCGGCAGCAGCACGGCCGAGGCGGTCATCAGCATCGCGGTTACGGCCCACAGTTCCAGCCGCGCGGTCGGATCGCCGAACGGTCCGAACCCGGCCATCGGGACCACCCAGACCAGCGCGCTGGCAATCGAGCTGACCCACTGCCGGTTGACTTCATCGCGCGACATCCGCCGCCGGTCGGCATCGCCCAGCGTCTTGTCGATCCGCGCGCCGTGGTAGAGCCCGGCCCCCAGCAGCACCACCCAGCCGAGCAGCGCGGCGATGTGGACATGGCCGAAATAGAGCCGGATCACCCCCAGCGCGGCGATGCAGTGCGCCAAAATGCGCACCTGCGTGACTTTCGCCAGGCTTGAATATTGCAGGCCGCGCAGCCGCGCCCAATCGCCATCGCCAGGACGGGTCAGGCCCAGCACCGCCATGATCGGCAATTCGCGGGGAAGATTGGCAAGGACGGGATTCTTGTTGGTCACCCGCGCGGCATAACCCCGCAATCGTTAGCGGCGCGTAAAATGACCTTTGGAATTTGCGCGGTTCAGCCTTCGCCCAGCGCGGCGCGGGCATTTTCCCAATTGCGCCCGTCAAAGTCGGCCACCCGGCCTTCAAGCCCGTGATCCTCATCCAGACAGCCGAAGTGGACGCTCCAGCTATCGGGGTGCGAACGCGGCTGGTAGAAACTCTTGATCCCGCAGGTGCGGCAGAACAGATGCTCCGCCGCGCCCGTCCCGAAGCGGTAGGACACCAGCGCATCCTGCCCCGACAGCAGCGAAAAATCGCCATGCGGCACGATCAGGTGAACAAACCCGGTCTTGCTGCAGATCGAACAATTGCAGGCAAGCAGATCGACCACCGGCGGCACTTCGGCGCAAAACCGCACCGCACCGCAGTGGCAGCCGCCGGCAACCTTCATTCGACCGTCACCGACTTGGCAAGGTTGCGCGGCTGGTCCACGTCGGTGCCCTTCACGCAGGCCACGTGATAGGCCAGCAGCTGCACCGGCACGGCATAGACCAGCGGCGCGATCAGCGGGTGAACCGCGGGCATCTCAATCGTCGCCAGGCAATCCTCACCCGCTTCGGCCAGGCCCGCCGCATCCGAGATCAGCACGATCTTGCCGCCGCGCGCACGCACTTCCTGCATATTGCTGACGGTCTTTTCGAACAGCGGACCCGATGGCGCGATCACGATCACCGGCACAGCTTCGTCGATCAGGGCGATCGGCCCGTGCTTCATTTCGCCCGAAGCATAGCCTTCGGCATGGATATAGCTGATTTCCTTGAGCTTGAGCGCGCCTTCGAGCGCCAGCGGATAGTCCTGCCCGCGCCCGAGGTAGAGCACGTCGCGCGCCGGGGCGATGAGATGGGCCATGGCCGCGATTTCATCGTCATGGGCCAGCGCCGCGTTGAGCTTGGCCGGGGTTTCGAGCAGCTGCGCCACCACATCGCATTCCTCGGCCCGGTCCATCCGACCGCGCTTGACCGCAAGATGCGCGGCCAGCGCCGCCAGCACCGCCAGCTGACAGGTAAAGGCCTTGGTCGAGGCGACGCCGATTTCGGGGCCGGCATGGGTCGGCAGCAGCAGGTCGGCCTCGCGCGCCATCGAACTGGTCGGCACGTTGACCACCACGGCGATGGTCTGGCCTGCTTCCTTGCAATGGCGCAGCGCGGCCAGCGTATCGGCGGTTTCGCCCGACTGCGAAATGAACAGCGCCAGCCCGCCCGGCTCCAGCACCGGATCGCGGTAACGGAACTCGCTCGCCACATCGATGTCGACCGGCAGGCGGGCGAACTGTTCGAACCAGTACTTCGCCACCATCCCGGCGTAGAAGCTGGTGCCGCAGGCGACGATAGTCACGCGGTTGATAGTCGACAGATCAAAATCGAACTGCGGCAGGGCCACCGACTGGTCGACCTGGCGGATGTAGCTTTTCAGCGTCTGCGCCACCACGGTCGGCTGCTCGAAGATTTCCTTCTGCATGAAGTGGCGGAAATTGCCCTTTTCAATCGCCGCCGCCGAAGCGCCCGACATCGTCACCGGGCGGGTGACCGGCTGGTTGTCCTTGTCATAGATCTGCGCGCCTTCGCGGCGCACCACCACCCAGTCGCCCTCTTCAAGGTAGCAGATCTTCTGGGTGAGCGGCGCCAGCGCCAGCGCGTCCGAACCGAGATAGGTTTCGCCATCGCCAAAGCCGAGCACCAGCGGCGAGCCCAACCGCGCACCGATCAGCATATCGGGATGCGCGCGGAACGCGATCGCCAGCGCAAAGGCCCCGCGCAGCTGCGGCAAGGTGGCCTTGACCGCATCTTCCGGGCTCTTTCCGGCCTCGACCTGTTCGGACAGCAGGTGGGCGACCACTTCGGTATCGGTATCGCTTTCAAACACCCGTCCGCGCGCTGCCAGTGCATCCTTGAGCTGGCGGAAATTTTCGATGATCCCATTGTGGACCAGCGCCAGTTCGGCCGTGGCGTGCGGGTGGGCATTGGCGGCGGTCGGCGCGCCGTGGGTGGCCCAGCGGGTGTGGGCGATGCCGGTGGTGCCCTCGGCCGGATGAGCGGCCAGTTCGCGCACCAGCCCCATGAGCTTGCCCGGCGCGCGGCGGCGGATCAGCTGACCGCCAGCCACGGTGCAGACCCCGGCCGAGTCATAGCCGCGATATTCCATCCGCCGCAGACCATCGACCAGCCGCTCCGCGACGTCTTCCTTGCCGACGATACCGATAATTCCGCACATGGGTCTTTGCCTTCGCTAGGGGGATAGGGACTTTAGAGGGTATAAGGAACGCGCACGCCCGGCATCTTGGCCGGGAAATCGTTGACATTGCGTGTGACGAGGATCCGCCCGGTCACCTGCGCAGCCGCCAGGGTCAGCGCGCTGTCGAGCGCCATTTCTGGCCGCTGTGCCCGCAGGGTGGCCCCGCGCCGGGCGATTTCCTCGTTGAGTTCGACCACCTTGAAATGATCGAGAAATTCCTCGACCCGTTCGGCATCGCCGCGCGCGCCAGCCATCACTTCGGCCCAGCCCAGCCGGGTGATCCAGCGTTCTGGCGTGGAGAGCAGCGCGGTGCGCGCCGCCGACAGGCCAACCAGCGCATCGACCAGGATCGCGCTATCAAACAGGGCGCCGCTCAAGCCGCAGCCCCGCCCATGCGGATGCGGCGCTGATAACCCAGCCCGTCACCGATATCGCTGCGATCGCGCCACATCCCGCAAAAGGCATCAACGCCCTTGCGTGATGAGCCTTCGCGCAGCTGGGTTACCGCCTCGCGCACCAGCGCGGTGCGCGACAGACCGCGCTCTGCCGCCTGCTTGTCGAGCCAGCGGATGTCGTCATCGGGGATTTCAACCAGGGTGCGCATTGCCCCGCCATGATATCAACGCATGATATCAAGTCAACGCGGCGCGCACTCGCACTGGCGTATCAGCCCTTCTTTTCGGCGGCTTTCTTCTTTTTCATGGCGTCATGAAAACGGTCAGCCCAGCCCGGCTTGACCAGCTGTTCGCCGCGCACGATCCGCAGTTCTCCGGCCGAAACATCGCGCGTCACCGCGCTGCCCGCCCCCACGATCGCATCGGCCCCGATCTTGACCGGGGCGACCAGCGCAGAGTTCGAGCCGATGAAAGCGCGCTCGCCAATCACGGTCTTGTACTTGAAATAACCGTCGTAATTGCACGTGATCGTGCCCGCGCCGATATTGGCCCCCGCGCCCACTTCGGCATCGCCGATATAGGACAGGTGATTGGCCTTGGCGCCCTTGCCCATCGTCGCCTTCTTCACTTCGACGAAATTGCCGATCTTGGCCTTTTCCTCCAGCACCGCGCCGGGGCGCAGCCGCGCAAACGGGCCGACTTCGCAGGCCGGGCCAACCTTGGCGCCTTCGATATGGCAATTGGCGCGAATCGTGGCCGTGTCCGCGATCTCGACCCCGGGGCCGAAGAACACGTTGGGTTCGATCAGGACATCGCGGCCGATCACCGTATCCCAAGAAAACCACACGGTTTCGGGCGCGATCAGGGTGGCGCCATCGTCCATCGCCTTGATCCGGCGGCGCTGCTGCCAGCGGGCCTCGGCCCCGGCCAGTTCGGCGCGGCTGTTGATCCCGGCAACCTCGTCGGCATCGCCGGTCACCACCACGGCGCAAGCGCGGCCATCGCTCTGCGCAATATTGACCACGTCAGGCAGGTAATATTCGCCCTGGGCGTTGTCATTGGTGACCCGGGCCAAAAGCGCGAACAGATCCTCGGCGCGAGCCGCCATCAGGCCCGAATTGCACAGGCTGCAGGCGCGCTCGGCCTCGCTTGCATCCTTGTATTCGACCATCTTCTGAATGGTATCGCCCGCCGTGATCACCCGGCCATATTGCAGCGGATCGGCAGGCTCGAAGGCCAGCACCACCACGGCCGGGGCATCATCGCCGTGGAGCCGCGCGATCATCGCCTGCATCGTTTCGGCGCTGACGAAGGGAACATCGCCGTAGAGGATCAGCACGTCGCCAGCAAAGCCCGCCAAGGCGGCTTCGGCCTGCTGCACCGCGTGGCCGGTGCCCAACTGCGGATCCTGCACCGCGATGGTCGCCCGCGCGCCCAGCTGCGCTTCCAGCTGATCGCGGCCATGCCCGGCCACCACCACCTGCCGCGACGGAGCCAGAGCCGCCACCGAGGCCAGCAGATGCTCCAGCATCGGCCGCCCGGCGATCGGGTGCAGCACCTTGTGGAGGTCGCTTTTCATGCGGGTGCCCTTGCCCGCGGCAAGGGTGATGACGGCCAGTGGCGTTTCAGCGTTCATGGATCGGATCTCTGCCAGCAAATTCTTGCCGTTTCCACTACGCCGCGCCAAGGCAACGCGCCATAAACGAATTGCCCTTTTCCATAGTCGGGTTCGACCTCGACGGAACGCTGCTCGATACCTCGCGCGATCTGGGCGCGGCGGTGAACCATGCCTTGGCCGTTGCTGGGCGCCCGCCTGTGCCCGACGAGGCCATCTCCGGCCTGATCGGCGGGGGATCGCGGCTGATGCTGCGCCGCGCGCTGGCCCTGACCGGGGGCGAGGATGGGATCGATGCCGATGCGCTCTATGGCGAGCTGCTGGCCTTTTACGAGGTTAACATCGCCCGCCACACTGCACTATACCCCGGCGGCGCAGCAATGCTCGACGCGCTGGATAGCGCCGGAACCGCGCTGGCGCTGGTCACCAACAAGCCCGAGCGGCTCGCGGTCAAGCTGCTGGGCGAACTCGATCTGCTCCACCGCTTCGGCTGCGTGATCGGCGGCGGCGGGGCCTATCCGCTCAAACCCGCGCCCGATGCGCTGCATGCAATGGTCGCGCAGTTGGGCGGCGGGCGCGCGGCCTATGTCGGAGATTCGACCTTCGACACCCGCGCCGCGCGCGCCGCGGGGCTGCCCTGCGTGGCGGTCAGCTTCGGGTTCAACGACCTGCCGCCGCAGGATCTGGGCGCCGATGCGGTGATCGGCCACTTCGACGAACTGCTGCCCACGCTGGTCCAGCTGTAAACGAACGCCACAAGCGATTGAGCCGCCCGCAGGAATATGGTCTAGTCCGCTCATGTTCACCGGGAGATCAGCCATGCGCCATGCAACTTGCGGGATGATCGCGGCGCTGGCCGCCATGCTGGCCACCCCTGCCCAGGCGGAACGCCTGCTGGTCGATCGCACCGCCTATCCCCCGCTGGCCCGCGCGCTCGAACACCAGGACGACAACGTCTATTTCATGCGTAGCGAAAAGCCGCGCTTCATCCTCGACCGGATCAAGGTTCAGGGCGAATCGCTGGAGAACTGGCGCGAAGCGGTCGAACTGGTGGTCTACCCGCGCAAACCCAAGGTGACCGCACCGCTCGCCTGGCTCGACCAGTTCCGCGCGGGCGAGGACAAGACCTGCCCGAGCACGTGGCAGGTGCTCGAATCCGATGCCACTTCGGTGACTTTCAGCCGCACGGCACCGCGCTGCGCGCAGCTTTCCGGGCAGACGCGAATCTATCGCGCGGTGCTGGGGCGCAAGGAGGTTTTCACCGTGGCCGGGCTCTATCGCGGCGAAATCAGCGATGAAATGCGCCGCCAGTGGCTCGCCCTCCTGGCCACGGCGCGGCTGGAAAGCTGATCCTGCTCGAGCCCGCCCGCCGGGTTGACGCTACGGCCTGCGGCGCTTGCCAACACCACCCGGCTTGCGGTGCATTTTCGGCAGTTCGGCGGGCGCGACAAACAGTTGAAAGCCCTCGTGCGGCGTGCCACTGAATCCGCCACTTCCCCCAGGGAGCTGTGTCAATTTACGGGAGCAGGAACCCATGACGATTTCTTTCAAGGACCGCGTCGCGATCGTAACCGGTGCCGGCGGCGGGCTTGGCCGCGCCTATGCCATCGAACTCGCCAAGCGGGGCGCCAAGGTGGTGGTCAATGACCTTGGCGGGTCGCGCGATGGCACCGGCCATTCGGACGCCGCGCTCAAGGTGGTCGAGGAAATCGAAGCCCTCGGCGGCGAAGCGATGTCGAATGGCGGCAGCGTTACCGAAGCCGCGCAGATGGAAGAAATGGTCGCCAAGGCCAAGGAAAAGTGGGGCGGCGTCCACATCCTGATCAACAACGCGGGCATCCTGCGCGACAAGAGCTTCGCCAAGATGACCATGGAAGACTGGAAGCTGGTGGTCGACGTGCACCTCAACGGTGCGGCCAACTGCACCAAGGCGGTGTGGAACCTGATGCGCGAGCAGAACTATGGCCGCATCCTGATGACCGCCAGTTCGACCGGGCTT
>CALKVF010000019.1 GCA_937996535.1 uncultured Novosphingobium sp. | reverse complement strand
AGATCGGCGAACAGTTCGGCCATCATGCTGGCCGACTTGACCCAGGCCTCGCGGTTGGAGCGCGGGCGATCGGCGGCATCGATATGGGTCGAATTGGCGATGCACAGCATGGCATCGTGCGCGCCGTAGAAGCCGGGTTCGCCATACTTGGCCGGGTTGGTCGCCACCAGCGGCAGGTTGCGGGCATAGGCCAGCGCGATCAGCGCATCTTCGGCGGCATCCTCGGCGCTGTCGCCGCCGCGCGCGATTTCGACATAGAGCTTGCCCGCAAACAGGCGCTCCAGCCGGTCGGCATAGGCCTCGGCGGCGTCCTGCCGGCCTTCGGCCAGCAGCCGCACCAATGCGCCTTCGCCGGCGCCGGTCAGCGCGATCAGCCCGGCGGTGTGACCTTCCAGATCGCCCAGCGTGACATGGGGTTCCAGTTCGAGCGGGCGTTCAAGATGCGCCTTGCTGACCAAATGGCACAGGTTGTTCCAGCCATCGTTGTCCTGCGCATAGAGCGCCAGCCAGTCAATCGCCCCGCCCGGTTCGCGCTGGACGCCCAGCGTGGTGCCGACAATCGGCTGAATCCCGGCATCACGGCAGGCCCCGGCAAAGGCCATCGCACTGTAGAGCCCGTTGCGATCGGCAATCGCGATCGCGGGAAAACCCCGTTCTTTCGCCAGCTTGGCAATTGCCTTGGGATCGATCGCCCCTTCGAGCATCGAATAGCTGGAAAGCACCCGCAGGGGCACGAAAGGTTGATAGGCCATGGGCCGACCCTAGGCATGGCGGACGGGATTCGCAAAAGGCCATGACCGACCTATCCACCGCCGATCCCAGCCAAGCGAATTGTCTTTGCAATCTCAGAAAGTTGTGGTTGTCTCCCCGGCAATCAGCGGCGGGTCGCGATGCGTTCCTTTCACTCCTGCAAAGGGGACTGGCCATGAATGATTCCACACCCAATGGGTCCGGCGCTCCGGGCAGCACCGCACTGGTCGCGCGGGCCAAGGCGATCACGCTCAATCCCGAGGACACCTGGCCCGCGATCGCTGCTGAGCCAGCCACCCCCGGTGACATCATCACGCGCTATGCCGCCCCGCTAGCCGCGATCGGCCCGCTGGCTGCCCTGATCGGCGGGCAGGTGTTCGGCGTCTCGCTGCTGCTGGCAACCTATCACCCCAGCCTGACCAGCGGCCTTGGCATAGCGCTGACCAGTTTTGTCATGGCCATCGTCAGCCTGATCGTGATCGCGCTGGTGGCCGATTTTCTGGCCCCCAATTTCGGCGGCACAGCCAATCGCACCCAGGCGTTCAAGCTGGTCGCCTATTCGCTCACCCCGGCGTGGATCGCAGGCATACTGGGCCTCGTGCCGTCGCTGGCGATGCTCGGCGTGTTGGCGGGGATCTACAGCCTCTACCTGTTCTATCTGGGCGCAGGTCCGGTGATGCAGGTGCCGCGCGCCCGTTCGACCGGCTATACCGTGGTGACCGCGCTCTGCGCGATCGTGCTGATGGCGATTGCCGGCACGATCACCACCCGGCTGACCGGGCTGATGGGCGGCGGCATGGCCGGCCTTGCGGCCCGCTCGGGCGACAATGTCGAGGTCAACCTGCCCGGCGGTGGACGGATCGACACGGCCAATCTCGAACAGGCCTCGCGCCAGCTTGAACAGACCAAGGATGCCAAGCCGGTGAGCGTCGCGGCATTGCAGGCACTGCTGCCTGCCACGCTCGGCGGCTATGTCCGCACCGCCACGCAGTCGGGCGGCGCCGGCGGGATCGGCGCCCAGGCCGAAGGCACCTATGCGCTGGGTGACAAGACCATTCGTCTGCGCGTGGTCGACATGGCGGCGATGGGCGCATTGGCCGGGATCGCGGGCGGCCTCGGCGTCGAGGAAAACAAGGAAGACGCCAACGGTTATGAGCGCACCACCACCGAAGGCGGGCAGATGCGCGTCGAAAAGTGGAACCGCACCGACGGCAGCGGCAGCTATGGGGTGCAGATCGCCAGCCGCTTCATGGTCGAAGCCGAAGGCCAGGCCGCCAGCATCGATGATCTCAAAGCCGCGGTGGCCAGCATCGATCAGGGCAAGCTGGTCGCGCTGGCCCGCTGACTGCGATCACAGCTGCGCGGCAATGTCCCGATCGAGCGCGGCGGGCTTGTCGGTCGGGCCATAGCGGCGCACCACCTTGCCATCGCGGCCGATCAGGAACTTGGTGAAGTTCCACTTGATCGACTTGGTTCCCATCAGCCCCGGCGCCTCGGCCTTGAGCCAATCGTACAGCGGCGCGGCATCGGCGCCGTTGACGTCGATCTTGCCCATCAACGGGAAGCTCAGCCCGAAATTGACCTTGCAGAACTCGGCGATTTCATCGGCGCTGCCCGGCTCCTGATGGCCGAACTGGTTGCACGGGAAGGCGATCACTTCGAAGCCCTGATCGCGATACTTGCGCCACAGCGCCTCAAGCCCGTCATACTGCGGGGTAAAGCCGCACTTGCTGGCCGTGTTGACCACCAGCACCACCTTGCCGAGCTTGTCGGCCAGGCTGATCTCCTCACCGTTGGGAAGCTTGGCCGTGAAATCCGCGATCGTCTTCATTCCAGCACTCCATCATGCAGGCGCACCACCCGGTCCATCGACTGGGCCAGCCGCTCGTTATGAGTTGCGACCAGGGCCGCGCTGCCCTGGGTTCGCACCAGATCGAGGAACTGGCCAAGCACCTTGTCGGCAGTCGCCTCGTCAAGATTGCCAGTCGGCTCGTCCGCCAGCACCAGCGCGGGCTTGTTGGCGAGCGCGCGGGCCACGGCCACGCGCTGCTGCTCGCCGCCCGAAAGCTGGCTTGGCCGGTGCCCCAGCCGCGCCCCCAGCCCCAGCGCGGTAAGGAGTTCAACCGCGCGCGCTTCGGCCGAGGCCTGATCCGCGCCCGCCACCAGTTGCGGCAAGACCACGTTTTCCAGCGCGCTGAAATCGGGCAGCAGGTGATGGAACTGATAGACGAAACCGATCCGGTCACGCCGCAGCGTCGTGCGATCATCGCCCGACAGCGCCGAGGCATGGGTGCCGGCAATCTCGATCCGCCCGCCAAAGCCGCCTTCCAGCAGCCCCACCGCCTGAAGCAAGGTCGACTTGCCCGAGCCCGACGGCCCCAGCAGCGCGACGATTTCGCCGGGGCGCACCTCAAGGTCCACACCGCGCAGCACGTCGATGCGCTCGCCGCCCTGCTCGAAGCTGCGGGTCAGCCCGGCGAGTTTGACGACCGGATCATTCATAACGCAGCACCTGCACAGGATCGGTGCTCGCCGCCTTGAACGCGGGGTAGAGCGTGGCAAGGAAACTGAACAGCAGCGCCATCAGCGCGATCACGGTGATTTCCACCGGGTCCGAACGGCTCGGCAGTTCGGTCAGGAAGCGGATCGAGGGATCCCACAGATTCTGCCCGGTCAGCACTTCGACCAGCCGGACAATGCCCTGCCGGAAGAACAGGAACACGAAGCCCAGCGCCAGCCCGGCCAGCGTGCCGAGCGCCCCGATCACAAAGCCGATCGTCACGAACACCTTGAGCAACGAGCGCCGGGTGGCCCCCATCGTCCGCAGGATCGCGATGTCGCGGGTCTTGGCGCGCACCAGCATGATCAGGCTCGACAGGATGTTGAACACCGCCACCAGCACGATGATCGACAGCACCACGAACATCGCCACCCGCTCCACCGCGAGGGCTTCGAACAGGCTGGCGTTGATCGTCTTCCAGTCGGTCACCACCGCTTGGCCCGCCAGCTTCTGGCCAACCGGGGCAAGGATCTGCGCAGCCCGGTCGGGATCGTCGACCTGGACTTCGATCATGCCCACGGAATCGCCCGTCAGCAGCAGGGTCTGGGCATCCTGCATCGGCATGACCACAAACCGCTGGTCATAGTCATAGACCCCGATCTCGAAGATCGCGGAGACATGATAGGCGATTTGACGCGGAACCGTGCCGAAGGGGGTCGATTGGCCCTGCGGGTTGATCACCGTGATCGTATCGCCCACCCGCGCACCCAGATTGGCCGCAAGCTGCGAGCCCAGCGCGACATTGTTCGCACCGGGGCGCAGATCGCCGAGCGATCCGGTGACCAGCTTGTCCTTGAGCCGGGTGATGTCCTCGTCCGTATTGCCGCGCGCGAAAATCGCCTCGACCCGGCCATTGAAGCTGGCGAGCAGCGGCTGCTCGATCAGCGGCGAGGCGCGAGTGACGCCCGGCGTCGCCTTGACCTCGGCCAGCACCTCGCGCCAGTTTTCCAGCCGCCCGCCATAGGCCTGGACGATCGCGTGGCCGTTAAGCCCCACGATCTTGTCGAACAGTTCGGCGCGAAAGCCGTTCATCACGCTCATCACGATGACCAGCGCGGCCACGCCCAGCATCACCGCAACCAGGCTGATCCCGGCCACCAGCGCGATAAACGCCTCGCCCCGCCCCGGCATCATGTAACGCTTGGCGATGGTCCATTCGAAAGGAGAAAGCAGCAAGCAGGCCTCGCGGGAGGGAAATGCGGGATGGGTCGTTGCCAGCGATGTAGGCCCGCCCCGCCGCACTGGCAAGCGCCGCCCGCTGCTCGCACCGGCTGCACCGCCCTGCCCCCAAAAATGCGCCATTGCCATGAACTTATCTGCGCAGGCGGCGGCGGCAGCACATTTCATCGGGCATGGCAGCTTTCGGCCCCTTGCCTTTCAGGCGCATCGGGGCCAAAGCGGCGCCACCACTGGCCGGGTGAAACATGAACATCACAAATCCTTTCCTAGACGCGGATGGCGACAAGCTCCGCGAGGAATGCGGCATTTTCGGCGTCATTGGCGCGCGCGATGCAGCCGCGATGACTGCCCTGGGGCTGCACGCCCTGCAACACCGCGGGCAGGAAGCCTGCGGCATCGTCAGCCTTGATGGCCGCGAATTCTATTCGCACCGCGGGATTGGCCATGTCGCCCAGGTGTTCAGCGACAATTCCTGCTTTGACCAGCTGCCCGGCAGCGTCGCCTCGGGCCACGTGCGCTATGCCACCACCGGCGGCTCGGGCCTGCGCAATGTCCAGCCGCTGTTTGCCGATCTGGCCGCCGGCGGCTTTTCGATCGCGCACAACGGCAACATTTCCAACGCGATGACGCTCAAGCGCGAGCTGGTCTCCAAGGGCTCGATCTTCCAGTCGACCTCGGACACCGAAGTCATCATCCACCTCATCGCGACCAGCCGCTTCCACAAGCTGCTCGACCGGTTCGTCGATGCGCTGCGGATGATCGAAGGTGCCTATTCGCTGATCTGCATGACCCCCAAGCGCCTGATCGCCTGCCGCGATCCGCTGGGCATCCGCCCGCTGGTGATGGGCCGGATCGGCGATGCGATCGTGTTCGCCAGCGAATCCGTCGGGCTCGACGTGGTCGGCGCCGAATTCGTGCGCGAGGTCGAACCCGGCGAAATCGTCGAAGTGCGCACCGATGGCCGGATCACCAGCCACCGCCCGTTCGGCGAAACCTCGCCGCGCCCGTGCATTTTCGAACACGTCTATTTCAGCCGCCCGGATTCGGTCATGGGCGGACACTCGGTCTATGAAGTGCGCCGCCAGATCGGCGCGGAACTCGCGATCGAAGCCCCGGTCGAAGCCGATCTCGTGGTGCCGGTGCCCGACAGCGGCGTGCCCGCCGCGATCGGCTATGCCCAGCAATCGGGCATTCCCTTTGGCCTCGGGATCATCCGTTCGCACTATGTCGGGCGCACGTTCATCCAGCCGTCGGACGGCGCGCGCCATGCCGATGTGAAGCGCAAGCACAACGCCAACCGCGCGCTGGTCGAAGGCAAGCGGATCGTGCTGATCGACGATTCGATCGTGCGCGGCACCACCTCGATGAAGATCGTGCAGATGATGCGCGATGCCGGCGCTGCCGAAGTGCACATGCGCATCGCCAGCCCGCCGACC
>CALKVF010000018.1 GCA_937996535.1 uncultured Novosphingobium sp. | reverse complement strand
CCGATGATGATCGAGGTGCCCCAGCCGCGGTGGCAGGCTTCGAGCGCGGTGCGCATCACGTCGGTGTTGCCGGTGGCATCGAAGGTGTAGTCCGCGCCGCCATCGGTCATCAGCACGATCTTGGCGACGATGTCCTCGCGGCTCATGCCCTTGGTGTTGAGGAAGTCGGTCATGCCAAAGCGGCGGCCCCATTCCTCGCGGTCGGGGTTGATGTCGACGCCGATGATCTTGTTCGCGCCGGCCAGCCGCGCGCCCTGGATCACGTTAAGGCCGATCCCGCCGAGGCCGAAGACCACCACGTTGTCGCCCACCTGGACCTTGGCGGTGTTGATCACCGCGCCAACGCCGGTGGTCACGCCGCAGCCGATGTAGCAGCTCGACTGGAAGGGGGCATCCTCGCGGATCTTGGCGACCGCGATTTCCGGCAGCACGGTGAAGTTCGAGAAGGTCGAACAGCCCATGTAGTGGAAGATGGTCTGGCCCTTGTAGCTGAACCGGCTGGTGCCATCGGGCATCAGGCCCTGGCCCTGGGTTGCGCGGATCGCGGTGCACAGGTTGGTCTTGCCCGACAGGCACGACTTACACTGGCGGCATTCGGGCGTGTAGAGCGGGATCACGTGATCGCCCGGCTTCACCGAGGTCACCCCCGGGCCAACCTCGCGCACGATCCCGGCGCCTTCGTGGCCGAGGATCGAGGGAAAGATCCCTTCGCTGTCGAACCCGTCGAGCGTGTAGGCGTCGGTGTGGCAGATGCCGGTCGCCATGATTTCGACCAGGACTTCGCCGGCCTTGGGGCCTTCCAGATCGACTTCGACGATTTCAAGCGGTTGCTTGGGCGCAAACGCAACGGCGGCGCGGGTCTTCATGGCAATGGTGCTCCTCTCCGGCGGTTCCGGAATTTGTAAGCGATACTTACTAAAGGCTTCGGCGGTGCGTCAATGCCGTTTCCCGCCTTGCCCGCACTGTTGCGCGAGCCGTGCCGGCTTGGCAAGCGGCGGCGGCCGGGTTAGCCCATGCACCATGAAGGCGCTGCACGATCCTGATCGGCTGCTGGGCGAAGGGCTGGCCCAGATTCGCGCGCAGTTCCGTGTGCCCGCCGATTTCCCGCCCGCCGTGCTCGAAGCGGCCAGCCAAGCGGCGCGGCGCGGGCTCGATGCCCATGCCGATCGCACGGCCATGGCCTTCGTCACGCTCGATCCCGCCAGTTCGACCGATCTGGATCAGGCCTTTGCGATCGAACCCGCGGGCAATGACCTGTTGCTGCACTATGCAATTGCCGATGTGGCCTGGTTCGTCGGCGATGGCGATCTGCTTGATGGCGAGGCCTGGGTGCGCGGCGAGACGACCTATCTCCCCGATGGCAAGGCCGGGCTCTATCCCCCGGCGCTGGCCGAAGGCGCGGCCAGCCTGCTGCCCGATGGCCCGCGCCCGGCGGTGGTCTTTACCACCCGGGTCGCGCCTGATGGGGCGGTGCGGCTCGAAGGGGCCGAGCGCGCGGTGATCCGCAGCCGGGCCAAGCTCGCCTATGAAACCGCGCAGGAGGCAGACCTGCCCGCCGGCTTTGCCGAACTCGCCCGGCGGATCGAGGCCGCCGAAGACCAGCGCGGCGCCGCCCGCGTCGATCCGCCCGAACAGGAAGTCGATCACAACGGGGCAGGGCACTATACCCTGCGCTTTCGCCCGATGCTGACCGCCGAAACCCGCAACGCTGCGCTCTCATTGGCGACCAACCTGGCCGTGGCCGATGCGCTGTTCAAGGCCGGGACCGGGCTGTTTCGGGTGATGAGCGGGCCCGATGCCCATGCCACCGCGCGGCTGCGCCACACCGCCCGCGCGTTTGGCCTGACCTGGCCCGATGCGGCCAGCCTAGAGCAGTTTGAACGGATGCTCGATCCCGCGCGTCCCAGCGATGCGGCCTTCATGCTTGCGGTGCGCCGGGCTGGCGCGGGGGCCAGCTATGTGCCCTATCAGCCGGGCGTGGTGCCGTGGCACGCGGCGATGGCGGCAACCTATTGCCACGCCACGGCGCCGTTGCGCCGGCTCGCCGATCGCTATGTCGTCAGTGCGGCGCTGGCCGTGGCCAATGGCCAGCCGGTGCCGCCCGCTGCCGCCGAAGCCTTCGCCCGCCTGCCCGCCGTGATGGCCAAGGCTGGGGCTCGCTCGGCCCAGGTCGAACGCGCGGTGGTCGATCTGGCCGAAGCCGCCATTCTGGTAGGCCGCGAGGGCGAGGATTTCGCCGCCGTGGTCACCGACCTTGCCGAAAGCGGGGCGCGGTTCCAGCTGTGCCAGTTGCCGGTGGTCGCGCGCGTGGCGGCCCACGGCGTTGCCCCGGGCGCGCCGATCCGCGTCCGGCTGGAACGCGCCGACCCGGCCCGCCGCGAAGTCAGCTTTGCACGCATCGCCTGAGGCGGATCGCATGAATCGAGTTGCACCCGCGCGCCAGCTAAGCTAGGGGCGCGCTTCGCGTGGGCAACCACGGGATGAGGCCCGATGGCGGAGTGGTTACGCACCGGACTGCAAATCCGTTTACGCCGGTTCGATTCCGGCTCGGGCCTCCACCCACCTCACCGAAAATCCCAACCTAGATCGCTCGGCGAAGAGGGCGGCGCACTTGCGCTGTATCTGCCGTTTTGCGCTGCGCGTTGGCTGATGCTGCGGGCGGCTTGGAGCGGCCCGCAGCGGATCGGGGTTCTGGTCGGGGCCGCCGCAATCGCAACCGGCCGGTGGTTTATGGCCGCAGACCTGCTAGGCAGGGCCGCATGACCAAGATCCACAAGCTTTCCGGTATCGTCGAAGTCGATGGGCATCAATATGAGTGGGAGCTGCGGAGCGAGCCGCAGTGGAGCGAGTTTGACGGCTGGAAAGGGATGACCGTCGCCTTGCTGCGCAAGCACACCCAGCGCGGCGCCTTGCTGGAATTTCCCGCGCCAAAACGCCTGATGAAAGGTATGCAGCGAGGCCGCCTCCAGATCGGCGATGCGATTGTAATCAGGGGTATTCAGGCAGCACTGCACGCCGGCTGGGAGCCTGAGTCTCGGGGCAAGCCGGTGGTTTTCGAAGTCGATGCGGATGGCAACTAGCCGCCGGCCCTGTTCCATTCCTCGGGTGGGAGAGGGGGCGCCTAATCGCCCAGCCAAACAGCACTGATTTCGCCGCTATGCCCCTCGGGCGCCAGCGCGGCGCGCAGGGCTTCCAGCAGCGGCGGTAGCGCCTGCGTGAAAGCGTAGGGCGGGTTGACGATAAACAGGCCCGCACCGTTGTAGATGCCGGGCTGATCGTCATCGTACAGCCAATGCTCCACGCACAGCAGTTTCGGGATGCCGAGCTTGCGCAATTGATCCTTCCACCGCGCATGCGCGGCCCGCTCTTTCAGCGGATACCAGATCACCGTCACGCCATGCGCCCATTTGCGCTGAGCGGCGGCAAGCGTGGCGGTGATGCGAGCGCGTTCGTCCGTTTTCTCATACGGCGGGTCGACCACCACCACCCCGCGCGGTGTGCGGGGCGGCACCATCGCCAGCCACAGCTCGTAAGCATCGCGCTCATGCACCGCCGCAGAGGTGCCGCGCATCACGCCGCGCAGAGTATAGGCGTCGTCGGGATGCTTCTCGTTCAGGACCAGGGAATCCTGCGGGCGCAGCAGTTGCGCCAGAAACGTCGGCGACCCCGGGTAGAGGTGCGGCTCGGCCCCGGCATTCACCGCCTGCACGGCGGCGCGGTAGTCGTCCAGCAAGGGGTTCGTGTCGGCAAAGGCCCGCACTACGCCTTGCGCGGCTTCGCCGGTCCGCCCGGCCTCTTCGCCATTAAGGTCGTACAGCCCGCAGCCGGAATGGGTGTCGATCAGGGTCAGCGCGCTCTCTTTGAGCTGCAAGGCCCGCACGAGGACGATCAGCAGGCTGTGCTTCACGACATCGGCGCTGTTGCCCGCATGGAACGAGTGGCGATAATTCATGGTGCTCCAAAATCCTGACGATCGGCCATCATCGGCGGGAAGCGCTGGTGTAACGGCGTGGGCGGGGCGCGGAAGGTGGAGCGGGTAGCGGGAATCGAACCCGCATAGCCAGCTTGGAAGGCTGGTGCTTTACCACTAAGCTATACCCGC
>CALKVF010000017.1 GCA_937996535.1 uncultured Novosphingobium sp. | reverse complement strand
GTCGCCCCGATCCACGCGATCTGCGACCTTGCCGAAAAGTACAACGCGCTGACCTACATCGACGAAGTCCACGCGGTTGGCATGTACGGCCCGCGCGGCGGCGGCATCACCGACCGCGACGAAGCCGCGCACCGCATCGACATCATCGAGGGCACGCTGGGCAAGGCATTTGGCGTGATGGGTGGCTATATCGCCGCTGACACGCGGATCATCGACGTGATCCGTTCCTATGCTCCCGGCTTCATCTTCACCACCAGCCTGTCGCCGGTGCTGGTTGCCGGCGTGCTCGCGTCGGTCCGCCACCTCAAGGCCTCCTCGGTCGAGCGGGACGGCCAGCAGGCCGCCGCCGCCATGCTCAAGCGTCTATTCCGCGAAGCCGGCCTGCCGGTGATGGAATCGACCACGCACATCGTCCCGCTGATGGTGGGTGATCCGGTCAAGGCCAAGAAGATCAGCGACGTGCTGCTTGCCGAATATGGCGTCTACGTGCAGCCGATCAACTACCCCACCGTCCCGCGCGGGACCGAGCGCCTGCGCTTCACGCCGGGCCCGGCCCACACCGAGGCGATGATGCGCGACCTGACCGCGGCGCTGGTCGAAATCTGGGGCCGAATGGAACTCAAGCTCGCCGCCTGATCCGGTCGGCCAAGGATCAGCACCATGGATTTCGGCAGGCTGATCGGCACCTTGTTCGAACACCGCTCGAACCGCGTGATCGCGGTGTGCCGGGCGGTCATCGCCGCCCTGTTCGTGCTGGCACTGTGGCTTGATCCCGCCCAGCCTGCCCGCGCTGCCAAGATCGGCGCCGTGCTGCTCAGCACCTATCTGCTGGTGTCCGCGATCCTGGTGGCGATCGCCTGGCGCGACTGGTGGCTTGATCACCGCGTGGCCAAGGCTGCCCACGCGCTCGACATCTTCGTGTTCCTGGCCGCGCTCTATTTCACCGAAACCGGGCTCAGCGATTTCGTCAGCCCGTTCCTCAGCTTCTTCACCTTCCTGATGCTGTCGGCCAACAGCCGCTGGGGTTGGCGCACCACGGGCTGGATCGCGTTCCTGATCAGCCTGGCGTTCTTCCTGCTCGGCTTTGAACTGCACCGCCAAGGGATCGCGGTCGACCTGCCGCGCTTTGGCCGCCGCCTTGCCTACATGCTGGTAATGTCGCTGGTGCTGGTGTGGTTCGGATCGCAAAATTCGGCCTCGCGCGCGCCCCATATGCCCGCCTCGCGCGAAGGCGATCGCTCGGTCCTTGAAAATGCGCTGACCTATGCCCTCGCAGTCACCGGCGCGCGCGGCGTGGTGGTGGCCTGGGAGAACGACGAGGAACCGCGCACGACGCTCGCCACGGCCACCCCCGCCGGGCGGCGCGTGACCTTTCTGGCTCCAGGCACGATCAAGCCCCACCCCCAGCGCCGCGCGATGCTGTTCGATGGGCGTCGGCGCCGGCAACTTGTCCTTGCCCAGCGGCACCGCATCAGAGCCCGCACCGGGGCTGACCTGCCCGACCTCGCACGTTTTAGCGGGATCGGCGAAGGTTTGCTGGTGCCTATCAAGGGTTCCTCCGGCTCGGGCGAACTGGTGCTCACCGGCATCACCGGGATGGGCACCGATCACCTCAAGCTCGGGATCGAGATCGGCCGCGAGATCGCCCAGGCGATGGATCACGATCGCCTCTCCACCGTGACCAAGGAAGCCGCGGTGATGCGGATGCGCGGCTCGATCGCGCGCGATCTGCATGACAGCCTCGCCCAGTCGCTCGCCGGGGCCAATTTCCGGCTCGAAGCCTTGCGCGGGCTGGTCACCTCGGGCGCCGACCCCCTGCCCGAAATCGCCGCGATCCAGGCAGGTCTGGCCGGCGAACAGGCCCATGTCCGCACCGTCATCAGCCGTCTGCGCGAAGACGAAGTGGCCTCAGGCAACCGCGATCTGGCGCATGACATTGCCCTGCTGGCCAACGACCTTGAACGCCAATGGGGCGTGGAGATCGAGTTCGTCGATCACAAGCAGCCGATCATCGCCCCACCGCTGCTGACGTTCGAGCTTCAGCAACTGGTTCGTGAAGGCGTGGCCAATGCGGTGCGGCATGGCAGGGCGAGCCGGGTTGCGGTCCAGCTCGCCCGCGAGGGACAGGGGCTCTACCTCGCGATCACCGACAATGGTTCGGGCTTTGCGGCCAACAGTTCGGCCGCAATCCCGCGCTCGCTTGCGGAACGTGTTGGCGAGCTTGGAGGAACTCTCGCAATTTCTTCAGAAAATGGGCATACGCTGCTGGTTATTACCTTGCCACTACGAGGATAGGTATGACCCGCATAGTAATTGCCGACGATCACCCCTTCCTGCGCGCCGGGCTGGAAGCCGTGCTGCGCGCGGCCGGGCACGAAGTCGCGGGCTCGGCCTGCGACGGCGACGAGGCTCTTGAAGTCATCGCCAGCACCAATCCCGACGTGGTGATTCTCGACGTGCAGATGCCGGGGCGAGACGGGATCGCGGTGCTCGATACATTGCGCCAGCAGGGCGATCGGCGCGCGGTGATCCTGCTCACCGCCCATCTTGACGATTCCCGGCTGGTTGCCGCGATCAAGGCGCGGGTCAACGCGATCCTGTTCAAGCAGGGCGCCGAGCAGCGCCTGATCGAAACGATCCGCAAGGTCTGCGCAGGTGAAACGGTGATCGATGAGGAATTGCTCGCGCGGGCCCGTGAACTGGCGCGCAAGAGCATGGAGCCCGATCAGTTTTCCACCCTCGCCCCGCGTGAGCGCGAGATTACCGAGGCCGTGGCGATGGGGCTGCGCAACCGCGAAATCGGCGAACGGCTGGGCATGACCGAAGGCTCGGTCAAGGTTTACCTCAACCGGATCTTTGACAAGCTGGGAGTGGAAAATCGCACCGAGCTCGCCATCCGCGTCCACGAACGCAAGGACGGCGAATAGCCATCTGCGGGATCACCCGGCGGCAAGACGATGCCTTGCAGCCGGGCCTATCCCACGTCGTTCAGATCAGCGCAGCGAGACGACGTTGTCGCTGTGGCGCGGATCGCGGCGATTGCCCTGATACTGGCTGGCCATCGGCTCATCGGTCACTTCAACGACTTCGGCCTGACCGAAGCCGTTGAACGCCGTCTTCATCGCCGCGCCATAGGCGCCCAGCATCCCGACTTCGATATAGTCACCCGGCTGGATGTCGGCGGGGAGCTGGAAGGGGCCTTCCATATAGTCGGCATCGTCGCAGGTCGGGCCATAGAAGGCGAAGTCCTGCAGCTCTTCCGAACGACCTTCGGCCAGCACGCGCACCGGGAAACGCCAGCCCACATGGGCCGCGTCATAGAGCGCGCCATAGGCGCCGTCGTTGATGTACAGTTCATCGTCGCGGCGCTTTTCAACGCGCACGACCATCGAATTGTATTCCGCGCACAGCGCCCGGCCCGGCTCGCACCACAGTTCCGACGAATAGGACACCGGCAGCGATTCCGCCGCACGATGGATCGCGCCGAAATAGTCTTCGAGCGGCGGCGGTTCCATGCCCGGGTAGATCGAAGGGAAGCCCCCGCCGACATCGACGATATCGACCGTGACCGAGGCGTCGACAATCGCCGCACGGACGCGTTCAAGCGCCTGGACGTAGGCAAACGGGGTCATCGCCTGCGAACCGACGTGGAAGCAGATGCCGAGCGCATCGGCCACCTGGCGGGTCGCCTGCAGCAGCGGCGCGGCATCGGCCAGATCGATCCCGAACTTCGAGGCGAGGCTGAGTTCCGAATAGTCCGACGACACGCGCAGGCGCACGCACAACGACAGATCCTCGGCGCCGTCGGTGGCATCGACAATCTTGTCGAGTTCTTCGTGGCTATCGAGGCTGAAGGTGCGCACCCCGTGGACCTTGTAGGCCTCGGCGATCGCGGCGCGCGGCTTGACCGGGTGCATGAAGCACAGCACGGCCTGCGGCAGAACCGAACGCACCAGACGCACTTCGGCGATCGAGGCGACATCGTAATGCGTCACGCCCGAAGCCCATAGCACCTTGAGCAGTTCCGGAGACGGATTCGCCTTCACCGCATAGAGCGACTTGCCCGGGAACTTCTCGACAAAGAAGCGGGCAGCGCGCGCGGCGGCGTGCGGGCGATTGAGGATAACGGGTTCGTCGGGCGAAAGTGCGCGAACTACAGCCGGTGCATCAGGATAATGGTGCAACTCAAGGGACCCCCAATAGGCCTTTCGGCCAGAACAACACAGGACGAAGCTGCCTTGCGGTTTGGAAGTCCCCATGGGGCAGCGGAGCGTCGTATTAGCCCCTTGCAGATGAACTGCAAGTGAAAATCCCCCACCCTGAAAACGACGGAAATTCGCTTTAAAATCAGCGCAAAAAGCGGAGATAAGACAAGCGTAAATCAGCGCTGTGACACCCTCGGCGCGAATCGCCTGCCCCCCAGCCCTGCGACTCGCCCCCAAACGGGGAGAATCAGCTCAACCGGTCGCGGAAGTCTTCCCAGCCGAAACGCTTGACGCATTCCAAGGCATCCGAGGCGCTGTCCCACAGCCAGATCGAGGGCAGCGGCACCCCGTTGAAGGTCGTGGTCTTGACCATCGAATAGTGCGCCTGATCGAGGAAAGCGAAGCGCAGCCCCGGCTCGACCGGCACGGGAAAGCGGTAATCGCCGATCACATCCCCCGCGAGGCACGATGGTCCGCCAAGCCGCACCGCACCGCCAGCCGTTTCATCGACCTCAGCCTCGACCTGCGGCAGTTCGCCGAGCATCGCCGGGCGATAGGGCGCCTCAAGCACGTCGGGCATATGGCAGGTGGCCGAAATGTCGGTGATCGCCAGCGGCATTCCGTTCCAGTGCGTATCGAGCACCGTGCCGACCAGAATGCCGGCATCGAGCGCCACGGCCTCTCCGGGTTCAAGGTAGAGTTCGCAGCCGGTTTCGGCCTTCACCGCCTTGAGGAAGGCGACCAGATCGTCGCGCTGGTAATCGGCGCGGGTCACGTGGTGCCCGCCCCCGAAATTGAGCCATTTGAGCTGCCCGAAATAGGGCGCGATGAACGGCTTTACCGCCGCCCAGGTCCGCTCAAGCGGCTCAAAATCCTGCTCGCACAGGGTATGGAAATGAAGGCCATCGACGCCCTCCATCAGCTCCGGAGTGAGTTGATCGACCGGGAAGCCCAGCCGCGAATGCGGCGCGCACGGATCATAGCGCGGCACTTCACCTTCGGCGTGCAAGGGATTGATCCGCAAGCCGATATCGAACTCCTGCCCCTCGGCCCGGGCGAGCGCGATCTGGGCCACGAAGCGTTCGATCTGACCCGGCGAATTGAAAATCACGTGATCCGACAGGCGCAGGATTTCCGTCAGGTCATCGGCCTTGTAGGCGGCGCAATAGGTGGCGATTTCGCCGCCGTAATGCTCGGCCGCGAGGTGGGCTTCCCACAGCCCCGAAGTGCAGACGCCATCCAGGTATTCGCCCACGATCGGAGCGACCTTCCACATCGAGAAGGCTTTCAGCGCCGAGAGCACCTTGATCCCGGCGCGGTCGCGGATGTCCGCCAGCAGGGCGAGGTTTTCCCGCAGCCGCGCGGCATCGACCACGAAGGCCGGGCTATCGACCCGGGTAAGGTCGAAATGAGCAAATGCGCCCGGATCTCCTGCACGTGTTTCCATCAGCCCAGCGGTGCCTTGAAAATGAAAAATGCGCCAGTCGCAATGAAGGCAAAGCCCGCAAACTGGCTAAGGTTGGGCTTCATCCCGAACAGCAGCCAGGCCAGCAGGATGAAGGTCGAAAGCGAGAGCACTTCCTGGATAGTCTTGAGCTCGGGCAGCGAATAGACCCGCGCGCCGATCCGGTTGGCTGGCACGGCGAGGCAATATTCGAAGAACGCGATCCCCCAACTGACCAGAACCGCCAGCCACAGCGCGCGCGACTGCCCCTTGAGATGCCCATACCACGCCAGATTCATCAGCATGTTGGACCCGGCCAGCAGGCCGATCGGGGCAATCGCGCTCCAGTTCATCAGAATTCCAGCGGGCCGGCCAGTTCCTTGACCTGCCACGGCAGCCCTTGGGTGTTGAGCATGTCCATGAACGGATCGGGATCGAGCTGTTCGATGTTGAACACGCCCTCGCCCTGCCACGCGCCGGTCAGCATCATCGCTGCGCCGATCATCGCCGGCACGCCGGTGGTATAGCTGATCGCCTGGTTACCGGTTTCGAGGAACGCGTCCTCGTGGTCGCAGATGTTGTAGATGTAGAAGGTCTTTTCACCCGAACCATCCAGCGCCTGACCCGTGGCGATATCGCCGATGTTGGTCTTGCCCTTGGTGGTCGGCCCAAGCGTTTCGGGCTTGGGCAGCACGGCGGCGAGGAACTGCAGCGGAATGATTTCCTTGCCCTGGTAGACCACCGGATCGATCCGGGTCATGCCCACGTTCTGCAGCACGGTGAGGTGCTGGATATAGGCATCGCCAAAGGTCATCCAGAAACGGCCGCGTTCCAGTTCGGGCACGAACTTGGCGAGGCTTTCCAGTTCCTCGTGATACATCAGATACATGTTCTTGGGGCCAACGCCTTCGAACTCGAAGTTCTGGCGAATGGTCATCGCCGGGGTTTCAACCCATTCACCATTGTTCCAGTGGCGCGCAGGCGCGGTCACTTCGCGGATGTTGATTTCCGGGTTGAAGTTGGTGGCAAAGGCCTGGCCGTGATCGCCGCCGTTGCAATCGAGAATGTCGAGGCTGCGGATGGTCTTGAGCTTGTGCTTCTTGAGCCACATCGCGAACACGCTGGTAACCCCGGGATCGAAGCCCGAACCCAGCAGCGCCATCAGGCCCTTTTCCTTGAAGCGGTCCTGATAGGCCCACTGCCACTTGTATTCGAACTTGGCCTCGTCCTTGGGCTCGTAATTCGCGGTATCGAGGTAATCGACCCCGGCGGCCAGGCACGCATCCATGATCGGGAGATCCTGATACGGCAGCGCCAGGTTGACCACCAGCTTGACCCCGGTCTGTTCGATCAGGCGCGTCAGTGCGGGCACTTCCTCTGCGTCGATCTCATAGGTCAGGACGGTCTGGCCGGTGCGTTCCTTGACCGACGCGGCGATCGCATCGCACTTGGATTTGGTGCGGCTGGCGAGGTGGATCTCGCTGAAAATCCCGGCGTTCATCGCCATCTTGTGCACGCAGACCGAGCTGACCCCGCCTGCACCGATCACCAGAACCTTGCTCACTTCGCGAATCTCCTTTGGCTCCGCCCTTTCCGACGGGCTTTGCGGCGCTTATAGGATTGTTTCATGACAGCACAACAAATGCGCAGCCCCTCTCCGCAGGGCGTTGCTCGCGCCGCCGCAAAGATAGCCCAATTGCTGCCGGCAACGCCACTGCTTGAATTGCAGGTTGGCGGCGCGACGATCTGGGCCAAGGTGGAATCGCTCCAGCCGATCGGCGCCTTCAAGATTCGCGGCGCCTGGCACCGCCTGTCCGACCTCTCCGAGGACGAGCGCGCGCGCGGCGTGGTAGGCGTATCGAGCGGCAATCATGCGCAGGGCGTGGCCTGGGCCGCGCGGCGGCTGGGCATTGCCGCCACCATCGTCATGCCGGTCGATGCCCCGGCGGTGAAGCTTGCCGCCACCCGCGCGCTGGGCGCCGAAGTCGTGCTCTATGACCGCCCCGGCGGCGAGGACCGCGATCAGGTGGCCTCGCGGCTATGCGAAGCGCGCGGGGCAACGCTGGTCCATGCCTATGCCGATCCGTGGGTGATCGAAGGCCAGGGCAGCGCCGGGATCGAAATCATGGCGCAAATGGCCGACCGCGAGCTTGGCGCGCCCAGCCGGATCATCGCGCCGTGCGGCGGCGGCGGGCTTACCGCCGGGCTGGCGCTCGCCTGCCCCGAGGCCGAGATCGTCCCGGTAGAACCTGAAGGCTGGGACGATGTCTGCCGCAGCCTTGCGAGCGGCACGATCCAGCGGATCAGCCCCGATGCCCCGCCCACAGCCTGCGATGCCCTGCAGACCCCGGCGACCTTCCCGATCAACTTCGCGGTCCTGAAAGAGCGCTGCGCCTTTGGTCTGACGGTGAGCCCAGCCGAAGTGCGCGCGGCCCAGCGTTTTGCCTTCGACAAGCTGCATCTGGTGATCGAACCGGGCGGCGCGGCGGCACTGGCGGCCGTGCTGGCGGGCAAGGTTTCCACCGACGGGCGCACCGTGATCATGCTCAGCGGCGGCAACACCGATCCCGAAAGCTTCGCCAAGGTGCTGTCCGGCAACGATTAGATCAGTTTGACAATCGGTTGCCCCACGCACACCTTCGCCGCCTCGGGTCACAAGAACCAAAGAGGGGGAGAATATGATCGGAGTTGAAATCCTGAAGCCGGTGGCCGTGCTGGCTGGCTGGACCATGCTGATGTGGCTGTGGATGTATGTCACCCGCATCCCGGCGATGGGCGCCGCCAAGATCGACAGCAAGAACCTGGTCGGCGGAACCGGCAAGAACCTCGATGGCGTGCTGCCGGACAAGGTTCAGTGGATCGCCCACAACTACAACCACCTCCACGAAGCGCCGACGGTGTTTTACGCCGTTGCGCTGGCACTGGCGCTTCTGGGCATGGGCGATGGCCTTAATGCCACGATCGCCTGGGCCTATGTCGTGCTGCGCATCCTGCATTCGCTGGTCCAGTCGACCGTGAACCGCGTGATGATCCGCTTCATGCTGTTCTCGCTTTCCAGCCTCGCGCTGATCGCGCTGACCGTGCACCTGCTGATCGCAGTGTTCCACGCCCCGGCCGCCTAAGCGTCAAGGCTAGACAGAACAAAGGGGCTGGCCTCAGAGGCCGGCCCCTTTTCTGTTTCGTGCTTAGAACGCCTTGCGCACTTCGAGCGTGATGACCCGCCCGCGCGGATCGAGGTAATCGGCCTGATAGGACAGCGGCACCGCGCCGCTCGCATCGGTCACCTTCTGGCGCGAATCGAACAGGTTCTCGAACTTGAGCGAAAGCCGGGTGTCCTTGAACAGCGGTGCGCGCTGAACCAGCTTGGGCATCCGCCCCAAATCCGCGAAGAAATTGACGTTGAGCTTGGTCACCGCGCCAAAACGCAGGTCGCTGCTCGCCGTCTGGCCGCCAGCGGCAAGGTGGGTCGGCGCAGACCAGGTGCCCTGACTGAAGAAGCCGAAGCCCCGGTAGAACATCCCGCCATTGAATTCGAGGCTGTGGCGCGGCGTGCCGCTGGCCGA
>CALKVF010000016.1 GCA_937996535.1 uncultured Novosphingobium sp. | reverse complement strand
TACAAGGCGCTGGGCGGGCTTGCCACCAACGGGGTCAACATGACCAAGCTGGAAAGCTACCAGAAGGGCGCAAGCTTTTCGGCGACGATGTTCTTCGTCGACATCGTGGGCGCCCCGGGCGATCCGGCAGTCGACCGCGCGCTTGAGGAACTGGCGTTCCACTCCAAGGAACTGCGGATCCTCGGCTGCTACCCGCAAGAACTGCTGCGCGGCTGAACGTGCCCTGCCGCCCCGCTATTTTGCGGGGGCGGCATCGTCCTTGAAGATCGCCACTTCGTGCAGCCCCGCGCCGGTGCCCCGCGCGCGGTACATCCCCGGCGTGTTGAACGAGAACACGGCCTCGCCCTTGGGCGTCACCACGATCACCCCGCCATCGCCGCCCAGCGCGCCGGTTTCAGCCATCACCGTATCGGCCGCGGCTTGGGCGCTGTCATGGGTGAAGCGCAGGCGCGCGCAGATTTCGTGGGCCACGCCTTCGCGGATGAAGAATTCGCCCGAGCCCGTGGCCGATACCGCGCAGGCCCGGTCATCGGCATAGGTGCCGGCGCCGATCACCGGCGAATCCCCGATCCGCCCCCACCGCTTGCCGGTCATCCCGCCGGTCGACGTGGCGGCGGCAACGTGGCCCGCGCTATCCACCGCCACCGCGCCGACGGTGCCGTACTTGCGATCGACATCATACCAGCTGAGCTTTTGCGCCTTCATCTCCTCCAGCTGCTTCCAGCGTTCGGGAGTGTAGAAATAGTGCGGGTCGACGATTTCCAGCCCGTTTTCGCGGGCAAACTGTTCGGCGCCTTCGCGGGCCAGCATCACGTGCGGGCCTTTTTCCATAACCGTGCGCGCCAGCTTGATCGGGCTCCGCACCGTGGTCACCCCGGCGACCGCCCCGGCCATGCGGGTGCGCCCGTCCATGATCGCGGCATCCAGCTCGTTGCGCCCTTCCCAGGTGAACACCGCGCCCTTGCCGGCGTTGAAATGGGGATCGTCCTCCATCGTCGTCACCACGGCGGTCACCGCATCCAGCGCAGCCCCGCCGCGCGCCAGCACGGCTTCGCCCGCTTTGAGCGCATGATCGAGCGCGGCGCGATATTCGGCTTCCTTCTGCGGGGTCATCGCCTCGCGGCTCATCGTGCCCGCGCCGCCGTGGATCGCGATCGACCAACGCGGGGCCTCAGCGTGTGCAGGACTGGCCGCCAGAGCGGCGGCGATCAGCGGCAGGCGGAACTTGAGTGTTGTCTTCATGCCAGCGTCATAGCAGAACTCTGCAATGCCTGACTATGCCATCCGCGAGGACGATCTCACGGGCGCGGAAATTGCCGCGCTGCTGACCTTGCATCTGGCAGAAATGCACGCCTGGTCGCCGCCGTGCAGCGTCCACGCCATGCCGATCGAGCGGCTGCGCGCCAGCGATGTGACCTTCTTTTCAGCCTGGGATCAGGGGCAGCTTGCCGCCTGCGGGGCGATCAAGCAGCTCGATCCCCGCCACGGCGAACTCAAATCGATGCGCGCCCACCCCGATTACCGCGGCAAGGGCGCGGGCCGCGCGATCCTTGATCATCTGCTGGCCGTGGCCCGGAGCCGCGGCTATACCCGGCTCAGCCTGGAAACCGGTTCGACCGAGCCGTTCAGGCCCGCCCGCGCTCTCTACGCCGCCAACGGCTTTGCCGACTGCTGCCCCTTTGCCGATTACCCGCCTGATCCCTTCAGCCATTTCATGACGAGGACGCTTTGACCGACCTGATCCTGCGCGATGCCACCAGTGCCGACATTCCCGCCATCTCGCACCTCGCCACCGAAAGCTTCATCGCCAAGTTCGGTGACCTTTACAGCGCGGAAAACCTGAACGCGTTCCTCACCGAAAACCTGTCCGAAAGCGCCATCGCAGCAGAGCTGGCGAACCCTGCGCGGGTCTACCAACTGGCCGAAGCCGATGGCCGGCTGGTCGGCTATTGCAAGATCGGCCTCACCTGCGGCTTTCCCGAACACGCGCGTGGGGCCAAAGTGATGGAACTCAAGCAGCTCTACGCCGCCTCGGACGCCACCGGCATGGGGATCGGCAAGGCGATGATGGACTGGGCGATGGACCAGTTCGCGCAGCGCGGGGCGGATGAAGCGCAGCTTTCGGTCTATGCCTACAACGACGGCGCGCACCGCTTCTACCACCGCTACGGCTTCGCCAAGGTCGCGGACATCACCTTCAAGGTCGGCGATCATATCGACCCGGAATTCCTGTTCGCGAAGATGTTGTCCGCCTGACGGCGGATGCGGCACCGGCCCACTCCCCCGGCCCGACCACCCATAGGATACACTTGGGGTGGCCGGGCCGGGGTAGTGGGCCGGTGCCGCGCAAGGATCAGGCTTTGCCTGATCCGGTCCATGCATCTATATCGCCCCCATGTCCTCTATTCGTCCCTGGCGCGATATCGCGCGGCGCCAATCGCGCCAGATCATGGTTGGCAACGTTCCCGTGGGCGGCGATGCGCCGATCACGGTTCAGACCATGACCAACACGCTGACCAGCGATCCGGTGGCCACGATCAACCAGATCCGCCGCTGCGAAGAAGCGGGCGCCGATCTCATCCGCGTATCCTGCCCCGACGAGGACAGCACCGCCGCCTTCCGCCAGATCGCCAAGGCTGCGCGCGTGCCGCTGATCGCGGACATCCATTTCCACTACAAGCGCGCGCTCGAAGCCGCGGACGCGGGCGCGGCCTGCCTGCGCATCAATCCGGGCAACATCGGCTCCAGCCAGCGCGTGGCCGAAGTGGTCCGCGCGGCCAAAGCCAATGGCTGCGCGATCCGCATCGGGGTCAATGCCGGCAGCCTTGAGAAGGATCTGCTCGAAAAATACGGCGAGCCCTGCCCCGAGGCGCTGGTCGAATCCGCGCTCGATCACATCAAGCTGCTGCAGGACCATGACTTCCACGAATACAAGGTGGCGGTGAAGGCCAGCGACGTGTTCCTTGCGGTCGCGGCCTACATGGGGCTTGCCGAAGCGGTCGATTGCCCGCTGCACCTTGGGATCACCGAAGCCGGCGGCCTGATCGGCGGCACGGTGAAAAGCTCGATCGGGATCGGCAACATGCTCTGGGCGGGCGTGGGCGACACGATCCGCGTCTCGCTTTCGGCCGAACCCGAAGAGGAAGTGCGCGTCGGCTTTGAAATCCTGAAGTCACTCGGCCTGCGCACCCGCGGCGTGCGTGTGGTTTCGTGTCCCAGCTGCGCGCGGCAGGGCTTTGACGTGATCCGCACCGTCGCCGCGCTCGAAGACCGGCTCAGCCACATCAAGACCCCGCTCTCGCTCTCGGTGCTGGGCTGCGTGGTCAATGGCCCCGGCGAAGCGCGCGAAACCGACATCGGCGTGACCGGCGGCGGCAACGGCAAGCACATGGTCTATCTCTCGGGCGTGACCGACCACCATGTCGAAAGCGCCGAAATGCTCGACCATATCGTCGCGCTGGTCGAAGCCAAGGCCGCCGAGATCGAGGCCGCCTCTTCGTAATCCGGTAAGATCGCCGTGCTAGGCAGGCGGTCATGACCCGCCTGCTTGCCATCGTGCTGAGCGCCATTGCCCTGATGGGCCTGCTGGCCTGGAGCCTGACGCCGCGCGGCGAGCCGCCCGTCAGCGCCGCGCCGGTGGCGTCCCCTTCCGCCCGCAGCGACCCGGCTGATGACGAAGCCCTGCTGCTGCGCCGCGATGCCTCGGGCCAGTTTCACCTGACCGCGCAGGTCAACGGCAGCGACACCCGCTTTCTGGTCGACACCGGGGCCGATCTGGTCGCTCTGACCGAAGCCGAGGCCGAAGCGCTCGGCATTCTCCCGCCGCCCGATGCCTTCCAGCCGATGATGCAGACCGCATCGGGAGTGGGCTATGGCGCGCCGGTGACGCTGGACGAACTGACCATCGGCGAGAGCAGCTTTCAAAGCGTCGATGCCGTGGTGGTCCAGGGGCTGGAAACCAATCTGCTGGGCCAGAGCGTGCTGCGCAAACTCGGCAAGGTCGAGCTCCAGGGTGATCGGATGGTGATCCGGCACTGACAGAGCCGCGTTCTGCCGCTAAGGCCTCGGCAATGACCGCGCACCACCGCCCTGCCCTGCCGCTGCTGCATCTGCTGCTCGCGCTTGCCGTGATGGCCGTGTGGGGCACCAATTTCGTGGTGATCAAGCTGGCGCTCGCGCACCTGCCGCCGCTGACGCTGGCCAGCCTGCGGTTTGCCTTCGCCTTCCTGCCGCTCGCGCTGTTCATCAAGCGCCCGGCAGTGCCCTGGCGCAACCTTGCCACATATGGCGTGCTGATCGGCGCGGGCCAGTTCGGCCTGCTGTTCACCGCGATGCGCGCCGACATCACCCCCGGGCTCGCCTCGCTGGTGGTGCAGGTGCAGGTGTTCTTCACCATCGGCCTGTCGATGCGGCTTACGGGCGAGCGCATCGCGCCTTCGCAGATCGCGGCGCTGGCGCTGGCGGTCTGCGGGCTGGGGACCATCGCGCTCCACACCGACGGCAGCGCCACCCCACTGGGGCTGCTGCTGGTGGTTGGCGCGGCGCTGTGCTGGGCGCTGGGCAACATGACCTCGCGCGCGGCCGGGCCGGTCAACATGCTGGCCTATGTCGTCTGGTCAAGCGCCTTTGCCGTGCCGCCGCTGCTCGGTCTGGCCCTGCTCAGCGAGGGCTGGCCCCGCATTTCGAGCGGGATTGCCCATGCCGATGCCAAGACCTGGGGCGCTGTGCTGTGGCAATCGGTGGGCAACACCATGTTCGGCTATGGCGCGTGGGGCTGGCTGCTGTCGCGCCACCCGGCGGCGAGCGTCGCCCCGCTGGCGCTGCTGGTGCCGGTGTTCGGGCTGGGCGCATCGGCGCTGCTGATGGGCGAGGCGCTGCCCGCCTGGAAATTGACTGCCTTCACCCTGGTGATGGCAGGGCTTGCCTTGGGTATCTTGTGGCCGCAACTGGCCCGGAGGATCAGATCATGACACCAACCATTCGCCCCGCCACCCCGGACGACCTGCCGCTGATTGCGCAGCTGATCCGCGATCTCGCCGAATATGAAAAGCTCGCCCACGAAGTCCGCTTCGACGATGCGGTGCTGGCGAAAAAGCTGTTCGGGGAGCGCCCCTATGCCGAAGTCGTGATCGGTGAGATCGACGGTGTGGCGATGGGCTTTGCACTGTTCTTCCATAACTTTTCGACCTTCGAGGGCCGCCCCGGGATCTACCTTGAAGACCTGTTCGTGCGGCCCGAGGCGCGCGGCAGCGGACTGGGCAAGGCGCTGCTGTCGCACCTCGCCATGCTGGCGATCGAACGCGACTGTGCGCGGCTCGAATGGTCGGTGCTGGACTGGAATGCCCCGGCCATCGGGTTCTACCGCGCGCTCGGCGCCAAGGCGATGGACGAGTGGACCGTGATGCGCGTCGATGGCGATGCCCTGGCGCGGCTAGGCGCAAGTGCGCGCGATTCCGCCGCTTAGGGGTTGAAATTTGCGCCCCTGCGGTGTTATCCACAGGGGGTGATGACTGGGGCCTATCATCGTCGGGATTTGCTGCGCGGGGCGTTTGCCGCCGGAGCTGCGCTTGCCCTGCCGGGCCGCGCGCTGGCGCAAACGCTCGAAAGCCAGTCGCTCGGCGCCGATTTCGACAAGGCGTTCGGGATCGCTCCTGCCACCGCCGAACCGGCCGTTCCGGCTCTGCCCACGGTGATCCAGCCCAATCCGGCCTATGATCGCCGCGTGCTTGAAATCGCCGCGCGCGAACGTGACCGCGCCGGCAGCAAGCTGTGGCGGACCGACATTGTCGGCGTGGCCGATTTCGCCCGCCCTTCAACCCTGCCGCGCCTGCACTTCGCCAATCTCGAAAGCGGCACGCTGCGCTCGTTCTATGTCGCCCACGGGCGTGGGTCTGACCCGGAGCACAGCGGGTTCCTGCAGAACTTCTCGAACACCCCGGGTTCGGAAGCGACCTCGCGCGGGGCCTATATCACGGCAGAGTGGTATCCCGGCAAATACGGCACCTCGATCCGTCTGCTCGGAGTGGATCAGGACAATTCCAATGCGCTTGATCGCGCGATCGTGATGCACCCGGCGTGGTACGCCGATGCCAGCATGATCGCCAAGCAGGGCAAGCTCGGGCGCAGCGAAGGCTGCTTTGCCATGGGGCCCGAACAGTTCAACGAAGCGCTCTGGCACCTGTCGGGCGGGCGCCTGCTCTACGCCGACCGGATCGGCGAAGTCTGATCAGCACACCAGCGCAAACCGCCCGGCGTCCCTGGGGCCGCCGGGCCGATTACTTTTCGATCAAAGCGGATTGTCGAGCTTGATGATCGCTTCGCTCGACTTGCGCTTGCCGTCCCACGCTGCGCGCGGCGCGGCGAACGAAGCCAGCACCGCACCATCGCGGCCATAGAGATCCTTGAACGCGGTCAGCTTGCCGGTGATGTCCGACGCATAGGTGAAATACATGATGTAGATCGGGAAGGTCTTGGTCATCGGCACGCGGGTGTAGGTGCCCGAATTGGCGATTTCCTGGGTTTCGGTGGTCGGGATTCCGCCGCCGAGCCGGGCCATGGTCATCCCCAGCTGCACCGCGTTTTCGGTCCGCACGCAGCCGTGGCTGAGCGCGCGGAACGACTGCGCGAACAGCCCGCGCGCATTGGTATCGTGCAGGAAGATCGCGTGTTCATTAGGCATGTCGAGCTTGAGCCGGCCGAGCGAATTGTTGGCGCCGGGCTGCTGGACGACGATGATCGTGCCATCGGCGGCCTTGGTCACCTTGTAGCCTTCGCGCGCGGCCTTGGCGGGGTTGCCATAGAGCCGTGCGCCCATCCCTTCGCCGACCACGATCGACTGCGGCACGGTCCAGGTCGGGTTGAAGATCACCCCTTCGACCACTTCGGCGAGCTGCGGGGTCGCGGTCTTGCCGGGCTTGCCCACGATCGTGCGGTAGGAGCGGATGATGGTGTTATCGACCGTCAGGCGCAGCTGGAATTCGGGCACGTTGGTGAACAGGTAGAACTTGCCCAGATCGCGGGGCATCCAGCGCCAGCGATCCATGTTGACCCGGATCAGGTCGCGGGTCGCCTTGTCGGCGCGGGGGGTGGCGGCCAGCTTGGCCTTGAGCACGGCGTAGTCGGGATGGGTCGGCGCAAGCGCGGCGATCACGGCGGCGACATTATGGGTCGCCAGCGCGCGCTCCATCAGCGCATAGGTCGGGTTGGTGTCGACATCACTGTCGACCACGAACCACTGCAGCCGCGAATCCATCCGCGTGCGCCCATCGCGCATGTCTTCGGCCAGCCAGGCGAACGAGCGGCTGGCCTGGGCATCCAGCGATGCGCCTTCGCCCGCCGCGATCGCGGCGCGCAGGGCTTCGGGCTGATAGTCATCCGGCAGCAGGCCATCGGCGCTGGCCTTGGTGATGGCGAGCAGCAGCGACTGGGCATCGGCCAGGGTCCAGGTCATCACCGGCTCATCGAGCGGGGCGCTCGGCATGGGGCTGGGGGTAGCCACGACCACGGCCGGGGTAGCCGCCGGAGCAGCTGCCGGCGCAGCGGCGGGAGCCGCCACGGCCGGGCTGGCAGTTGGCGCGGGAGCGGGCAGGATATTCTCGGGCTGGCGGGCGGCATGGGCCGCGGCCGGGATCAGGCCGAGCCCGCTTCCCACCACCAGCGCCAGCGCGCTCAACCCAAGACTGCGGTTACCCCACTTCGCCATGCCACACTCCAGATCGGGATCGACGGGGCCGGCAGCCACCACGGCGCCAGCGTCACCGTGCCCTTTTGCCCGTTAACGCCCGCCGCATCAAGCATCGCACCTGTCGCAAGGCTGAATGTGCGGCGATTTTTCAGGGCTGGAGCAAGGCCCGCCACGGCGCGGTCAACACCGTATCACAGGCCGCGCGCGCCGCCGGATCGAGCGCGGCATAGCGGTGGCGCAGTTCGCGCAGGCATTTGACCTGATACTTGAACGTGCCCTGGGCATAGGGCAACCCGAGCGCGGTCATCGCAAAGGTCGGCTCGCCCGCCTCGACCGCCGCGGCATTGGCGAGCAGGAAGGGGGCGTAAGTCTCGCCCGCGATTCGCACCAGCTCGGCCACCACCGGGGCAAAACCCGGCTCCCATTCCCCCTCGACCCCGCTCATGTCATCGACATGGGCCAGCCAGCGATAGGCATAGGGATAGTCGGCGCGCATCATCGCCTGCGGGGTGGGATCGGTGCCAAGCTGCGAGAGCTGCCCGAAGATCGAGAATTCAGCCAGGCTCGGCCGCGTGCCGAACAGGCAGTGCCGGTTCACCACATGGGCTTCGAGCGCAGCCAGCACCGCGCGGGTGCTCGCCTCGATCAGCGGGAAATTCTCGCGCGTGCAGCCCACCAGCGCCATGCGCGAAACCTGCCGGTCGCGGAACTGCGCGGCGAAGGCCTGGCTACGCTCCAGCCCGCCGCCCTTCATGTTGTCGAACGCCAGCCAGCGGCTCATCTGGAGCTGGTCGACCTCTTCGAGCCAGCGATAGCCGAACATCGCCTTGGTCAGCCATTCGTCGGCAAAGTCTTCGAGCAGGTGGGCGATGAAGGCCTGGGCCGGATCGGCGGGCACCGCTGACCGGTCAACGTGGCGCACTTCAAGATCGTAGATCAGCGGGGTGCTGTCATTGTCATGGTGTCCATCGGGATAGCCCAGCACCGGGATCACCGGCGCGCGGACTTCGGCCAGCGCCTCACGCGTGGCGGCGCCGTCCTTCCAGATGTGCGGCAGGCGGCGATAGCGCAGCACGCTGCGCATCTTCATCGAATAGGGCGATCCCAGCGCACCGTAGAGGGTATAGGTCACAGGCTCAGTATCCTCCGGTCGGATCATCGGGCCACCACGGCGTGGCGGGCATGTCGGCGCTGACTTTGAGCGGGAAAGCCGGGCTGCGCTTTTCAAGGAAAGCCGCCACCCCTTCGTGAACGTCGCCCTTGGCACCCAGCGCGATGTTGAGCGCGGCATCGACCGACAGCGCGCCCTGCGGGCCGGCCTCGCCCGAGAAGTGCCACAGCATCCGCCGGGTCAGCGCCAACGCCACGGGCGAGCAATTCCCCGTGATTTCGAGCGCCAGTTCGCGCGCGCGGGCTTCGACCTGATCGGCGGGGACCGTCTCGGTCACCAGCCCGGCGGCCAAAGCCTCACCCGCCGGAACCAGCGCCCCGGTCATGCACCACTTGAGCGCAGTGGCGAGGCCGACAAGCCGCGGCAGGAACCAGGCCGAGCCGGCCTCGGGCACCAGACCGCGCCGCGTGAACACGCAGCCAAAGCGCGCAGTGTCGGCCGCGATGCGGATGTCGCACGGCAGCGTCAGGGTCAGCCCGACCCCGGCGGCGGAGCCGTTGAAAGCGACCAGCGAGGGCTTGCGGCAGTTCATCATCGCCTTGATGAAATTGCTGTCGGCCCGCGTGCCATCGCCGCGCGCGCCGAAATTCTTCGCGCCTTCGCCGCTTTGGGTATCGAAAGCCCCGGCCCCGGCCGAAACGTCCGCCCCGGCGCAGAACACCCGGCCCGTGGCGGTCAGCACCACCACGCCGACGCCGTCATCACCATCCGCCCGGGCAAAGGCGCGGACCAGTTCGGCGCCCATCGCACTGGTATAGGCGTTGAGCACTTCGGGGCGATTGAGGCGCACCCACAGGATCGGCCCTTCCTGTTCGACCAGCAGAGTGCTGTATTCGCCCATGTCGCCCAATCCTCTTCGCTAGTCCTGTTCGATGGTCACCGGCATGGCGGTAAAGCCGTGGAGGAAGGGGCTGGCGAGGCGCGTCGGGGCGCCTTGCGGCACGAGGCGGATCTTGCGCGAGACGATTTCGCTGATCACGTGCGCCAGCTGGTTTTCAGCGAGCTTCGCGCCGACGCAGCGGTGGATGCCATGCCCGAAGGCCACGTGGCGGCGGGCATTGTCGCGGCCAACGTCAAAGCGTTCGGCATCGGGGAACACCTTCTCGTCGCGGTTGGCACTGATGTACCACATCACCACCTTCTCGCCCTTGCGGATGGTCTGCCCGCCAAGCTCGGTGTCTTCGAGCGCGGTGCGGCGCATATGGGTGACGGGCGACTGCCAGCGGATGATTTCCTGCGCCGCGTTGGGGATCAGCGAGGGATCGGCGCGCAGCCGTTCGAGCTGGTCGGGATACTTGTGAAACGCTTCGACCAGCGCGGACATCGAATTGCGGGTGGTGTCGTTCCCGCCCACGATCAGCAGCGCGATATTGGCGATCCGCTCCATCGGGTCCATGTGACCCATCGCCTCGGAATGGACCATGCGGCTGAGCAGGTCGTCGGTCGGCGGCTTGGCGCGGCGGTCTTCCAGTTCGCGGTCGAACCGGGCCAGCATCTGACCCATTTGGGCAAGGAACTCGGCGCGGTAATCGTCGTTGAGGTTGTCGGCCGAAACGCCGCTGCCCCAATCCGACCAGCGCTTGATGTCGCGCCATTCCTCGAACGGCATATCGAACAGGATGCACAGCATCCCCAGCGTCTGCGGGATCGAGACGCGCTCCACCCAGTCAAACGTTTCGCCCACCGGCAGATCGTCCATCAGCAGCTTGGTGCGTTCGCGCACCAGCTTGTCGAGCTTGAGCATCTGGCTGGGCGAAAAGGCCGGCGCGATCACCTTGCGCTGGGCGGTGTGGATCGGCGGGTCCTGCGCGATGAAATTGGGAAAGCCTTCCCCGTTGACGGCCTCAGCGATGGTGATGTTGCCGAGATCCCAGCGCGAGGAGAACACATCGTGGCGCAGTTCCACTTCCTGCACCAGATCGTGCGTCACCGCCGACCAATAGGGACCGAACGGGCTGTCCTCGCGCCACGACAGCGGCATTTCGGCGCGCAGCTTGGCAAAGGGTTCGCGCCAGGTGTCATCGACGTAGAGCGCATCCTGGCTGACATCGACGGGATTGATCGGACGGGTTGCGGCACTTGCCATGATCAGGCCTCCTCAAGCTGGCGGGCGGGAACCGGCAGGCCCTTGCCCTTGGCGGCAGCGCGCTTGGCGCCCTGCGCCAGTTCCTTCTTCAGCGCGCGGACATAGTGGTCGAAATCGAGCTGGATGGTGTGGCGCCGCGCGGCGTAATACTGCCCGGTGTAATAGTCCTCGTCCGCGGTGATGATCCGGGTCATCTCGCCCTCGTCGGGCAGGACATATTCGCCCGCCAGATAGGCCGCGACCAGCTTGGACTGCTGCTCGGCAAAGTTGACCAGGGTCGGCAGCGGCTGGGCCAGCCCCATGTAGAACAGGTCGGGCACGCCGGGCTTGATGATCCGCTTGTAGAGCGGCGGCGGGCGGTTGTCGGAATCCGCGGTGAAGGCCGGGTTCTTGAAGAACGGGAAGCTGATGTCATAGCCCGTTGCCCAGACGATCACGTCGATCTGTTCGCTGGTGCCATCGCTGAAGATGACGTGCTTGCCATCGAGCCGTTCGACCCCCGGCTTCATCGCGATATCGCCCGAGCCCGCGCGCACCAGGAATTCGCCCGAGACGGTGCCGTGGCTTTCGAACGGGCCGATTTCAGGTTCGGGCAGGCCATAGTCACTCATCTTGCCGACCAGCTTCTTGACCATGCGCGCACCCAGCCACTGCTTGAGCCCCTTGGGCAGCCAGGCCGGGGCCGGGTTCTTATCGAGCGGCTGGCCCTGGTAATACTTGGGGAAGATCCACACCCCGCGCCGGGTGGAAACGAACAGACGCTCGGCCATCGGGCGCTGTGAGAGTTCGCTGGCCACGTCCATCGCGCTGTTGCCCATGCCGACCACCAGCACGCGCTTGCCGATACAGTTCACCGGCTCGAACGGGGTGCGATACTGGTGCGAATGGATCTGCGCGCCATCGAAGTGGCCGGGATATTCGGGAATCCGCGCCGCCCAGTGGTGGCCATTGGCCACGGCCAGCGCGTCATAGTCCTTCACCTCGCCGGTCGAGAGCGTGATGGTCCAGCCGCCGCCGGGCTTGCGGGTCGCATCTTCGACCCGGGTGTTGAAGCGGATGTGCTCGCGCAGGCCGAAATGATCGACGTAATCGTGAAAGTACTGGAGCAGCTGCGAATGGTGCGGATAGTCGGGCCATTCGACGGGCACCGGGAAGTCCTCAAACGCCAGTCGCCACTTCGACGTATCGATGTGCAGGCTCTGGTAGCAGGCCGACATGCCGTTGGGGTTGTTGTAGTACCACGTCCCGCCAATGTCGTCCGACGCCTCGTAGATGTCGAACGGGATGCCATAGTCCTGAAGCCGCTTGGCGGTGGTGAAACCCGAGCAACCCGCACCAATGATGCAGACGCGGGGCAGCTGCGAAGCCGTTGCCATGATCCGATTCTCTCCCATGCCCGCTTGCCGGGCTTGGGGAAGAGTATGTTTAAGCGATCAATTAATGTCCAGCCGCCTTGCGCAGGGTCTGGACAAGCCGTGCGCCGCCGCCCATTCTTGGCCCTATCAAACCTCCCGGGGGCACGCCCGGGGTCGTCGGATGGGGATGGCATGGATACGAATCTCGATGTGACCGCATGGTCCGCGCTGCTGCTGGGGCTGTCGGCCCTGTTCGCCGGGATCGGCGCGCTGAGGAAGCCGGGCATTTGGCGCACGATGATCGAAGAGGTCGAAAAATCGCCCGCACTGCAATTCGTCTGCGGGATGCTCGAACTGCTGGTCGGCACGGTGATCTACCTCGCCAACCCGTGGCTACCGGCCGATCTGCTGTCCTGCGTGATCAAGGCGCTGGGCGGCGCGATGATGATCGAGGCTCTGGCGATCCTCGGCTTCTGTGACATCTACACCCAGTTCTGGCTGCGCACGCTGAGCCACATGCACCGCGGCTGGGCCAGCTCGACCGTGCTGCTTGGCCTCGCGCTGTCGGTCGCGGGGGCCGCCCGCTTCCACTAAGCCTGCTCGCGCTCGCGCATCAGGGACGAGGGATAGGGCGCGATCAGCGCCTTGGCCCGCGCCCAGTCGCCGCGCAGCCACAGCTCGTGCGCTTCGGGATCGGCAGGCAGGATCACCGGCATCGCATCGCGCCCGGCCGCGCGCAGCGCCGCGTTGGGCTCGCAGGTCAGCAGAGCGAAACTTGCCACTTCGCTGTCCTTCCACACCCCGGCAAAGGCGAACAGCGGCTGATCGGCGCAGGCCAGCCAGTGCTGACGGCGCTTGCCCTGAGCGTCCACGCCCTTGCCCCATTCCATGAAGGCAGTCGCCGGGATCAGGCAGCGAAACTCGCTGTTGCGCAGGTTGCCAATCCAGAATGGGCTGTCGGGATTGCGCACGCTGGCCACGGCGCTGGCGCGTTCCCCGGCGGATGGCGGCGGTGGCACGCCCCACAGGCGCGGCACCAGCCGGCGCGGCTGGCGCTGGGTCCGCGCGCCGGCGACGAATTCGCGCCCCGCCGTCACCACGGGGGCAAAACCGCCCGGCGCGGCGTGCCCACCCGCCCACGGGTCGCTCCCGGCGGCCACGCCGAACGTCCGGGCGATCGCAGAGGCCGGGGCATCGCAGCGATAGAGCATGGTCATGCGCAGCGACCTAGACGGCCCGGCCCGCAACGTCTATCACCGCGCCATCCCCGGGGAGCGCGCGTGCGCTGAGAGGGAGGCTTCGCATCCTCCGACCCGTCGAACCTGAACCCGTTAGCACGGGCGGAGGGAGTGGCCGGTCTTGCACCCATGCCCACCCTGCGCCCACGAAGGAGCGCATATGGCCGACATCAACTCGAAGCTGGAAATCGGCGTCACCACCGGGCCGATCCGCGGCTCGAAGAAAATCCACGTCGGCCCGCTCAAGGTCGCGATGCGCGAGATCAGCCTTGAACCCGGTTCGGGCGAACCGCCGGTGCGGGTCTATGACACCTCGGGCCCCTATACCGATCCCGCCGCCAGCATTGACATCGCCGCCGGGCTTGCCCCGCTGCGCCGCGACTGGATCGTGGGCCGCGGCGATGTGGAGGAATACCAGGGCCGCGCGGTGAAGCCCGAAGACAACGGCCAGCTTGGGCCTGACCGTTCGGGCGGCGTCCCGCCCTTCCCCAAGGTGGTCACCCGTCCGCTGCGCGCCAAGGCGGGGCAGAACGTCAGCCAGATGCACTATGCCCGCCGCGGGATCATCACGCCGGAGATGGAATATGTCGCCACCCGCGAAAACCTCGGCCGCGAAATGCTGCGCGAATACAAGCGCGACGGGCAGGACTGGGGCGCTGCGATCCCCGACTATGTGACCCCCGAATTCGTGCGCGATGAAGTGGCGCGCGGCCGGGCGATCATTCCCAGCAACATCAACCACCCTGAAGCCGAACCGATGGCAATCGGCCGCAACTTCCTGGTCAAGATCAACGCCAACATCGGCAACTCGGCCGTCGCCTCGGACGTGGCGTCCGAAGTCGACAAGATGGTCTGGTCGATCCGCTGGGGCGCGGACACCGTGATGGACCTTTCCACGGGGCGCAACATCCACGACACCCGCGAATGGATCCTGCGCAACAGCCCGGTGCCGATCGGCACGGTGCCGATCTATCAGGCGCTCGAAAAGGTCGGCGGGATCGCCGAAGACCTGACCTGGGAGATCTTCCGCGACACGCTGATCGAACAGGCCGAACAGGGCGTCGACTATTTCACCATCCATGCGGGCGTCCGCCTGCCCTATATCCCGCTCGCCGCCAAGCGGATGACCGGGATCGTCAGCCGCGGCGGCTCGATCATGGCCAAGTGGTGCCTCGCGCATCACAAGGAATCGTTCCTCTACGAACACTTCGACGACATCACCGAGATCATGAAGGCCTATGACGTCGCCTATTCGCTCGGCGATGGCCTGCGCCCGGGCAGCATCTACGATGCCAACGACGAAGCCCAGTTCGCCGAACTCTACACGCTGGGCGAACTGACCAAGCGCGCCTGGGAACAGGACGTGCAGGTGATGATCGAAGGGCCCGGCCACGTGCCGATGCACAAGATCAAGGAGAACATGACCAAGCAGCTTGAGGCTTGCGGCGAAGCGCCGTTCTATACCCTCGGGCCGCTCGTCACCGACATCGCCCCGGGTTACGATCACATCACCAGCGGCATCGGCGCCGCCCAGATCGGCTGGTACGGCACCGCGATGCTCTGCTACGTCACGCCCAAGGAACACCTTGGCCTGCCCGACCGCGACGACGTGAAGGTTGGCGTGGTCACCTACAAGCTCGCCGCCCACGCGGCGGACCTTGCCAAGGGCCACCCCGCCGCACAGGTGCGCGACGATGCGCTGTCGAAGGCGCGGTTCGAATTCCGCTGGCGCGACCAGTTCAACCTC
>CALKVF010000015.1 GCA_937996535.1 uncultured Novosphingobium sp. | reverse complement strand
ACCAGGTCCATCTTGTTCACCGCCAGCACCAGGTGGCGGATGCCGATCAGGTGGCAGAGATAGGAATGGCGGCGGGTCTGCGGCAGCACGCCCTTGCGCGCGTCGATCAGGATCGCGGCAAGATCGGCGGTCGAAGCGCCGGTGACCATGTTGCGGGTGTACTGTTCGTGGCCCGGGCAATCGGCGACGATGAACTTGCGCTTTTCTGTGCCGAAGAAGCGATACGCAACGTCGATGGTGATGCCCTGTTCCCGCTCGGCGGCAAGGCCATCGACCAGCAGCGCGAAGTCGATTTCCTGGCCCTGAGTGCCAACCTTCTTGCTGTCGTTTTCGAGCGCGGCGAGCTGGTCCTCGAAGATCATCTTCGAATCGTAGAGCAGCCGCCCGATCAGGGTCGACTTGCCATCATCCACGCTGCCGCAGGTGATAAAGCGCAGCATGGTCTTGTGCTGGTGCTTGTCGAGATAGGCGTCGATGTCCTCGGCGATGAGGGCTTCGGTCTGATAAACGGACGTATCGGACATCAGAAATACCCCTGCTGCTTCTTCACTTCCATACCCGCGCCGCCAGCGTCCTTGTCGATGGCGCGGCCCTGGCGCTCGCTGGTGGTGGTGAGCAGGGTTTCCTGGATCACTTCGGAAAGGGTTGCCGCCTCGCTTTCGACCGCGCCGGTCAGCGGATAGCAGCCCAGCGTGCGGAAGCGGATCGAGCGAAGGGCCGGCACTTCGCCGGGCTGGAGCGGGAAGCGGTCATCATCGACCATCAGGATCATCCCGTCGCGCTCCACCGTCGGGCGCTTGGCCGCGAAGTAGAGCGGGACGATCGGGATGCCTTCGAGCTGGATGTACTGCCACACGTCCAGTTCGGTCCAGTTGCTGATCGGGAAGACGCGGATCGATTCGCCGCGGTTCTTGCGGGCGTTGTAGAGGTTCCACAGTTCCGGGCGCTGGTTCTTGGGATCCCAGCCGTGGCTGGCGGTGCGGAACGAGAAGATCCGCTCCTTGGCGCGGCTCTTTTCCTCGTCGCGCCGCGCGCCGCCAAAGGCCGCGTCAAAGCCCCACTTGTCGAGCGCCTGCTTGAGCCCCTCGGTCTTCCACATGTCGGTGTGGAGCGCGCCGTGATCGAACGGGTTGATCCCGCGTTCGGCCGCTTCGGGGTTGTGATAGACCAGCAGCTCCATGCCGGATTCCTGGGCCATGCGGTCGCGCAGCTTGTACATGTCCTGGAACTTCCAGGTGGTGTCGACGTGGAGCAGCGGGAAGGGCGGCGGGGCGGGATAGAACGCCTTGCGCGCCAAATGCAGCATCACCGCGCTGTCCTTGCCGACCGAATAGAGCATCACCGGACGTTCCGCCTCGGCCACCACTTCGCGCAGGATGTGGATCGCCTCGGCTTCGAGCCGCTGGATGTGGGTGAGGGTCTTGCCGGTCATGCCTGTCCTTCGCGTGGCAGCCGGATGCGTGATGGCATCCTTCGCTGGTCCTCGTAGAGGGATGACATTTGAATGAACCTCCCATATGGGAGGTAAAATGCTAACCAGCGCCGACGAGACTGACCTTCTGCTGCCGCTGTTCGGTGCGGGTGAGGGACGCGCGCGGTTCGCCCCGTTTCTGGACCGGCTGCTGCGGCGCACCCGCGGCGATCATGCCGCGCTGCTGCTTGATGACGGGCAGTTCAGCGCCGGGAAAGTGCGGCCCGAACTCGCCGCGCTGATCCGCACCGCGGGGCTGCGGCCGGGGCGGGTCTATGCCCTTGCTGAACTGACGGGGGCAGAGGGCATTGCCGGGGATGCGCGGGTCTTGCGGC
The DNA here is from genome assembly GCA_937996535.1 of uncultured Novosphingobium sp. GTDB lineage: Bacteria > Pseudomonadota > Alphaproteobacteria > Sphingomonadales > Sphingomonadaceae > Novosphingobium. Next base: position 6,591 of record CALKVF010000015.1, on the reverse strand, counting down.
TGGCGGGCGGTGATGCGCCGGCCTGGCTGGTGCTGGCGCGCGAGGGGGAATGCAGCGCGGCCGATGCGGCGCTGCTCTCCGCGCTTGGGCCTTATGTCGCTGCGGCACTGGCCCAGCATCGCGCCAGTCTGCGCCACGCCGCGCTGGAACAGGCGGCATCGACTGCGCTGGCGCGGGCCGGGGCGGGGTGGATTCTGCTCGACGCTGAAGGGCGGGTGATCGAGGTCGATCCCGCGTTGGTAGCCTATGCTGAACCGGCGGGGCTGCGGCTGCGGTCGGGGGAGCGGATCGCCGGGGCTGGGGCGGTGATCGCGGCTGGCGGCGGCGCGCTGGTGCTGCACGATGCCCCCCGCATCGAGGCGCTGCTGGTGCCAAGCGACCTGCCGGGCGCGGCGATGCTCGCGCTTTGCCGAACGGCGCGGGTGCAGGGAGCAGCCCCGCACCGCGCATTCGCCGCCCTGTCGGGCCTGCCCCCGCGCGAGGCGGAATTTGCCGTGGCGCTGGCGCGCGGCGCCTCGATTGCCGAGGCCGGCGCTGCGCTGGGGCTGACGGTGGAAACCGCGCGCAACTATTCCAAGCAGGTCTATGCCAAGTTGGGCCTGCACGGGCAGGCCCAACTGGTGCGGCATTTTCTCGAAAGCGGGGCCAGCCTCGCCTGAACTCTCAGGCGTTGCGGGCCATCAATCCGCCATCGACCGGGATCGTCACCCCGGTGATGAACGAGGCCGCCGGCAGGCACAGGCTCAGCGTCATATGCGCCACTTCCTCGGGCAGGCCATAGCGGCGCAGCGCGGTGCGGCGGTGGGCATAGGTGTCCTTGTCCTCTTCGGGCACGTTGGCGGTCATCCCGGTGCGGATCGGGCCGGGGCAGATGCAGTTGACCGTGATCCCCTCGCGCCCGAGTTCCACCGCCAGCGCGCGGGTCAGGCCCGTGACCCCGGCCTTGGCCGCCGAATAGGGGCTATCGCGCGAAGTTGCGCCAAGCGCCTCGGTCGAGGCGATGTTGACGATGCGCGGGGCCGCGGATTGCCGCAGGTGGGGCAGGGCGGCGCGGATGATCCGTTGGTGCGCGGTCAGCAGCACGCTGACCGCGCGGTCCCAGATCGCGTCGTAGCCATCGTCGTCGATCGGGCAGAAGGCTGAAATTCCGGCATTGTTGACCACCGCGTCCAGCCCGCCAAACTGGCTGGCCACCGCATCCACCACCTGCTTGATCGCCGCACCGTCGCTGACGTCAAGCGGCCAGGCCTGGGCGGAAAGGCCCTGCGCGCGCAGCTCTGCCGCGATCGTCTCGATCGCCGTGCCGGGCAGGTCGGTGACGGCGACATTGGCGCCCTCTGCGGCAAAGACCTGCGCGGTGGCGCGGCCCATGCCGCTGCCCGCGCCGGTCACGAGCACGGTCAGTCCTTTGACCGAACGGCTGAGTTGCGTGTCAGACATCATCCCTCCTGCTTGTGCTTTGCTGTGTTGTGTGCGGCAGAGTGACCGCGCGGCGCGGGCTTGTCGAGAGGGGCCGGGTCATGGCACAGGTTTCACCATGACCAGCTTTCGCCCCCGCCGCTCCGCGCTCTATCTCCCCGCCTCGAACGCCAAGGCGCTTGCCAAGGCACGCAGCCTGCCCTGCGATGTGGTGATCCTCGATCTTGAAGATGCGGTCGCGCCCGAGTTCAAGGCCGAGGCCCGCGCCGCCGCCGTTGCCGCCGTGGCCGAGGGCGGGTTTGGCACCCGCGAACTGGTGGTGCGCGCCAATGGGCTGAACACGCCGTGGGGCCACGATGATCTGGCGGCGATTGCGGCTGCCGGGCCCGATGCGGTGCTGGTGCCCAAGGTCAATTCGCCCGAGGACATCCGCGCCTATGACGCGCTGCTGGCATCCGCACCCTCGGCGATGAAGCTGTGGGCGATGATCGAAACCTGCGCCTGTGTGCCGCAGGTCGATGCCATTGCCGCTTGTGCTGCCGATACGCGGTTGGCCGCCTTCGTGATGGGCACCAACGATCTGGCCAAGGAAATGCGCGCCCAGCTGCGCCCGGGCCGCGCGCCGTTCCTGCCGATCCTGTCGCTCACCGTGGCAGCCGCGCGCGCCCACGGCGTGGCGGTGCTTGATGGGGTGTGTAACGAATTTCGCGACCTCGACGTGTTCCGCACCGAGGTTGAGCAAGGGCTCGAATGGGGCTTTGACGGCAAGAGCCTGATCCATCCCGATCAGATCGCCCCGTGCAACGACGTGTTCACCCCGAGCGAGGGCGAGGTCGCCTGGGCCCGGCTGGTTGCGGCCGCGTTCGACCTGCCCGAAAACGCGGGCAAGGGCGCGATCAAGGTCGATGGCAAGATGGTTGAACTGCTGCACCTCGAACAGGCGCAGCGGGTCTTGGCGATCGCGGCGGCGGTGGCTTAACCGCGCAGCTTCTTGATCGTTGCGGAGAAGGTCAGCACCGGCTCTTCGCCATCAAGGATCGTGCCGCGCACGAAGATCAGGCTGCCGCCCTTGCGGGTGACTTCGCCTTTGGCGGTCAGCAACGCGCCAGCCCGGCCCGGGCCGACAAATTCGCTCGACATGGTTACGGTCACGCCGCCCACCGGGCCGCCGTTTTCGGCGATCATGAACAAGGCATAGTCGGCAAAGGTCAGCAGCGCACCGCCGTGGCAGTGCCCCCAGCCGTTGAGGTTCTTGCGCTCGACCCGGAAGCCGGCAACCGCCTTGCCATCTTCCCAGCGCACGTAGAACGGCCCGGCGTGATCCTCGAAGGGTTCTTCGCTGGCCCATTTGTGCCAGCCGGCCCATTCGCCGTCCTCGATCAGGACCAGGCGGGAGGTGTTGACACCTTCGGGGGCGGAGGACTGGGTTTCAGGCATCGGGGCATCCTTGCGAGGGAATCGCAGATAGCGTCCCTAACCACGCGGGCAGGCGCTTGTCACCCCGGATTGTCACGCCGGAATGCGCCATCACTGGTCGTCAAAGGCGAACGGCGCGCCATCGCGGCGCCAGTCATCGGCAAGGATATCGCGCCCGACCGGCGGCACCGCGCGCGCGGTGCAGGCTGCGCGGTTGCACAGGCGGCAGGTCACCCCGATCGGGGTCGGCTCGGGCAAGGCGGGCTGGGCATAGACCAGCTTGGGGGCGTGTTCCGCGGCGCAGGCCAGTGCGATTGCGCGCAGCACTGGCGGGCGGCCAAAGGCCCCGCCGCCCGCACGCACGGTCCGCGCGATCGAGAAGAACCGCTGGCCATCGGGCAGTTCAAGCAACTGGGTGGCGATTTCGCCGGGGGTGCGGAACACCGAATGGACGCTCCACAGTGGGCAGCCCCCGCCATGCGCGGCGAAAGGAAAGCCCGCCCCATCGAGCCGCTTGGACACATTGCCCGCCGGATCGACCCGGATGAAGAAGAACGGCACCCGCAGCATTCCGGGCTTGTTCAGCGTGGTCAGCCGGTGGGCGACCTGTTCGAAGCTGGTGCCAAAGGCCCGGCCCAGCGCCTCGATGTCGTAGCCGCGCGCCTCGACCGCGCGGGCGAAGCGGTCATAGGGCATCAGGATCGCGGCCGCGCCGTAACTCGCCAGCGCCCGGCGGACCAGCGCGGCGGCGGTGGGCGAAGCGAACTGTTCGGCCCGGATCACGGCGGCGATCTCGCTGCGCAGGGCGGTGTAGGCGATATGCGTCGCCAGTTGGAATGTGCGGCTGGCCCCGTCGAGGGTGTCGTTGATCAGCAGCTGTTCGTTGTGCCGGTCATAGCGGCGCAGCGCGTCCATCATCACGTCGGGCGGGAGATAGCGGACCCGGACCCCGGTGGTCGCGCGCAGCCACTCGCCCGGATCGCCGCGCTTGGCGATTTCGCTGGCCAGTTCCTCGGCGCGGGTGTCGATGGCGTGGAAATAGTTGCGTTCCCGCGCGACGAACCGGCGGGCCTCGGCGACCGGGTCGTTCTCATCCGGACTGTCGCGGCGTTCGGCCAGCATCCGCTGTTCGCGGGTATAGGCCGAATGCAGCCGCAGCAGCGCCTCGCTCACTCCTGGGAAGCTGGTGGCCAGATCTGCCACTTCCAGTGCGGGCAGGTCGATGTCGGCAAAGATCGGATCGCGCAGCACGGCGGCGATGCGCTTGGCATAGTCTTCACTGTCGTCGCCGGCGAATTCGGCCAGGTCGAACTTGTAGCTCTTGGCCAGCCGCAGCAGCAGGTCGGCGGTCAGCGGGCGCTGGTTGCGTTCGAGCAGCGCGACGTAGCTGGGCGAAATGCCAAGGTCGCCGGCCATCGCTTGCTGGGTCAGTCCCAGTTCGCGGCGCAGGCGCTTGAGGCGCGGACCAAGGTAGAGCGGGCGGGATTCGGCCATGCGGGCCATTCTGTCATCACTGCACAACTTTACAAGGAAAAGATGTAAAGCATTACAAGTCGACTCTGCCGGTGCTTCCAGCCGGGCGGAATTGGCGGCACTCCGGCTTCAGGAACGGCCCCGGTTCGGGCCAGCGAATGAGGATACGTGCCATGACCTATCAGCAGACCATCGCCGAAGCCGGACAGGAAATCGGCCGCTTCACCAAGACCTGGGGCGGGATCGAAGCTGAATCGGTGGCCCGGATGCGCCTGCAGAACCGCTTCAAGACCGGGCTCGACATTGCGCGCTACACCGCCAAGAGCATGCGCGAAGACATGGCCGCCTACGATCAGGATCCAGCCAACTACACCCAGTCGCTGGGCTGCTGGCACGGCTTCATCGGCCAGCAGAAGATGATCTCCATCAAGAAGCACTTCGGCACCACCAAGGGCCGTTACCTCTACCTCTCGGGCTGGATGGTCGCCGCGCTGCGCAGCGAATTCGGTCCGCTGCCCGACCAGTCGATGCACGAAAAGACCACCGTGCCGATGCTGATCGAGGAACTCTACACCTTCCTGCGTCAGGCCGATGCCCGCGAACTGGGCGGTCTGTTCCGCGATCTGGACGCTGCCCGCGCCGCTGGCGACGAGGTCAAGGCCAAGCAGGTTCAGGCCGCGATTGACGGCCATCAGACCCACATCGTGCCGATCATCGCCGACATCGACGCCGGGTTCGGCAATGCCGAGGCGACCTATCTGCTCTCGAAGAAGATGATCGAGGCGGGCGCTTGCTGCATCCAGATCGAAAACCAGGTTTCGGACGAAAAGCAGTGCGGCCACCAGGACGGCAAGGTCACCGTGCCGCACGAGGACTTCCTCGCGAAGATCCGGGCGGTCCGTTACGCCTTCATGGAACTGGGCGTTGAAGACGGCGTGATCGTTGCCCGCACCGACTCGCTCGGCGCTGGCCTGACCAAGCAGATCGCCTTCACCCGCGAAGCCGGCGACATTGGCGATCAGTACAACAGCTTCCTCGACTGCGACGAAGTGACCGAAATTGGCCACGGTGAAGTCCTGATCAGCCGTGACGGCAAGCTGCTGCGGCCCAAGCGCCTGCCCAGCAACCTTTACCAGTTCCGCCCCGGAACGGGCGAAGACCGCTGCGTGCTCGACAGCATCACCAGCCTTCAGAACGGGGCGGACCTGCTGTGGATCGAAACCGAAAAGCCGCACATCGGCCAGATCGGCGGCATGGTCAGCCGGATCCGCGAAGTGATCCCCAACGCTAAGCTGGTCTACAACAATTCGCCCAGCTTCAACTGGACGCTGAACTTCCGCCAGCAGGTGTTCGATGCCTGGAGCGCCGAGGGCAAGGACGTGTCCGCCTATGACCGCGCCAAGCTGATGAGCGTTGACTATGACGGCAGCGCGCTGGCTGATGAAGCCGACGAACGCATCCGCACCTTCCAGCGCGATGCGGCGGCGCAGGCCGGGATCTTCCACCACCTGATCACTCTGCCGACCTATCACACCGCCGCGCTCAGCACCGACAACCTCGCCAAGGAATACTTCGGCGATCAGGGGATGCTCGGCTACGTCAAGGGCGTGCAGCGTCAGGAAATCCGTCAGGGCATCGCCTGCGTGAAGCACCAGAATATGTCGGGCTCGGACATTGGCGACGATCACAAGGAATACTTCGCCGGTGAAGCCGCGCTCAAGGCGGGCGGCGCGGCCAATACGATGAACCAGTTTGCGGCCTAATCGCCGCTAGACACTTCCTGGGGAGGAAGTTTGGCCCGTCACGCGCCCCTTTCGCGTGGCGGGCCATTTCATTGTCGCGCGAACGGGGCTAGGGGCAGGCGATCATGCTGCGCCTCAATGAACTGAAGCTCCCGCTCGATCACACGGCGGATGATCTGCCCGCTGCGATCTGCCAGCGCCTGAGCATCCGTGCCGACGAACTCGAACGCTTCACCGTGGTCAAGCGCGGCAACGATGCGCGCAAGAAGTCCGCGATCCAGCTGGTCTATGCGCTCGATCTGACACTGACGGATGAGGCCGGCGTGCTGGCGCGCTTTGCCGACGATCACAACGTGCGCACCGCGCCCGATACCAGCTACAAGTTTCCCACCCGCGCGCCCGAAGGCTGGGACGGCCAGCGCCCGGTGGTGATCGGGGCGGGCCCCTGCGGCCTGCTGGCGGCATTGGTACTGGCGCAGATGGGCTTCAAGCCGATCATCATCGAACGCGGCAAGGCCGTGCGCGAACGCACCAAGGACAC
>CALKVF010000014.1 GCA_937996535.1 uncultured Novosphingobium sp. | reverse complement strand
TGCATGTCCGCAAGCGGCGCGAGGATGGCTATCACGAACTGGAAACGCTGTTCGCCTTTCTGGACGATGGCGACCGGCTGACGATTGCCCCGGCTGACGACTTTTCGCTGACCATCACCGGCCCGTTCGCGGCAGGCCTGACGGCGGGGCCCGACAATCTGGTGCTCCGCGCGGCGCGGCTGCTGGCCGAGGCCAATGGCCTTGCCGCTGGTGCGCACTTCACGCTCGACAAGCGCCTGCCGGTGGCCTCGGGCATTGGCGGCGGATCGGCCGATGCGGCAGCGGCGCTGCGGCTGGCTGCGCGGCTGTGGGGCATCGGGATGGACGATGTTCGTCCGTCCGATCTGGCCGCGCAGCTTGGCGCTGACGTGCCGGCCTGCGTCGCCTCGCAGACCTGTTTCGGCACCGGGGTGGGCGAACAGCTTGAGCCGATTGATGGCACCGCGCTGGCCGGTGCGGCGGTGTTGCTGGTCAATCCGCTGGTCGCTTGCCCGACCGGGCCGGTGTTTCAGGCCTGGGACGGGACCGACCGGGGCGCGCTCGATCCGGCGGACTGGCTGCACGGACGCAATGATCTTGAAGCGCCCGCCGTGGCGCTTCATCCTGAAATCGCCGGGGTTCTGGGTGCCTTGCGTGGGCTGCAGCCGCGGCTTGCCCGGATGTCGGGATCGGGCGCCACCTGCTTTGCTGTGCTCGACCATGCCAGCCAGCGCGATGCCGCTGCCGCCCGCATGGCGCAGGATCACCCCGCGTGGTGGCAGATGCGCGGGAGCCTGCGGTGACCCACGAAGCATATCGCATCCTGGGTGAGCCGCGCTTTGGCGGCATCCTCGTCGTCTCGGACCATGCCAGCAACCATGTCCCCGCCGATATAGAGCTTGGCGTCGATCCGGCACTGCTGGACCAGCACGTGGCGATCGACATCGGGGTGGGCCCGATCGGCGCGGCGATGGCCAGCCGCCCCGGCGTGGCCGCGTTTCAGGGCGGGGTCAGCCGGCTGGTCTGCGATTTCAACCGCGACGAACACGCCCCCGCCGTGGTGCCGATCGCCAGCGATGGTCATGCGGTCCCGGGCAATGCGCTCGATCACGCGGGGCGCGAGGCCCGTCTGGCGCGGTTCTTCCACCCCTATCACGCTGCTCTGGAACGCCTGCTCAACGATCGCCCGCCGGCGCTGATCCTCTCGCTGCACAGCTTTACCCCGCAGCTTGCCACCAGCGACGAGCCGCGCCCGTGGCATTGCGGGGTGCTCTACAACGAGGATGACCGCGCCGCGCGGATCGCCATTCCCCTGCTTGCCGCCGAAGGGCTGGTCGTGGGCGATCAGCAGCCCTATTCCGGGCGCCTGCTCAACGCGACGATGAACCGCCATGCCGAAGCCGAGGGGCGGCCCTATTTCGGGATCGAGATCCGCCAAGACCTGATCGCCGATCCTGCCGGTCAGGCCGAGTGGGCCGAACGGCTGGGACGCATCTGCAACGAAGTGGCGTTGAAGGCGGGCGAATAGGGGTGTAGGGCGCCTGCAAACGCCGCTTACACGAAAGATTCCTGCGATGCCCGCTTACCGTTCCCGCACTTCGACCCACGGCCGCAACATGGCCGGTGCACGCGGCCTGTGGCGCGCGACGGGGATGAAGGACAGCGACTTCGGCAAGCCGATCATCGCGGTGGTCAACAGCTTTACCCAGTTCGTGCCGGGCCACGTCCACCTCAAGGATCTCGGGCAGCTGGTCGCGCGCGAGATCGAGGCCGCCGGCGGGGTTGCCAAGGAATTCAACACCATCGCCGTTGATGATGGCATCGCCATGGGCCACGACGGGATGCTCTATTCGCTGCCCAGCCGCGACCTGATCGCCGACAGCGTGGAATACATGGTCAACGCGCACTGCGCCGATGCGATGGTCTGCATCTCGAACTGCGACAAGATCACGCCCGGCATGTTGATGGCCGCGATGCGGATCAATATCCCGGTGGTGTTCGTTTCGGGCGGGCCGATGGAAGCGGGCAAGGTGGTGCTCGATGGCAAGGAAGTCGCGCTCGACCTGATCGACGCGATGATTGCCGCCGGGGACGACAAGGTCAGCGACGAGGATGTCGCCAAGATCGAACGCGCCGCGTGCCCGACCTGCGGCTCGTGTTCGGGGATGTTCACCGCCAATTCGATGAACTGCCTGACCGAGGCACTGGGCCTGTCGCTGCCGGGCAATGGCTCGCAGCTTGCGACCCATTCCGACCGCAAGGAGCTGTTCCTGCAGGCGGGCCGCCTCGCGGTTGACCTGTGCAAGCGCTATTACGAGCAGGACGATGCCAGCGTGCTGCCGCGCTCGATCGCCAGCTTCAAGGCGTTTGAAAACGCCATGAGCCTCGACATCGCGATGGGCGGGTCGACCAACACCGTGCTGCATCTGCTGGCCGCCGCGCAGGAAGCCGGGGTGGACTTCACCATGGCCGACATCGACCGCCTCAGCCGCAAGGTGCCGTGCCTCTCGAAGGTCGCCCCGGCCAAGAGCGACGTGCACATGGAAGACGTCCACCGCGCGGGCGGGATCCCCGCGATTCTGGGCGAACTCGACCGCGCCGGGCTGCTCCACACTGACCTCCCGACCGTTCATGCTCCGACGATGGCCGATGCGCTCAACCGCTGGGACATCAAGCGCACCAACGATCCCGCCGTGCAGGAATTCTTCAAGGCCGCGCCGGGCGGCGTGCCGACCCAGACCGCGTTCAGCCAGTCGCGCCGCTGGGCCGACCTCGACATGGACCGCGAAACCGGCGTGATCCGCAGCGCCGAACACGCCTTTTCGAAGGACGGCGGCCTTGCCGTGCTGTTCGGCAACATCGCGCTCGACGGCTGCATCGTGAAGACGGCGGGCGTTGACGAAAAGATTTTGAAGTTCACCGGCCCGGTGAAGGTCTATGAAAGCCAGGACGCCGCGGTAACCGCGATCCTGACCGGACAGGTCGTGGCGGGCGACGTGGTCGTGATCCGCTACGAAGGGCCGAAGGGCGGGCCGGGGATGCAGGAAATGCTCTATCCCACCAGCTATCTGAAGTCGAAGGGGCTGGGCAAGGACTGCGCGCTGCTCACCGACGGGCGCTTCTCGGGCGGCACCTCGGGCCTGTCGATCGGCCATGCCTCGCCCGAAGCGGCCGAAGGCGGGGCGATCGGGCTGGTGGAAAATGGCGATGTGATCGAAATCGACATCCCGAACCGCACGATCAACCTCGCGGTATCGGATGCAGAACTGGAACGCCGCCGGGCAGAGCGCGATGCCAAGGGCTGGCAGCCCGAAAGCCCGCGCAAGCGCCAGGTTTCGGTCGCACTGCAGGCCTATGCCGCGATGACCACCAGCGCCGCCAAGGGCGCGGTGCGCGACATCACGCAGCTGACCAAGCGGTAATGCGCAGCGCGGCGCTTCTCGGGCTTGCCATGCTGACCGCATGTTCGGGCGGCGGCGCGGCTCAGCCAGAGGCGGCGCAGGAGCGTATCTGGTGCGCGCTGGGCGGGGCCAAGGACTTCACCCAGGATTGCGTGCTGGACCGCGTGGACAGCGGCGGCACGGCGGTTTTCGTCGTCCGTCACCCCGATGGCGCGTTCCACCGGCTGGAAGCGAGCAAGGACGAGCAGAGCCTGCTGGCCGCCGATGGGGCCGACCTGTCGCAATCGGCGCTCAAGCAGGATCGCTACGAAGTGATCCTTGGTGATGCCCGCTATGTGATCCCGCTTCATGCCCCGGGCAAATGACCAGATCCTGACCGCCGCGCAGATGCGCGGCGCCGAGGACGCGCTGATCGCGGCGAGCACCAGCGTCGATGCCCTTATGCAGATCGCCGGGCGCGGCGCGGCAGACTATGTCTGGCGCATGGCCGGCGGCCGCGCGGTGACCGTGCTGTGCGGTCCCGGCAACAATGGCGGCGACGGCTATGTGATCGCCGAGGCAATCCGTGAGCGTGGCGGGGCAGTGCAGGTCATCGCCGCCGCCGAGCCCAAGACCGCCGCCGCCCGCACTGCACGCGGCCTGTTCGGGGGCGCAGCGCTGGGGCCAGAGGCGGAATGCCACGGCGAGGTCTTTGTCGACTGTCTGTTCGGATCAGGACTGGTGCGGCCGCTGGCGGCGGATCACCTTGCCCTGCTGCAGCGGCTCGCGGCGAGCCATGCGCACAGTGTGGCGGTTGACCTGCCGAGCGGGGTCGATGCCGATCGTGGGCTGCCGCTCAACGATGATCTGCCCAGCTATGACCTTACGGTGGCCCTGGGGGCATGGAAATTCGCGCATTACCTGATGCCCGCGAGCGCGCTGATGGGCGCGCTGCGGCTGGTGCCGATTAGCGTGGGGCCTGTTGCCGGCGCGGCTGAGGCGATTGCCCGGCCGCAGCTTTGCGCGCCGGCAGCCGATGCCCACAAATATACCCGCGGGCTGCTAGGCGTGGTCGGCGGGGCCATGCCGGGGGCGGCGCTGCTTTCCGCGCTGGCCGCGCAAGGGGCGGGGGCGGGCTACGTCAAACTGCTGGCGGACAGCGGCGCTGCGCCTGCCGATCTGGTGATCGACCGCACCCCGCTGGCCGAGGCGCTCACCGATACCCGCTACGGCGCGCTGCTGGTCGGCCCGGGGCTGGGGCGCGACGGCGCGGCGCGCGAGCGGCTGGCCATCGCCCTGTCAGAGCCGATCCCGGCGGTGATCGATGCCGATGCGCTGGTCCTGCTCGGCGCGCGCCACCTGACCGAGCGCGCTGCATCGCTGATCGCCACCCCGCACGAGGGCGAACTGATCGCATTGGAACGCGCTTTCGATTGCCTCGGCAGTGGCAGCAAGGTCGAACGCGCTCGCGCGCTGGCGCAGGCTAGCGGCATGGTGATCGTCGCCAAGGGGCCCGATACCGTGATCGCCGCGCCCGATGGCCGCACCGCGCTTGCCCCGCGCGCATCGAGCTGGTTGTCAACCGCGGGCACGGGCGATGTGCTCGCCGGGGCTATCGCCAGCCGGCTCGCCGCCGGGGCCGATCCCTTTGCAGCTGCGTGCGAGGGCGTGTGGCTCCACGGCGAGGCGGCGCGGCTTTGTCCCCCCGCTTTCACCGCTGGGCAGCTTGCCGCAGCGGTCCGCAGCGCTTACTCCGCCTGCCTGTGAGCCAGCCTGAAGAAATCATCCGCATCGCCGCCAAGGGCGACGGCCTTACCGCATCGGGACGCTATGCCTGGGGCGTGGCGCCCGGCGACCTGCTCCACGAAGACGGGCGGATCGAACCCGGCCCGCACCATGTAACGCCGCCGTGCCGTCATTTCGGCCAGTGCGGCGGCTGCCAGTTGCAGCAGCTGGACGAAGAAAGCCTCGCCAATTTCGTCGAGGCGCGGGTTGCCAATGCCTCGACCGCGCAGGAGCTGGGCGCAGAGCATATCGCGCCGCCGCACCTGTCGCCGCCGGCCAGCCGCCGCCGGGCCTCGCTGCGCGCCGAAAGCTCGCAGGGGCGGGTGGTGATCGGCTACCGCGAGGCAAAGTCGCACCGGCTGGTCGAACTGTCCGAATGCGCCGTGCTGGTGCCCGAAATCGTCGCCGTGCTGCCCCATGTCCGCAAGCTGCTGATCAAGCTGGGGCAGGCCGCCCCCAAGAGCGGCGGCAAGGCGGCGGGCCGGGGCGCGGCCAAGGGCAAGCACGCCCACGCCAAGCTGGCGGCCGATGTCGAACTGACCCTTGCCGATCAGGGGCTTGATCTCGGGATCAAGGGGCTGACGGTCGAAGGGCTGGCCGCGACCGAGGCGATGCTCGATTTTGCGCGTGATCACGGGCTGGCGCGCTTCACGCTCGATCAGGGCTATGGTCCGGAAACCGTGTGGGAGCCTGAACCGGTCACCATTACGCTGGCCGGGGTGGCCGTGCCGTTTCCGCCGGGCTCGTTCCTTCAGGCGACCCGCGACGGCGAAGAGGTGCTGACCGGGGCAGCCAGGGAATGGCTGGTGAGCTGCGCCACCGTGGCCGACCTGTTTTCCGGCCTCGGCACCTTCGCCTTCGCGCTCGCGGGGCCGGAAACCAAGGTGCTGGCGGTTGAAGCCGCGCGCGATGCCTCGCTTGCCTGCAAGGCGGCGGCGGCCCGGGCGCAGGTGCCGGTCCATGCGCTGCACCGCGACCTGTTCCGCAATCCGCTGTTGGCCGAGGAACTGAACCGTTTTTCCGCTGTGGTGCTCGATCCGCCGCGCGCCGGTGCGCGTGAGCAGGTTGAGCGGATCGCCGGCAGCACCGTGGCGCGGGTGGTCTATATCAGCTGCAACCCGTCAAGCTGGGCGCGCGATGCCGCGCTGCTGATCGAAGCGGGCTACCGACTGGCCGATCTGCGCCCGGTGGGGCAGTTCCGGTGGTCGACCCACGTCGAACTCGCCAGCCTGTTCGTCCTCGAAGGCTAGAGCCGGGCCGGTACTTCGCGCCATTCGCCGGGCTGCAGGCCCTCCAGCGTCCAGTCACCGATCCGCCAGCGGACCAGCCGCAGGGTAGGGTGGCCAACCGCTGCGGTCATCCGGCGGACCTGGCGATTGCGCCCTTCGCGGATCGTCAGGCGGAGCCAGCTGTCGGGCACGCTCTGGCGCACGCGGATCGGGGGCGTCCGGGGCCACAGCTCGGGCGGGTCGATCAGGTCGGCCTCGGCCGGGCGGGTTCGCCCGTCCTTTAGCGTCACGCCGCGTCGCAAGGTTTCAAGCGCAGCGGCATCGGGTATCCCTTCCACCTGCGCGAGATAGGTCTTGGGCACCTTGAAGCGGGGATCGGCGATCCGGGCCTGAAGCCGGCCATCGTCGGTCAGCAGCAACAGCCCTTCGCTGTCGGTATCGAGCCGCCCGGCCGGATAGACCCCGGGCAGGGCGATGTGATCGGCCAGCGTCGGGCGCGGTTCGGCGCTGCCGCTGTCGGTGAACTGGCACAGGACGCCATAGGGCTTGTTGAACAGGATCAGGCGCGACATGGCGGCTCTCTTGCCGCCCCAGCTCAGCAAAAGCAAATGGGCCCGGCAAAAGCAAATGGGGCCGGCATCGCTGCCAGCCCCACGCGAGCCTCTGACATTGTTTCGCCGCGATATGGGCGAGTGCGGTTACCCTTCATTCGGGCAGCGTGGCCGCGGTGATGCGTGTAAGAGCACCGCGAGTGCAAAGCACCGGGGTGTCCTGCATCGTGATGCTCGTCGCATCGGGCCGGTCCGGTTCCGGCGCCTTGCCGCCAGCACGCTGACGAGCCACCTTTCCCATTCCTGCTGCCGCTTCGTGAAACGGTGGCTTCGAAAGAAGCCGGCGCTCATCATGGCGGACCTTGCCTTGGCTTCGGGTCCCGTCGGGCGGTGGTTCAGGCCCGAAAGCCTTCCCCGTCGCCCGGCGGTTCCGTGACCGTTTCGATGCTTTGCCAAGCCAGACTTTCGTTCCGCTGCGCCGAAACGCTGCTTTCCCTTCGTCTGTCCTGGCCGCCGTCGAACCGGCCTCCTGACCGCGCGCCACTCACTGCATCTGCGGTTCGCCAAATTCCGTCCGAAGACTTCCTGAGGCGTGTTTTCCGACGCTGCTGCGGGCATCGCTGCCAGATCTTGATGGTTGCAATTTTTCTTTCTGTTTCATGGATTTCTCCGTGAAACTTCAAGTTAATTACTTCCTTCTCGATGACTTGATGCTGCGCCTCGATCCTGAGTCGTGCAAGCACAAAATTACGGGTTTATCCACAGGCTCCCGATTGGGCGGTGGATAAACCCGCAGCTGCGGTGGATAGAGTTTTTCGGGCCTGCCGGCCGGGGCGAAAAGGCCCCTTAGCGGTCGCGCTGCGCCAGCAGGCGGAGCCGGAGTGCGTTGAGCTTGATGAAGCCTGCCGCGTCCTTCTGGTCGTAAGCACCTGCATCGTCCTCAAACGTCACGTGGCGTTCCGAGTAGAGCGAGTTGGGCGACTTGCGGCCCACCACGCTGGCATTGCCCTTGTAGAGCTTGAGCCGGACGGTGCCGCTGACCTTTTCCTGGCTGAGATCGATCGCGGCCTGGAGCATTTCGCGCTCGGGCGCGAACCAGAAGCCGTTGTAGATCAGCTCGGCATACTTGGGCATCAGCTCGTCCTTGAGGTGAGCTGCGCCGCGATCGAGCGTGATCTGTTCGATGCCGCGGTGCGCGCGGGCATAGATTTCGCCGCCGGGGGTTTCATACATCCCGCGGCTCTTCATGCCGACGAAGCGGTTTTCGACCAGGTCGAGGCGGCCGATGCCGTGCTTCTTGCCGAGCGTGTTGAGTTCGGTCAGCAGGGTCGCCGGGCTCATCGCCACGCCGTTCAGCGCCACACCATCGCCCTTTTCAAAGTCGATGGTGATGTATTCGGGCTGGTCGGGGGCATCTTCCGGGTTGTCGGTGCGAGAATAGACATAGTCCGGGGTTTCTTCCCACGGATCTTCCAGCACCTTGCCCTCGG
>CALKVF010000013.1 GCA_937996535.1 uncultured Novosphingobium sp. | reverse complement strand
CGATGCGCTGTCGAAGGCGCGGTTCGAATTCCGCTGGCGCGACCAGTTCAACCTCAGCCTCGATCCCGACACCGCCGAGCAGTATCACGATCAGACCCTGCCCGCCGAAGGCGCCAAGACCGCGCACTTCTGCTCGATGTGCGGGCCCAAGTTCTGCTCGATGAAAATCAGCCAGGAAGTGCGCGATTTCGCGGCCAAGCAGAACCAGCCCTCGACCAGCTTCATCGCCTCCGAAGATGCCGAAAAGGGCATGGAAGAGATGAGCAAGGTGTTCAAGGACAAGGGCGGCGAAGTCTACCTGCCGGCGGAATAGGGGCATGGCCCATTTCCTGCTGACCTACGACCTCGCGCCCGATTACCTCGAACGGCGCGCGGCCCTGCGCGATGCGCATCTTGCGCTGGCCTGGGCCGCCGCCGATCGCGGGGATCTGCTGCTGGGCGGGGCGCTGGAGCGCGCCGGGCAGGCCTTGCTGGTATTCGCGGGCGATGATCCGGCAGCGGCCGAGGCATTTGCCAAGGCCGACCCCTATGTGGCTGAAGGGCTGGTCACCGCCTGGCGGGTCGAGCGCTGGAACACCGTGGCCGGGGCGGCAGCCGCCAATCCGCTGCGCCCGGCCTGATCACCCCAGCCGCGCCAGCATCCGCTCGATATCGGGAACATGGGCAAGCCCCGTTCCCGGATTGAGCACGGCGGCCGTGCCCGCAGCCATGCCCCAGTCGAGCGCGCCGACCGGATCGGCGCCGCCCGCCAGCGCATGGACCATTCCCGCCACGAAACTGTCGCCCGCGCCGGTCGCGCTTTTGACTTCGACCTTCACGCCCGGGCGGATCACCACCCCGCCAGCATGGGCCAGCACCGCGCCCGCGTGCCCCAGCGTCACCGCAACCAGCGCCGCCTGGCCGCGCTGAACCAGCGCCAGGGCTTCCTCACCAATGGCCTCGGGCGAGGCAAACTTGCGCCCGCACAGCGCCTCGAACTCGCCCTGGCTCGGCTTGATCAGCGCGAGGGCGCCAGCCTCAAGCGCCGCAGCCAGCGCCGCACCCGACGTATCGACCACCAGCCGCACGCCGCGCGGCAATAGCACCGCCGCCAACCGGGCAAAGAAATCCGCCGGAACCCCGCGCGGCAGCGATCCCGAAGCGACCAGCCAATCGCAGTCCAGCGCAGCACAGTGATCGAGCGCGGCCTGCCATTCGCTATCGCTGACCAGCGGACCTTCGGGCACGAAGCGGTATTCCTGCCCCGAGGTCCGCTCGAAAACCGTGAAGCTCATCCGGGTGTGATCGTGGATCGCGATGCGCTGCCGCTCGATCCCGCTGCCATCGAGCAACTCGTCGAGCAGGCCGCCGGTCACCCCGCCCGCAAGATAGACCGCCGCCACCGGATCGCCCAGCCGCGCCAGCACCCGCGCCACATTGATCCCGCCACCGCCTGGGTCATAGCGTTCGCCCGAGGTTCGGACCTTGCGGGTGGGGAACACCGCGTCAGCCGCGCAGGCGGCATCGATCGCGGGGTTGAGCGTCAGCGTGGCGATGCGCGGCACCAGCCAGCCCTCAACGCTTGCGGACGAATTCCGCGCGCAGCACCAGGCCCTTGATGCCCGGATACTTGCAGTCGATTTCCTGAGCGTCGCCGGTCAGGCGGATTGAGGGGATCACCGTGCCCTGCTTGAGCGTCTGGCCCGCACCCTTGACGGTCAGATCCTTGATCAGGGTCACCGCATCGCCATCGGCGAGCAGGTTGCCAACCGCATCGCGGACCTCGATCGCGCTTTCCGCCGCGCGCTTGGCCGCCAGTTCCGCAGCCGGCAGCCATTCGCCGCTGTCTTCGTCATACACATAGTCTTCGTCGTCGCCGGCCATTGTCGTGATCCTTTCGCTGGGCCCGCCATGGCACCTGGCGGCGCGCTTGACCAGCCCGCCGGTTTGCCGCAGCCGCCGGGCGCACCGGCGCATCGCGGCCCGCCCCACCTTGCGGGGCGCTGTCCTCACCCGCAAGCCGGGGGCGGGAGGATCTCGCCAATGCGCCACCATGCCGCAACCATCACGCTTGCCATTACCCTTGCCACTCTGCTTGGCGCCTGCGGGCAAAGGGCAGCCCCGCCGGCTGCGGCCCCGCCGCTCCGGGCTGCCAGCACCCCGCCCGCCAGCAGCGATGCCACCGAAAGCCTGTGGCATCTGCGCGCCGGGCTCAACGTTGCCGCGCTGACCTGCCGGGGCCGCAGCCGGACCAATGTGGCCCCGGCCTATGCGCGGATGCTGGGCCATCACCGCGCGCTGCTCGCCAGCGCCTATGCCGCCGAACAGCGCCGCTATGGCAGCAGCTTCGATGCGCACCAGACCCGGCTCTACAACCGCTTTTCCAACCAGCGTTCGCCCGAACGCTTCTGCGCGGCTGCGGCCGATCTGGCCCAGCGCGCGGCGGCAATGGATTCCCCCGCGCTCGCCAGCAATGCCCGCAGCCTGCTGTCCCATATCGAATAGGCTCATGCCTTGCGCGCGGCGGCAGGCCCATTAGAAAGGCCAAGATACGGTTTTAACAACAGAAAGGATCGCTCCCGATGACCAACCCCCGCGCCATGGTGCAGACCATGATCTCGCTCGCCTCGGCCTCGCTTGGCCTGGTTGCGGCGCTGGCCTGGAACGAGGCGATCAAGGCCACGCTGGCCAAGCTCGGGCTGGGTGAGGATCTCGCCGGGCTCTATTCCTATGCGATCATCGCCACGGTGATTGCGGTAGTGGTGCTGGCCATGCTCGGTCGGTTCGCAGCCCGGCTCGGCGGCGAGGCCGCGTTCGAGCGCGAAGCCGAAGGCTGATCGCGGGCGCCGGCGCTTTTCGTCTGTTCGCGCTCCGGCCCGGCCGCTAGGCTGGGCCGATCCCCCCGCGAAGGACCATGCCCGATGCGCTCTGCCCTGCCGATCATTCCCGCCCTTGCCCTGGCGCTGAGCGTGCCCGCGCTGGCCGCCGCGCCGCGCACGCCCGAGCAGGTCGCCGCCGCCGCGCTGGCAGCTGCCCCGGTGTTCGACGGGCACAACGACGTACCCGAACAGCTGCGCGACCGGCGCGGCAACGTGCTCGCCGGGTTTGATTTCACCGACACCGCCACAACCGCCGATCCGGCCAAGGGCGTGGCGGCGATGCAGACCGATCTCAAGCGGCTGCGCCAGGGCCATGTCGGCGCGCAGTTCTGGTCGGTCTATGTCTCGGCCAACCTGCCCGAGCCGCAGGCGGTGCAGGCAACCCTCGAACAGATCGACGTGACCAAGCGGCTGGTCGCCCGCTATCCCGCCGACATGCAGCTGTGCACCACCGCCGCCTGCGCCGCCCAGGCGATGAAGGCCGGGCGGATCGCCTCGTTCATGGGGATGGAAGGCGGCCATTCGATCGGCGGCTCGCTGGGCGTGCTGCGCCAGATGTTCGAGCTGGGCGCGCGCTACATGACCCTGACCCATTTCAAAACCATCAGCTGGGCCGATGCCGCAACCGACGCCCCGGCGCACGATGGGCTGACCCCGTTCGGGGTGCAGGTGGTCAAGGAAATGCAGCGCTTGGGTATGCTGGTCGACCTGTCGCACACCAGCGCGGCAACGATGAACGATGCGCTGGACGTGGCGGGCGCGCCGGTGATCTTCAGCCATTCGGGTGCGCTGGCGATCAATGGTTCGCCCCGCAACGTGCCCGATGCCGTGCTGGCGCGGCTGGCAGGCAACGGCGGGCTGGTGATGGTCGATGCCTATCCTGCCTACGTCAACGAATGCGTGCGGCAGTGGAACGCGGCCCGCAATGCAGAGGAAGCGCGGCTCAAATCGCTGAGCCCCGGCAGCCCGGCGGCAGCCAAGGGTGCGCTTGCCGATTGGGACAAGGCCAACCCCATGCCCCGCACCCGCGTGGGCGATGTTGCCGATCATATCGACCACGTGGTCAAGCTGGCGGGGATCGACCATGTCGGGATCGGCGGCGATTTCGACGGGATCGAAACCACGGTCGAGGGGATGAGCGACGTAGCGGGCTATCCCGCGCTGTTCACCGAACTGGCGCGGCGCGGCTATTCCCAGCAGGACCTGGAAAAGCTTGCCAGCGGCAACATCCTGCGTGTGCTGCGCGCGGGCGAAGCCTATGCCGCCGCGCATCGCAGCGATCCGCCGCAGGAAAGCCCGGTCAGCTTCTGACCGGCAGCGCGCTTAGTGCGCCGCGATACGGTCGAGCATGCGGAAGAAGAACGCGGTCGACCAGCCGAGCTGGAGCATCCCCAGGATGCTCTCGAACGCGCCCAGCAGCCGCCACTCGGCCATCACGTGGGTGTCATTATACCCCACGGTCGAATAGCTGATGGTCGAGAAATAGAGCGCGGATTCAAGATCGGGGATCGCGCCCAGCCCCAGATAGGTCAGCGCGAACAGCCAGATTTCGGCCCCGTGCAGCGCCAGCATCGCAATCACGATGACCAGCGTGAACACCACCCCGCGCGGCGACAGCGGATTGATGTGCTTGAGCCGCTCGATCGCCAGTTCGGTCTGCAGCGCGCGGTTGAGCCCGAACAGCCCGAACCCGTGGATCACCACGCAGGCCACCACCATCGCGCTCGAAATGGCGAACTGAAGCAGCAGGTTCGAGCCCACCAGCGCGATCTCAGTCGCGCAGGAGGTCGTTGATCGCGGTCTTGGCGCGGGTCTGGGCGTCGACCGTCTTGACGATCACCGCGCAGTACAGCGACGGACCCGGCGTGCCATCGGGCAGCGGCTTGCCCGGCATCGAGCCCGGGACCACCACCGAATAGGGCGGAACCACGCCGATGTGGACCTCGCCGGTCGCCCGGTCGACGATCTTGGTCGAGGCCCCGAGATAGACCCCCATCGACAGCACCGCGCCTTCGCAGACCCGCACGCCTTCAACCACTTCGCTGCGCGCGCCGATGAAGCAATTGTCCTCGATCACCACCGGCCCGGCCTGCAGCGGTTCGAGCACGCCGCCGATCCCGACGCCGCCCGACAGGTGGACATGGCTGCCGATCTGGGCGCAGGAACCGACCGTGGCCCAGGTATCGACCATCGTACCTTCACCGACATAGGCACCGATATTGACGAAGCTCGGCATCAGGATCACGCCTTTGCCAATGAATGCGCCACGGCGGGCAACGGCGCCCGGAACCACGCGAAAGCCGCCTGCGCGGAACCGCGCATCATCCCAGCCGTCGAACTTGCTGGGCACCTTGTCGAACGCGGGCGCGCCGGCCGCGCCATTCGGCACCACCACATTGTCGTTGAGACGGAACGACAGCAGCACCGCCTTCTTGAGCCACTGGTTGACCTGCCAGCCGCCCTTGCCATCGGGTTCGGCCACGCGCGCCGCGCCGGAATCGAGCTGCGCCAGCGCGGCTTCGACCACTTCGCGCACGTCGGTGCTGGCGGAGGTCACCGTGTCGCGGGCGTCCCAGGCGGCTTCGATCGCGGCGGCAAGTTGGGCAGTCATTCGGCGTCTCCGGGCATAGAATTCACCCCTGCGCCTATCGCCTGGGGCCGCGCGGGGCAAGCATTTGCGGCGGAATGGACCGGAAAGAAATTCCCGCCCACGCCGTTTCGTGGCATGGCTCGCCGCGCTGGACTGTCGCAACGTGGGCAGCCGGCGATGGGTCGCACCAATAAGCCAGGGATCGCCAGTGATGGGCAGGCACAAACACGCACCAACCGCTCGCCTGCCGCTGATCGCGGCGCTGGTCTCGCTGGGACTGGTCGCAGGTTGCGGCGGCGGTGGCGGCTCGGTCGGCTCGACCCCCGTGCCCGTGCCCACGCCGACGCCGACCCCGACACCCACGCCGACCCCAACGCCTACTCCGACGCCAACGCCGACCCCGACCCCCACGGCCACGGCCACGCCGACCAGCCGCTTCATCACCACCGAATACAACCGCTCGAACGGCCCCGCGCAGCACAATGCGGTCACCGCCTGGGCAGCGGGCTATACCGGCACCGGCGTGAAGATCGGGATCGTGGATTCGGGGATCGACACCACCAGTCCCGAATTTGCCGGGCGCATCGATGCCGCATCCCAGGATGTCGCGGGCAGCCGCACGCTGACCAATGCCGACGATGATCACGGGACCAACGTGGCGATGGTCGCCGCCGCCGCGCGCGACAACACCGGCATTCTCGGCATCGCCTGGTCGGCCACAATCGCGATGTTCCGGGCCGACACGCCGGGCACCTGCGCGACCTATGACGCCAACGTGCCCGACAGCGGGTGTTCATTCGGCGACAACAACATCGCCGCCGGGGTCAACGCCGCGATGGCCGCCGGGGCCAAGGTGATCAACCTGTCGCTCGGCGGTTCGGCGCCCAATTCGGTGCTGCGCAGCGCCGTTGCCGATGCCACGGCGGCGGGCGCGGTGGTGGTGATTTCAGCGGGTAATGACGGCGCATCGACCGACCCCGCCAAGGATCCCGCCAATCCCGATCCCTTCGCCGCCGGACTGCAGGCAGTCGGCAACGGGGCGGTGATCATCGCCGGCTCGGTCGATGCCACCGACACGATCTCCAGCTTCAGCAACGAGGCGGGCACTGGCCAGCAGTGGTATCTGACCGCGCGCGGCGAACGGGTCTGCTGCGTCTATGAAAACGGCGTTCTCAAGACCACGACCAATGCCGATGGCTCGCGCTCGATCTACCTGTTTTCGGGCACCAGCTTTTCCGCGCCGCAGATCGCCGGGGCCGCTGCGTTGCTGCGTCAGGCCTTCCCCACGCTGACCGGCGCGCAGGTGGTCGACCTGCTGCTGCGCTCGGCCCGAGATGCGGGCGCGGCGGGAACCGATGCGATCTATGGCCGCGGCGTGCTCGACATTGCCGCCGCCTTTGCCCCGCAGGGCACCACCAGCCTTGCGGGCAGCACCGTGGCGATCCCGCTCGGCGATACCACGCTGGTCAGTTCAGCCCCGATGGGCGATGCCGTGACCGGGGCGGCCAGCGGGCTCAGCGCGATCATGCTCGATGGCTACCAGCGCGCCTACAAGGTGGAGCTGGGCGCGGGCTTCCGTGCGGCGCGCGATACCGCGCGACTCGGCCCGGCGCTGGCCGCGCAGACCCGCCATGTCGCGCTGGGGAGCGATGCGCTGTCGCTGGCCTTTACCGTCGATGCGCGCGGCCAGACCCAGCGCTTGCCGTGGACCGGAGCCCTGCGCCTGTCGCGTAGCGATGCTGAGGCTGCCCGCGTGCTGGCGGGCCGGATCACCGCCCGGATCGCGCCGGGATCGACGCTGGCCTTCGGCTTTGCTCAGGGCGCCGATGGTCTGGTCGCTCAGTTGCAGGGCCGCCCCGAGCCCGCCTTCCTGATCGCCCGCGCGCCGCTCGATGAACTGGGCTTCGGGCAGAGCGGCGAAACCAGCTATGCGATCCGCCACCAGCTTGGTCCCTGGGGGATCAGCCTCTCGGCCGAAACAGGCTCTGCATTGAGCGGCGCGCCGGTGCAATTCGCCGCCAGCCTGGCGCAGCGCCAACAGGCTAGCCCGGCCCGGCGCATGGGGCTGACGCTCGATCGCAGCAGCGGGGATTTCAGCGCCAGCGCCGGGCTCAGCTGGCTGGGCGAGGACCGCACCGTGCTGGGCGCGCGGCTGCACCAAGGGTTCGGCCCGGGCGGCGCGGACAGTGTCCTGATCGATGCCAGCGCGGCTTGGCAGCCGGGGCGCTGGCACCTCGGCGCAGCCTGGCGCAGCGGCGTGACCTGGGCCCATGCCGGGGGCTCGGTGCTGGGCGGATCGCGGCTGGTGACATCGGCCTGGGCGCTTGATGCGCTGGTCGACGATCAGCTGGTGCCGGGGGACAGCCTTGGCCTGCGGGTCGCGCAGCCGCTGCGGGTGGAAAGCGGCGGGCTGATGCTCAACCTGCCGGTCGACTATTCCTATGCCACCCTGCTTCCAAGCTTTGCCGCAAGCCAGCTATCGCTTGCCCCCAAGGGCCGCGAGATCGATGCCGAGCTGATCTGGCGTGCGCCGCTGTGGAACGGGGCGGCGATGGCGAGCCTGTTCTATCGCAAGGATCCCGGCCACTATGCCGCCATGCCTGACGATCAGGGCCTGGCGCTGAGCTGGACCGGCAGGTTCTAGACCCGCCGGTCCGCCCATCACGCGGTCAGGCTCCGGCCTTGACCGCGAATTCCCACGCCTTGTCCGCCAGCGGCTGGACGCGTTCTGACATCGCCTTGGCATGGGCCGAACTGGCTGTGCCGTCGATCACCCGCTTCTTGATGCCCTGCATGATCCCGGCCAGGCGGAAGAAGTTGTAGGCGAAGTACCAGTTCATGTCGGGCACGCTGGTGCGGCCGGTAGCGGCGCAATAGCGTTCGACCACTTCATCCAGCTCGGGAATGCCCAGCGCCTTGCGATCAAGGTCCATCACGCCCGAACGGCCGCCGTTCTCGGTCACCCAGGCCATCGCGACATAGGTGAAGTCGGCCAGCGGATCGCCCAGCGTCGACAGTTCCCAGTCGAGCACGGCCAGCACCTTGGGCTCGGCATGTGACCAGATCATGTTATCGATCCGGTAATCGCCGTGGACCACGCTGGTGCGGGTCTGTTCGGGCAGGGTTTGACCAAGGAACGCGATCAGGCGCTCCATCGATTCCATGTGCTCGGTTTCCGCCAGCTTGTATTGCTTGGTCCAGCGTTCGACCTGACGGCCGAAATAGTTGCCCGGCTTGCCATAGTCCGACAGCCCCGCCTGCTCGACATCAACCGCGTGCAGGCCGGCCAGCGTGTCGATCATCGCATCGTAGGTCGCACGGCGGTAGGCCGGCGCGTCATTGGGCATCGCCCCGTCCCAGATGGTCCGGCCATCGACCATGCCCATCACGTAGAACCAGCTGCCGACCACGCTGTCATCGGTGCACAGGCCGTATTGCGGCGCCACGGTCCAGCCGGCCTTGGCGAGCGCGGCCTGGACCTTGTATTCGCGATCGACCGCGTGGGCCGAGGGCAGCAGCGGGCCGAACGGCTTGCGCCGCAGCACGTAGTTGCCGCTCGGCGCCTCGATCTTGTAGGTCGGGTTCGATTGCCCGCCCTTGAACTTGGTCAGCTTGAGCGGACCCTTGAAGCCCGCGACATTGGCCTCCATCCACTCGGTCAGCTTGGCCGTGTCGAGCCGGTCGGCGCCTTCCGGCTCGACCGTGCCCACGAAATCCGCTTCGGCGTTGATTGCAGGTGCCTGGCTCATTGCGTCCTCACTGATCGAACACGATGACCGAGCGGGCCGAATGCCCCGCCTTCATCTTGTCGAAGCCTTCGTTGATCGCCTCAAGCGGGATGCGCTCGGCGATGATGGTGTCGAGGTCGAGCATCCCGCGCATGTAGAAATCGACCAGCCGCGGCAGATCGACCGGGAAGCGGTTGCCGCCCATGATCGAGCCTTGCAGCTTCTTGCCCGAAAGTAGTTCCATCGCGCCCAGCCCGACCTTCTCGTTGAGCGGCAGCATCCCGAGGATCGTGGCGGTGCCGCCGCGGCGCAGCGAGCTGACCGCGAGCTGTGCCGAGGCCGGACGGCCCACGGCCTCGATCGCATGATCGACCCCGCCCTTGGTCAGTTCAAGGATCTGCTGGGCGGCATCGGGCGATGATGCATCGATCACGTCGGTCGCGCCGAGCTTGATCGCGAGTTCGCGCTTTTCGGGCATCGGGTCGGCGGCGATGATGCGCCCCGCCCCGGCGATCTTGGCGGCGTTAATCGTGGCGAGACCAACCCCGCCGCAGCCGACCACGGCCACGGTTTCACCGGGGGTCAGCTCGCACGCATTGAACACCGCGCCCGCGCCCGTGGTCACCGCGCAGCCGATCACGGCGGCCCGGTCGAGCGGCATTTCGGGGTTGATCGCAACGCAGGCGTGTTCGTGCACCAGCATCATTTCAGCAAAGGCCGAGAGGTTGAGCATCTGGTTCACCACCGCGCCATCGCTGGTGCGGGTGAGGCGCGGGGGCTCGCCCGGCTTGCGGCGGGTATCACCGCCCAGGCACAGCGACATGCGCCCGGTGACGCAGAATTCGCAGTGTCCGCAGAACGCCGAAAGGCAGGTGACCACGGCATCGCCGACCTTGACCGTGCGGACCTCGCTGCCGACCGCCTCGACGATGCCGGCGGCTTCGTGGCCGGGGACGCAGGGCATAGCGTGCGGATAGGTGCCTTCGATGAAGTGCAGGTCCGAATGGCACAGCCCGCAGGCCGCGGTGCGGATCAGCACTTCGTGCGGGCCGGGCTTGGCAATGCTGACCTGGTCGATGACCAGCGGCTTGCCGGATTGCTCAAGGATTGCTGCCTTCATCATTCTCTCCATCACATCCCCTCCCGCCGGTGGGTCACCACGCGGCGGGAGCGGTATTCGTCATTCATGCGGTCAGCGCGAAACGCCCAGGTCGCCCGAGCTGAGCCCGGCATCGCCCTGCGGCGCGTGCTTGCCAAATTCCATCCGCGCGATCGAACGGGCGTGGACTTCGTCCGGGCCGTCGGCGATGCGCAGGGTGCGGATCCCGGCATAGGACTTGGCCAGGCCAAAGTCTTCCGAAACGCCGCCGCCGCCGTGGGCCTGGATTGCATCATCGATGATCTTGAGCGCCATGCGCGGGGCCTGGATCTTGATCATCGCGATTTCGCCCTGAGCAGCCTTGTTACCGACCTTGTCCATCATGTCGGCAGCCTTGAGGCACAGCAGGCGCGAGCATTCGATGTCGATGCGGGCTTCGGCGATGCGCTGTTCCCACACCGAGTGCGAGGACAGCGGCTTGCCGAAGGCCACGCGCGACTGCAGGCGCCGCACCATCTTCGACAGCGCCTCTTCGGCGACGCCGATGGTGCGCATGCAGTGGTGGATGCGGCCCGGCCCGAGGCGGCCCTGCGCGATCTCGAACCCGCGGCCTTCGCCCAGCAGCATGTTGCTGGCCGGGATGCGCACGTTGTTGAGCTTGATTTCCATGTGGCCGTGCGGCGCATCGTCATAGCCGAACACCGGCAGGTGGCGGACGATTTCGACGCCCGGGGCATCGAGTTCCATCAGCACCATCGACTGCTGCTGGTGCTTCTTCGCCTCGAAGTCGGTCTTGCCCATGACGATCGCGATCTTGCAGCGCGGATCGCCCGCGCCCGACGACCACCACTTGGTGCCGTTGAGCACATATTCATCGCCTTCGCGGCGGATCGAACATTCGACGTTGGTGGCGTCCGAGGAGGCGACCTGCGGTTCGGTCATCAGGAAGGCAGAGCGGATTTCGCCGTTCATCAGCGGTTTCAGCCAGCGTTCCTTCTGCTCCAGCGTGCCGTAGCGATGCAGCACTTCCATGTTGCCGGTATCGGGGGCCGAGCAGTTGAACACTTCCGAGGCAAAGCCGACGCGGCCCATTTCTTCGGCGCAGAGCGCATATTCGAGGTTGGTCAGGCCCGGACCTTCGAACTGGAAGCTTTCTTCGACGTGGTGGTGGCCGTCGTTGCGCGGCGGCATGAACAGGTTCCAGATCCCGGCCGCCTTGGCGCGGGCCTTTTCCTCTTCGACAACCGGCAGCACCTTCCAGCGTTCGCCTTCGGCGTCCTGCTTCTTGTAATCGCCCTGGCGGGGACGAACGTGGTCTTCGATGAAGTCACGAACGCGGTCACGCCAATAGACCTGCCGGTCGGTGGGATCGAAATCCATGCTGCCTGTTCCTTTCCTGATACTGTCGAGTCTCGAGTGCTTCACTGCCACGGCCACGGGGCCGCGCCAAGGTCTTTAATCGATCGGTTAAGCGGTCACGGATGCATCCCGCCGCCATCGATGCTGGTGCGCGCCGCCGCCAGCGCGGCCAGCCGTGCCTCGTGGTCGGCGCGGGTGATCGGGAAGCGCCGCAGCACCGCCGCCATGCCCAGCGCAAACAGCACCACGATCAGCGCATAGGTCAGCGACAGGCTGTCAATCACGCCATCGGCAACTTCGCCGGGACGGGCCTTTCCGGCCAGCCCGGCAAAGGCCAGCAACTGACCGGTAACGAAGATTCCGAGACCGCTGGCGCTTTTCTGCATGAACATGTTGCCGGCAAAGAACGCGCCCTCGCTGCGCCGTCCGGTGCGCTCCTCCGAAGCCTCGACCACGTCGGCGACCATCGAGCTGGCCGAGATCATCGCGCTCACGCTGAACACGTTGGAGAGATACATCAGCACCAGCAGCGGCCGGGTCGAAGCCGGGGTCGCCACCTCGGGCCAGAACCCGGCGAGCCGCAGGAAGAACGGCAGCACCCAGAGCGCGGCGCCGAGCAGGGCGGTGACCACTGCCGTGTCGCGCTTGCCCCAGCGGCGGTGCAGCGGCCCGAGGCCAAGGAAACAGGTCACCACGCTGGCAAACAGCACCAGCGGGATCAGCGCCATTTCCCCAGGGCCAAAGCGCCAGATGAACAGGTAAAGGTAGTTGCTGATCGAGAAGGTGATGCCCTGGCTGACATAGGCCAGCCCCCCGCCCGCGACCAGAATCAGGAACGCGCGGTGCGAGAAGCTTTCCTTCAGCTCGGCAAAGGCGACCGACAGGCGGAACGGGCTTTGCGGGCGCGGCGGATAGCCCGCCACCCGGCGATGCTGCGCCAGCGCGGAGATCAGCACCGTGGCTGCCATGACCACAGCCCCGAACTGGCCATAGGCGTGATAGCCCTCGGCATCGAGCAGCCCGTTCTTGAGGAACACGTCATAGGCGAGGAACAGCACCAGCAGTCCGCCGCCCCAGCCGAACAGGAAGCGATAGCGCATCAAGGTGGTGCGCTCGTCATAGTCGCGGGTAAGCTCGGGAACCAGCGCGACCGAGGGCACCTCGCAGCACGACAGCAGCATCCGCACGCCCACCGCCATGCCGACCAGCCCCCAGAAGCCCGGCTGGGATTGCTGCGCCCACAGCGTGGTCCAGACCAGCGCCAGCGGGATCGGGGCGAGATAAAGCCACGGCAGACGGCGGCCCCAGCGGGTGTAAGTGCGGTCCGACAGGTAGCCGATCAGCGGATCGGCCAGCCCGTCGATCATCAGCGCAACCATCAGCGCCAGGCTGACCATGCGCGGGTCCATCCCCAGCACCTGATTATAGAACAACAGCAGGAAGGTCGAAAAGCCGTTGTCCTTGATCCCGAAAGCAATCGAACCCAGCCCGTGGAAAAAGGCCAGCCGCGTGGGCAGCTTGCCGGCGGGCGGGGCGGCGGCGCTCACTGGGCCGCGCCCGGCAGCGTCCCTTCCGCCATGGCCTGTAGAGTATCGAACATCCCCGGCGCTTCGGGATCCCAGGCGTGGCGCGGACCAACCGTGATCCCGCCATCGACGATCATCGACGTGCCGGTCATGAACCCGGCCTCGGCGCTGCACAGGAAGGCCACGGCATTGGCGATATCGTCAGGCTGGCCGCCGCGCGCCACCGGCTGGGCATGGCTCGAAAGCTGGGCGATCATCGCCTTGGCAAAATCGACCTTGTCCTCGGGCATTTCCATCGAGGCCGTGAAGATGTTGGTGTTGATGAAGCCCGGCTGGACCGCGTTGACGCGGATGCCGTGCTGGGCAAGGTCGGTTGCGGCGCACTTGGTCAGGTGCAGCACCCCGGCTTTGGCCACGGCATAGGCCGTGGGCG
>CALKVF010000012.1 GCA_937996535.1 uncultured Novosphingobium sp. | reverse complement strand
GCGGCTTGGTCGCAGCGATGAGCAAGGCTCGGGCCTTGGCCTCTACATCTCGCGCCGATTGGCGCGGGCGATGGGCGGCGGACTCAGCGTTGAAAGCGCGCCGGGGCAGGGCGCCCGCTTCGTGCTTGATGTCCCGGCAGACCTGCTCGCGGCGGCACCCAGCACCGCCGGCTAACCAGGCCACATAGTCCAGACATGAAAAATCCCCGGAAAGCTTGGGCCTTCCGGGGATTTTTCTGACTTTCGCCTGGGCTCAGCGCTTGCCGAGCGGCACGTAATCGCGCTGCGTCGGGCCGGTGTAGAGCTGACGCGGACGACCGATCTTCTGGCCGGGATCCGAGATCATTTCGTTCCACTGCGCCACCCAGCCCACGGTGCGGGCGAGAGCGAAGAGCACGGTGAACATCGTGGTCGGGAAGCCGATCGCCGAAAGGATGATGCCCGAATAGAAGTCGACGTTCGGGAACAGCTTCTTCTCGATGAAGTAGGGATCGTTCAGGGCGATTTCTTCAAGCCGCAGCGCGGTTTCGAACAGCGGGTCGGTAACCTTGAGCGCATCGAACACTTCACGCACGGTCGACTGCATCACAGTCGCGCGCGGGTCGTAGTTCTTGTAGACACGGTGACCGAAGCCCATCAGGCGGAACGGATCGTTCTTGTCCTTGGCGCGTTCGATGTAGTGCGGAATCTTGTCCGGGGTGCCGATTTCGCGCAGCATGTTGAGCGCGGCTTCGTTGGCCCCGCCATGCGCCGGGCCCCACAGGCAAGCAATGCCGGCCGCGATGCAGGCGAACGGGTTCGCGCCCGACGAACCGGCCAGACGCACGGTCGAGGTCGAGGCGTTCTGTTCGTGGTCGGCATGGAGGATGAAGATCCGGTCCATCGCCTTTTCGACCGCCGGGATCACTTCATATTCTTCAGCCGGAACACCGAAGGTCATGCGCAGGAAGTTGCCGGTGTAGCTCAGCTTGTTGTCGGGATAGACGAACGGCTGACCGACCGAATACTTGTAGGCCATCGCGGCGATGGTCGGCATCTTGGCGATCAGGCGGTGGCTGGCGATCTTGCGCTGCACCGGATCGGCGATGTCGGTGGAATCGTGGTAGAACGCCGAAAGCGCGCCAACCACGCCGCACATCACGGCCATCGGGTGGGCATCGCGGCGGAACCCGCTGTAGAAGCTGGTCAGCTGTTCATGCACCATCGTGTGGCGGGTGATGGTGTTGGTGAAGGTGTCCAGCTCGCTCGCGCTCGGCAGTTCGCCGTTGAGCAGCAGGTAGCTGACTTCCATGAAGCTCGAATTTTCGGCCAGCTGGCCGATCGGGTAGCCGCGGTGAAGCAGCACGCCTTCATCGCCATCGATGTAGGTCAGCGCACTTTCGCAGCTGGCGGTCGAGGTAAAGCCCGGGTCATAGGTAAACAGGCCCGACTGGCCATAGAGCTTGCGGATGTCGACAACATCCGGACCGACACTGCCCGAAAGGATCGGAAGGTCGAAATCCTTGCCTTCCGCGTTCAACTTAGCTTGGTTGCCCACCTGTCTTACTCCTCAAGCTTGCTGCGCGGGGGTGGGAGTGGAAGCCTGCGCGGCGATGCGCGCCAAGCTTTCGTCCCGACCGAGCAGAACCAAAACATCGAATATACCCGGGGAGGTAGTCTGCCCCGTTAGCGCGGCCCTAAGGGGTTGCGCAAGCTTTCCAAGTCCAAGGCACAGCTCGCCGGCCATCGCCTTGAGTTCGCCTTCCAGGGCCTCAAGAGCCCAGACACTGGCGGTTTCGAGCCGCTGGTTGATCTGGCCGAGCAGCGCGCGGGCCTCGTCGGTCAGCAGCGCGGCGGCCTTTTCCTCGATCGCCAGCGGCCGCTGGGCGAACAGGAAGGCTGCGCTGGCGGCCAGCTCGTTAACATCCTTGGCGCGCACTTTAAGCACCGGCATCGCCTGTTCAAGCAGGGCAAGGTCGGCGCCTTCGGCCAGCTTGGGCGCTACCAGCGCGGCGAGACGGGCATCGTCGGCCTCGCGCAGGTAGTGACCATTGAGGTTGAGGAGCTTGGCGAGGTCAAAGCGCGAGGCGCCCTTGCCGACATGGCCGATGTCGAACCATTCGACTGCCTGTTCGCGGCTGATGATTTCATCGTCGCCGTGGCCCCAGCCCAGACGCAGCAGATAGTTGAACAGCGCTTCGGGGAGGATGCCCATGTCATCGCGGTAGGCATCGACGCCCAGCGCGCCGTGGCGCTTCGACAGCTTGGCCCCGTCAGACCCATGGATCAGCGGCACGTGGCCATAGACCGGATCGGGCCAGCCACCTTCGACTTCGTGCATCGCGCGAATGATCAGCAGCTGGCGGAAGGCGTTGTTGATGTGATCGTCGCCGCGGATCACGTGGGTCACGCCCATGTCGTGATCGTCGACCACCACGGCGAGCATGTAGGTCGGTGTGCCATCCGAGCGTAGCAGGATGAAATCGTCCAGCTCGCTGTTGGCAACGGTGATCGGGCCCTGAACCTCGTCAGCGATGGTCGTTTCGCCATCGTGCGGCGCCTTGATCCGCACCACATAGGGCTTGTCCGCCGGCCAGGTTTCGGGCGCGGCATCACGCCATTCGCTGACGATGCGGAACGGACGGCGCTCGGCCTGGGCTGCCTCGCGGCGTGCGGCCAGCTCTTCCTGGGTGAGGTAGCAGCGATAGGCGTAGCCACCATCGAGCAGCTTGTGCGCGACCTGCGCATGGCGATCGGAACGCGCGAACTGGAAGGTCGCGGGCTCGTCACCCATCAGGCCCAGCCATTCGAGCCCGTCAAAGATCGCGGCGATCGCCGGCTCGGTCGAACGGGCGCGGTCGGTGTCCTCGACCCGCAGCAGGTATTTGCCGCCGTGGTGGCGCGCAAACAGCCAGTTGAACAGCGCGGTGCGCGCACCGCCGATATGGAGATAGCCGGTCGGTGACGGCGCGAACCGCGTTACGACGCCGCGACCGGTTGTCGCCGCTTCGTTTACGCTATCGCTTGCCATCAATCGTACCTTCCTGTCCTGTAGCGCCATGGCCAGCAACGCGTCGCCAGACCTGCCGACAACCGCCGCTGCGCCGCAAGGCGCTGCACTGCAACATGGCCATTGGCGCAACCGCATTCACTTGGCAAGCGGACTTCGCCGTGTCGAGCATTTCCTTGGCGCCGCCGCCTTTGATCGCGCCCCGTGGCTGGTGGTGGGGCTGGCGATCGGGATTGCGGCGTGGTTCGTTTTGCCGACGCCGGCGGCATGGGGTGCGGTGATCGCCGGGGGAATCGCGCTCAGCCTGATCGCAGCCTTGGCCGGCCGGTTGAATGCCCATTACCCGCACCTTGGCCGATCGCTGGCCGTGATGCCGCTGATGATCGCCGCCGGGTGCGGTCTGGCCTGGGGCAAGTCGGCACTGATCGGCACGCCGCCCATCGCCCGCCTACTGGTGACCACGATCGAGGGCCGGGTGCTGGCACGCGAGGAGCGGCCCGCTGAAGACCGCGTGCGCCTGCTGCTGGCCATGCGCGAACCCGGCACGGCGCGGGCAATCCGCGTGCGGCTCAACGTTCCGCGCGGGGGTGATAGCCCCAGTGCCAGCGAAGGCGCGATGGTGCGGGTGCGCGCCCGGCTCGTGCCGCCAGCTCCGCCGATGCTGCCGGGTGTCTATGACTTTGCCCGCGCCGCCTGGTTCTCCGGGCTGGCTGCCACTGGCACCGCGCTTGAACCGCTCACCATTCTGGCCCCGGGGCAGGGCGGGGGCATGATCGCACCCTTGCAGCGTAGCCTTTCGGCCCATGTCCGCGCCAATCTTGACGGTACGCCCGGTGCGATCGCGGCGGCCTTTGCCAGCGGGGATCGCGGCGCCATCGCTCCTGCCGATGAAGAGGCCATGCGCGATGCCGGGCTTACCCACCTGCTGTCGATCAGCGGGCTGCACGTCAGCGCAGTGATCGCGGCGGCCTATGTCCTGACCCTGCGTCTGCTCGCGCTGTTCCCGTGGCTGGCGCTGCGGCTGCGCCTGCCGATCCTGGCGGCGGCATCGGGCGCGCTGGCGGGGATTGGTTACACCGTGCTGACCGGCGCCGAAGTGCCGACGATCCGCAGCTGTATCGGCGCGGTGCTGGTCTTGCTGGCACTGGTGCTCGGGCGCGAGCCATTGTCGCTGCGGATGGTTGCGGTCGCGGCTGCGCTGGTGCTGGTGTTCTGGCCCGAGGCGCTGATCGGGCCGAGCTTCCAGATGAGTTTTGGCGCAGTGATCGCGATTGTCGCGCTGCATGGCGCCGCGCCGGCGCGGGCGTGGTTCGCCCCGCGCGAAGAGCCGTGGTGGGCGGGCGCCTTGCGCCATCTTGGCTCGCTGCTGCTGACCGGGATCGTGATCGAACTCGCGCTGATGCCGATCGGGCTGTTTCATTTCCACCGCGCCGGGATCTACGGTGCTTTTGCCAATGTGCTGGCGATCCCGCTGACCACGCTGGCCTCGATGCCGCTGATTGCGCTCGCGCTGCTGGCCGATATGGTTGGGGCTGGGGCTCCGTTTTGGTGGCTGGCGGGCAAGTCGCTCGAGGCGCTGCTGGCGCTGGCGCACTGGACCGCCGCGATGCCCGGCGCGGTCACCATGCTGCCAGCGATGGGGCGCGGCGCTTTTGCGTTGTTCCTTGGGGGCGGGCTGTGGCTGGCGCTGTGGAGCGGGACAGTGAGGCTGTGCGGCCTGGTTCCGGCAAGCCTCGGCACGTTGCTGCTCGCGCTGGCCCATCCGCCCGACGTGCTGGTGTCAGGCGATGGCCGCCATGTCGGCATCGTCGGTGAGAGCGGCGATCTGTACCTGCTGCGCGAAAGCCGCAGCGACTATGTGCGCGACAACCTCACTGAGCTGACCGGCATGAACGGCAGCCTGCGCATGGTCGAGGAATGGCGCGGCGCGCGCTGCAATGCCGATCTGTGCATTCTGCCGGTGGCGCGCGGTGGGCATGACTGGCGCTTGCTGATCACGCGCGGGCACGACCTGATAGCCCGCCCGGCGCTGAGCGCCGCTTGCCGTTCTGCCGATATCGTGATTGCCGATCGCGGGCTGCCATACTGGTGCCGCCCGCGCTGGCTGAAGATCGACCGCCGCAGCCCTGCGGCAAGCGGCGGGGTGGCAATCGATCTTGAGCACCGGCAGGTCGATAGCGTAGCCGCCGTGCAGGGCGCGCATGGCTGGTGGCAGCCAGGCGGGAACCAGAAGGCGCCGCCAGTTGCCCCTTAGTGGTAGCGGCGCAGCAGCCCGGCCAGCTTGCCCTGAACGATCACTTCGCCCGGGTTGTAGATCTGCGGTTCGTAGGCCGCATTGGCGGGATCAAGCCGGACCTTGCCGTTTTCGCGGCGCAGATACTTGAGCGTAGCTTCCTCACCACGCACCAGCGCGACCACGATTTCACCATCGCGCGCCGCATCGGTGCGGCGGATCAGCGCGTAGTCGCCATCGAAAATCCCGGCTTCGACCATCGAATCGCCCGACACTTCGAGTGCGTAATGCTCCCCCGCGCCAAGCAGCGCGGCGGGCACCGGCAGCATCGCCGAGGTTTCCATCGCTTCGATCGGAACACCGGCGGCGATCCGTCCGTGGAGCGGAATTTCGATCACGTCATTCGCCGGGGCGGGCTTGGCCTCGGGCGGGCGGATCACGACGGCAGCCGCCGTATTGCTGTTCGCCGCGCGGACCGGGGCCTTGCCCCCGACATCGTCGGGCTGACGCAGCACTTCAAGCGCGCGGGCGCGATTGGGCAGGCGGCGGATGAAGCCGCGTTCTTCCAGCGCCGAGATCAGCCGGTGCACGCCCGACTTCGACTTGAGATCGAGCGCTTCCTTCATTTCCTCAAACGAGGGTGACACGCCCGATTCTTCGAGCCGGGTCTGGATGAAGCGGATCAATTCGTGCTGCTTGCGGGTCAGCATGGGCGCGGCCTCCGTGGGAACGATGCGCCGGAAACGAGAATGTTCCAGCGCCGTTCAGTGAACGAATGCGGAACAATTAAGCAACATAGTGAATCGAGTCAAGCCATTCCGCCGTGATCGAGCAGATAGACCGGAACCGTCGATCCGGCCTCTATCGCGGGGGCATGGGCCGGGCGATCGATCAGCGCATTGCTGGCTGCGAGCGTTGCCAGCGCGCCGCTATCCTGGTTGAGCCTGGCGGTGACATTGGCGCCATCCCAGCGTGCGCGGAGGAATTCGCGCCGCGCTCCGCTGAGCCCAAGCGGCTCGGCAAGGCGGGCGGGGATAGACCGGGGCAGTGCGCCGGTTGCCCCCAGCAGATGACGCAGCAGCGGGAGCAGGAACAGATAGGCCGTGACATGGCTCGACACCGGATTGCCGGGCAGCCCTACCACGAGCTGGGCGCCGCGCCGTGCGATCAGCAGCGGCTTGCCGGGCTTGATCGCGACCTTCCAGAAATCAAGGCTGGCGCCCCATTCGGCCAGCGCCGGCCGGATGAGATCATGATCGCCAACCGAAACCCCGCCGCTGGTGACGATCACATCTGCCGCTGCCGCCCTGGCAAAGGCCGCGGCGAGTGCATCGAGCGTGTCGGCTACCGGCCCGATCCGCGCGACATCGCAGGGCAGCGCGGCACACAGCGCGGCGAGCATGACGCCGTTGCTTGCGGGGATCTGGTGCGGCGGGCACAGCGCCGGATCGGCGGCAAGTTCATCGCCGCTATCGATTACGACCACGCGCGGGCGGCGGCGCACGGCAACATGGCTGTGACCTGCGCCGATTATCAGGGCGAGCTGTGCCGGGCCGAGCGCGGTGCCTGATGCCAGGAGCAGCGCGCCATCGGCGAAATCGCCGCCGCAGCGCCGGATATGTTTGTGCGGAGGGGCAGGGGGCGTGCCGGTGAGGGCCAACTGGTCACCATCGCGCTGGGCATCTTCCTGCAGCAGCACCATGTCGGCCCCGGCGGGAAGATGCGCGCCGGTTGAAATTCGCACAGCCTCGCCTGCGCCAACCGTTCCGGCAAAGGGATGCCCGGCCGCGCTTTCGCCGATCACGTGCCATGGTCCGGGAAGGTCGGCACCGCGCGCCGCATAGCCGTCCATCGCCGACAGATTGGCAGCGGGCTGGGTGCGGCGGGCGATCAAGGGTTCGGCGAGATAGCGCCCAAGAGCCTCACCGACCGGAACCCGCTCGATCGGCAGCGGGCTGGCGAGCGCGAGCAGCCGCGCTTGGGCTTCCTCGAGCGGAAGCGGCGGCGCCATCAGGCCGAAGCCTTCCAATCGCCCGACTTGCCGCCGCGTTTTTCGATCAGCTTGAGATCGGAAATGACCATGCCCTTGTCGAGCGCCTTGGCCATGTCATAGATCGTGAGCAGCGCAACCGAGGCAGCGGTGAGGGCTTCCATTTCCACACCGGTCTTGCCGGTGAGCGAGGCGGTGGCGGCGACCCGCAGCGCGCCGTCCTCGAACGTGAAATCGACCGTGACCGCATCGAGCGCCAAGGGGTGACACAGCGGGATCAGGTCGGCGGTTTTCTTGGCGGCCATGATCCCGGCGATGCGGGCCGCAGCCAGCACATCACCCTTGGGGGCATCGCCCGCCCGGATCGCGGCGAGGGCCGCGGGAGACATTGCGATCCGGCCCGCCGCAATTGCCACGCGCTGGCTCGGCACCTTGCCGCCGATGTCGACCATGCGGGCGTTACCCGCCGCGTCGAGATGTGTAAGCTCAGCCAAGGAGCAGCGCCCGGGTTGCGGCTTCGACATCGGCCTGGCGCATCAGGCTTTCGCCAACCAGGAAGGTGCGCGCACCGCAGCCCGACAGGCGCACCAGATCGGCATGGCTGTTGATCCCGCTTTCGCTGACCAGCAGCGTGCCTTCGGGGGCAAGGGGGGCGAGCCGCTCGGTCGTGGCGATGTCGGTCACAAAGCGCTTGAGATCGCGGTTGTTGACCCCGATCAGCCGGCTCTTGAGCCGTGCGGCCCGTTCCATTTCGGCTTCGTTGTGGACTTCGACCAGCACGTCCATCCCGCGCTCCAGCGCGGCGGCTTCGATCTCGACCATCTGCGCATCATCCAACGCGGCAACGATGATCAGGATCGCATCGGCCCCGATCGAACGCGCTTCTGCGACCTGCCACGGATCGACCATGAAGTCCTTGCGCAGAACCGGCAGGGTGCAGGCCGCGCGGGCGGCAACCAGATAGTCCTCATGCCCCTGGAAATAGGGCGCATCGGTGAGGATCGACAGGCACGCCGCGCCGCCCGCTTCATAAGCGCGGGCATGGGCCGGGGGATCGAAATCAGGGCGGATCAGGCCCTTGGACGGGCTGGCCTTCTTGATTTCAGCGATCAGGGCAAAGCCGCTGGCGGCGCGGCGGCGCAGGGCCGCTTCAAACCCGCGGGGCACGGTTTGTGCGGCAGCGCGGGCATCCAGTTCGACCAGGCTGGCAAGCGCCTTGCGGGCCTGAACTTCGCCGCGTTTGGCGTCACAGATTTCAGTCAGCTTGTCGGTCATTTCACCATCTCGATCCAGCAGCCGAGGAGCGCCTTGGCCAGCCCCTTGTCGATCGCTTCGGCGGCTTCCTCGACTCCTTCGAACCAGTCTTCGGCCACGCCCGCAACCACCAGCGCGGCAGCTGAATTGAGCAGCACCGCATCACGGTAGGCCCCAGCCTCGCCATCGAGCAGCCGCGCGAGCGCCGCCGCGTTGAACGCCGCATCGCCGCCGCGCAAGTCCTCAAGCGGGTGCGAGGGCAGGCCGGCGTCTTCGGGGCGCAGTTCGGCGGGCAGCAGGGGCAGGCCGATGCTCGCCATGTAGCTGGTGCCCGCGATCGACAGTTCGTCGAGCCCTTCGGCGCCCGAGACGATCAGCGCGGCTTCGGTATCGAGCAACTGCATCGCATCGCGGTAGAGCGCGATCAGCGAGGGATGGGCAACGCCCACCAGCTGGCGGCGAACCCCGGCGGGATTGGCGAGCGGGCCGAGCAGGTTGAAGATCGTGCGCCGCCCCAGCGCCTTGCGGATCGGGGCGATCCGGGCCAGCGCAGGGTGGTGGCGCTGAGCAAAGAAGAAGGCGATGCCGATTTCAGCGAGAGTCGCCTCGGCGCGCTCCCCGGCATTGGCGAGGTTGAGGCCGAGCGCTTCCAGCGTATCGGCCGTTCCCGCAAGGCTGGAAGCCGCACGGTTGCCGTGCTTGGCGACCGGCACTTCGCAGGCGGCGACCACGATTGCGGTGGCCGTGGAAACATTGAGGCTGTGCTGCCCGTCACCGCCGGTGCCGCAGACGTCGATTGCGCCGTCGAGCCCTGGCGCCCGGATCATGCGCGCGCGCATGGCCTTGGCGGCGCCGGCCAGCTCCTGCGCGGTTTCCCCGCGCTCGGCGATGTCGATCAGGGTGGCGGTGATCTCTTCATCCGACAGGGCGCCGTCGAGCATCCGCCCGAACTGCGCCTCAGCCTCGATCAGCGTCAGGCTCATGCCAGTTCGCGCACCGGCAGTCCGCAGATCCGCAGGAAATTGGCCAGCATCTCGTGGCCGTGTTCGGTGGCGATGCTTTCGGGATGGAACTGCACCCCGTGGATCGGCAGATCCTTGTGGCGGAAGCCCATGACGTGACCATCATCCGACGTGCAGTTGACCACCAGCCCTTCGGGCACGTCATCAACGATCAGCGAGTGGTAGCGCGTGGCGGTAAACGGCGAGGGGAGCCCGGCGAACAGCCCGGTGCCATCGTGGGTAACCGGCGAAGTCTTGCCGTGCATCAGCCCGCCGCGCACCACCGCGCCGCCGAAATACTGACCGATCGACTGATGGCCGAGGCAGACGCCGAGCAGCGGAAGCCCGGCATTGGCGCAGGCGCCGACCAGATCAAGGCTGATGCCCGCTTCGTTCGGGGTGCATGGCCCCGGCGAGATCAGGAAGCCCTTTGCCCCCGATGCCACGGCCTGCTCGGCCGTGATCGCATCGTTGCGCACCACTTCAACCTTGGCGCCCAGTTCCATCAGGTAATGGACGAGGTTCCAGGTGAAACTGTCGTAATTGTCGATGACCAGGATCATGGCCGCCCACATAGGACGACATGTCGCAATATGCCAGACAAGCTTGCTTGGGCCGGCGAAGATTCAGCTTTGGAGGCTAGGGCGCGATCTTGCCGGCGAACCGGTCGCTCGCCCGCACCAGGCCATCGGTGATGCCGGGTTCGGTATAGAGGTGGCCGCCATCGGGCACGATCTGCAATTCCACCTCGGGCCAGGCCTGCTTGAGCGCCCAGGCCGCTGCCGGCGGGGTGCAGCAATCGTGCCGTCCTTGGACGATGATCCCGGGAATACCGCGCAGGCGGTGGGCATCGCGCAGCAATTGATCGGGCTCCAGCCAGCAATCGTGGCGGAAATAGTGGTTCTCGATCCGCGCGACGGCCACGGCGTGATCGTCGGCAGTAAAGTCAGCCATCATGTCGGGATCGGGCAGCAAGGTCACGGTGACCGCTTCCCACAGGCTCCAGGCCCGCGCGGCGGCAAGGCGCACCTCGGGATCGGGGCTGGTCAGGCGGCGATGATAGGCTTCAACCAGTTCACCGCGCTCAGCCTCGGGAATGTGGCCGGTAAAATCGGCGAACGCCTCTGGGTAAAGCGCGCTGGCGCCATAGGTGTAGAGCCAATCGAACTCGGCCTGACTGCCCAGGAAGATCCCACGCAGCACCAGTTCGCTGACCCGGTCCGGGTGGGTCTGGGCATAGGCGAGCGACAGGGTTGACCCCCACGACCCGCCGAACACCATCCAGCGGTCATGCCCCGCCATTTCGCGCAGCCGCTCGATATCGGCAACGAGGTGCCAGGTGGTGTTGGCTTCAAGACTGGCGAACGGCGTGGAACGCCCGCAGCCGCGCTGGTCGAACAGCAGCACGTCATAAAGCGCAGGATCGAACTGCCGGCGCTGCCCGGCGCTGCAGCCGCTGCCCGGTCCGCCATGCAGGAACACCACCGGCTTGCCGCCCGGCGTGCCGCAGCGTTCCCAATAGATGCTGTGCCCATCGCCCACGTCCAGCGTGCCGCTGGCATAGGGTTCAATCGGCGGATAGAGCGTGCGGCGCTGGTCGGTCATGTCACTTCTGCGCCATCAGCTTGGCCAGATCGGCTTTCCAGAACTTGGCCCAGGTGTGGGTGCCGTGGCCCTTGGTGTCGGGGCTGTAGGGCAGCAGGATAAACTTGGCGCGGGGCATCTCCTTTGCCTGCTTTTGCGCCATGCCCATTTCCGGGGGATTGATGAA
Organism: uncultured Novosphingobium sp.; assembly: GCA_937996535.1. Classification (GTDB taxonomy): domain Bacteria; phylum Pseudomonadota; class Alphaproteobacteria; order Sphingomonadales; family Sphingomonadaceae; genus Novosphingobium. The sequence continues at coordinate 6,089 of CALKVF010000012.1, read as the reverse complement.
ATCGTCCGAACTGTTGATCCACAGCACCGGCACGGTGATCTTCGCAAGGTTGGCGGCCGGATTGTAATTGCGCGAGGAATCGAGCTGGTAGATCTGGTCGTTGGCATCAAGATCGCCTGCGGCGCGCGCGGCATAGCTTTGGGCGAGATAGTCCTCGGCCTTGGCGCGGGTCGGGAACTGGGCTTGCAAGCCCCAGGCATTGGCCCCGGCGATCATCGAGATATCGCGCGCGGTGCGCAGGCCCTGTTCGGGCTGGGCGGTGTAATTGCCGCCGTTCCACAGCGGATCGGCTTCGATCGCGTCGATCGACATCTTGCGCCACATGCGGTTGCGCCCGGCGATTTCCACCGCATTGCACGCAAAGGGCGCGAGCCGGCGGGCAAAGCCGGGGTGCGCTTCACCCCAGACGAAGGCGTGCATACAACCCATCGAGGTACCGAGGATCAGCTCAAGCCGGTTGACCCCAAGTCCCTCGGTCAGCATCCGGTACTGCGCCTGAACCATGTCGTCATAGTCATAGTGCGGGAAGGCCATGCGCAGCCCGTCGCTGGGCTTGGCGCTTTTGCCGTGACCGAGCGAATCCGGCAGGATCACGTAATACTTGGTGATGTCGAGCACCTGGCCCGGGCCATAGAGGTCATCGGCAAATTGCGGGCGAAAGAACTGCCAGCCCGAACCGCCGGTGCCGTGCAGCACCATTACCGCATTGTCGATTTCGCCATTGGCGCCGCGGTGCGGGCTGCCGAGCGTAGTCACATGGACATTGACCGCTGGCAGTTTCTGGCCATCGGCAAAGCCGAAATCACGCAGGGTGACGTCGTGTTCGGTGGCCCGTTTTTGCCAATCCTCGGCATGGACCGGGGCGGAGAACAGGGCGGCGATGGCGGCAAGGGCCGGAAGCAGTTTACGCATGGCGGCAAGCTACCGCCACAACCCGCCGGGTCAAGCTATTGCCCGAATCCCGCCTCACCAGCGACCCGCACAGCTTCACGCGCCGCCGCGATCAGCGCGCCGGCCTTGGCCTCGCACTCGCGCTGTTCATAGGCCGGATCGCTGTCGGCAACGATCCCCGCGCCAGCCTGAACGTGGAGCGTGCCATCCTTGACCACCCCGGTGCGCAGCACGATGCAACTGTCGAGGTTGCCATCGGGCGCGAAGTAGCCAACGCCGCCGGCATAGGCACCGCGCGTTTCGGGTTCGAGTTCGGCGATGATCTGGCAGGCGCGAACCTTGGGCGCGCCGCTGACGGTGCCGGCGGGAAAACCGGCGAACATGGCGTCGATCGCATCGTGATTGGCGCCATCAAGCTGGCCGACCACGTTCGAAACGATGTGCATCACGTGGCTGTAACGCTCGACCGTATAGCTTTCGGTGACCCGCACAGTCCCCGCTTCGGCCACCCGGCCAACGTCATTGCGGCCAAGATCGAGCAGCATGAGATGTTCGGCGCGTTCCTTGGGATCGGCGAGCAGGCTGATCTCGTTGGCCTTGTCCTCTTCGGCGGTCTTGCCGCGCGGGCGGGTGCCGGCGATCGGGCGGATGGTCACTTCGCCATCGCGGACCCGCACGAGGATTTCGGGGCTCGATCCGGTGAGCGCAAATCCCGGCAGGTCGAGGAAATAGAGGAAGGGCGAGGGGTTCACCCGGCGCAGCGCGCGGTAGAGCGCCAGCGGCGGCAGCGTGAAGGGCGAGGTAAAGCGCTGGGCCAGCACCACCTGGAAGATGTCGCCCGCCTCGATATAGCCCTTGGCCTTGGCAACCATCTCGCCGTAGCGGCCGGCGGGAAGCACCGGGGTCAGCACAGGCTCGGGCAGGCTGGCATCGCGGGTGCCGGAGGGGACAGGATCGCCAAGCCGGCGCAGGGCTTCGTCGATCCGCTCCTGCGCAGCGGCAAGCGCGCGGTCCGGCGCCGCATCGCCCGGCCACACCGGGGCAACGCAGAACAGTTCATCGCTGAGCCGGTCGAGCACCAGGATCAGCGCCGGGCGGACGAACAGCATGTCGGGCAGATCAAGTTCGTTGTCGGCCGGGCGCGGCAGCTTTTCGACGAGGCCGTAGGTCTCATAGCCGAAATAGCCGACCAGACAGGCGAGCACCGGGGGCAGGGCCGCCGGCACGTCGAACTTGCAGGCCTCGACCAGCGCACGCAGCTCGCTCAGGCTGTCGCCGGCAAGCGGGGTGAACGCCTCGCGGTCATGCCGCCAGTTGCGGTTGATTTCTGCCGCCGCGCCCTTGGCCCGGAACACCAGATCGGGATCGAGCCCCAGCAGGCTGTAGCGCCCGCGCACTTCGCCGCCCTCGACGCTTTCCAGCAGGAAATCGCCGCGACCGTCCTCGATCAGCTTTACCGCCGCGCCAACCGGCGTTTCGGTGTCCGCAATCAGCCGGCGCCAGATCACCCCCGGACGGCCCGAGGCCAGCGCGGCCTTGGCCGTGTCCCAGTTCTCAGGCGTCAGGCTGGTCATGGCGAATTCGCTCAGTTGCCGCCGCCAAGCCGGGTGCGAGCCGCCTTGATCGCTGCGTCGTTGCGCTTCACCCCAACCACACCGGCCATCGCCGCACGCAGTTCGTCGCCATATTCACCGCCATAGGTCTGGGCGATGCTTTTGGCGAAGCCGGCAAGGCGCGGGTCGTTGCCCGCGATCTGGCCCGGAATGACATTGGCAACGCTCACCACATACCAGCCTCGGTTGCGCGGAGCGGCCATCAGGTGGGTCTTGCCCTTGGCGGTCGAGAACAGCAGCAGCACCGGAGGCGGGGTCTTGTCACCCAGCGCCTGAACCTGCTGGCGCATCATATCGACCCGGTCGACCGGGGGCAGGGCCACGCCCAGCTGCTGCATGGCAGCGCCGGGTTCAGCGCCCTTGGCAATCAGGCCCTGGAGGCGTTCAGCCGCAGCCTTGGCCGCCTGGGCGCCCTTGGCCAGCTTGATGTCGCCCACCAGCTGACCGCGCAGCTGGTCAAGCGGCGGAGCAGCGGCGGGTTCGATCGCCGAGACATCGAAGATCACGAACGACTTGCCGGTTTCGACTTCGGCGAGCTGGGCCTGACCTTCGCCTTCCATCATGAAGGCGGTCTGCATGACCTTGGTCAGCACGGCCGGCGCCTTTTGCGCCGCATTGCCGAACACCGACCCGTCCGCCGTCAGCATCGGGGTGGTGGCGATGGTCAGATTGAGTTCCTTGGCGATGTCGGCAAGGCTTGCGCCGTTGTTGAACTCGTCCTCGATCTTGGCCGAGAAGTCGGTCAGCGCGGCGCGCTGCTTTTCAGCAGTGATTTCAGCCACCAGTTCGCCGCGGGCTTGATCGAGCGTCTTGCCGGCCTTGCCGTCAACCGCATCGACGCGCAGCAGCAGCCAGCCAAGCGGCGCCTTGACCGGGCCGATCAGCTTGCCGCTGGCGGCAGCGAACACTGCATCGGCAGCGCCCGAGCTGGTCTGGGTCGACAGCGCGGCGCGGCTGACCGAGCCCAGCGAACCAACCGACAGCCCCTTGGCCGAAGCGGCGGCATCGAGCGACTTGCCGGCGGCCACCGCGCCGGCGATTTCGCGCGCGGCGGCTTCGGAAGTCACGACCAACTGCGAGACCTTGCGGGTTTCGCTGGCGGCGTACTTGGCCTTGTTGGTGTTGTAGCGCGCCGCGATCTCGGCCTCGGTCGGTGCGGGGACCGACTTCACCACGCTATTGTCAAAAGTGACATAGCGGATCGTGCGGCGTTCGGGTTGGAGGTAATCCGCCTTATGCGATGCATACCAGCCCTTGATCTCGCCCTCGGTGGGAGCGGCGGCAGGGGCGAAGGCAGCGGACGGTAGCATGATGATCGTGCCAGTGCGCCGTTCGGTGACGATCCCGGCATAGCGCTCCATCGCGCCGACCGGCACGCCGATCCCGAACTGGGTGGCCGAAAGCAGCTGCTTTTCGAGCAGCATCGCGCCGATGCGTTCGCGCAGCTGCTTGTCGCTCAGGCCTTCCTGACGCAGGAACAGCTGATAGGACGCTTCGCTGAACTTGCCATCGACGCCCTGAACGCGCTGGATCTTGGCGATTTCGCTGTCGATCAGGCGGTCGCCCACGACGATGCCCGCGCGCTTGCCGAATTCGCGGATCGCCGCAAGATCGATCAGGCTGTCGAGCATCTGGTCAAGCCCGCCCTGGGCAATGAAGCTGCGCATGTCGAGCGTGGGATACTGTTCGCGCAGGCGTTCGACCTGCCGCTTCGAGGCAACGTCGAGATCAGCCGCTTCGATCCGCGAGCTGCCGACCGTCGCCAGCCGCGTCCCGCCCGAGCCCGAGCCAAATCCGATCCCCGAGGCCACATCGCCGCCGATGAAGGCCAGCGAGATCAGGCCAAGGAAGCCGAGGGTCACCCCAACGCCAAGCTTCGAGCCAAAGAAATTCCGGAAAGTCTGCAGCATGAGTCCGTCGCCAAACAATTCGCGCACCGCCGCGCGGCACATGGGCCGGCGCTTTAAGACGCCTTGTGCCAAGTCGCAATGGCGCAAGGGCCAACTTTCCGGTCTTTTGAGCAGGAAGCGGGTTTGAGCCTTTGACAAGCCGTGATTCGCTATCCTAGGCGCAAGGTGCAGGCGGCCGCTCCGCCACCGAAATTACCCAGCGAGGAACACCCCATGTCGATCCGGCCCTATATCGTCGGCAACTGGAAGATGAACGGCACCCGCGCGATGCTCGCCGAAGCGCGCGCGATTGATCGGGGCGCGGCGCGTCATCCGGGTGTCGATATTGCCATCGCGCCGCCGTTCACGCTGGTTCACCCGATGGCAGAAGCCGCCCAGGCGATCACGGTTGGCGGGCAGGATTGTCACGTCAAGCAGAGCGGAGCCTTCACCGGCGACATCTCTGCCGCCATGCTGCAGGATTGCGGCGCGACCTTTACCATCGTCGGCCACTCCGAACGGCGCGCGCTGCACGCCGAAACCGACGCCGTGGTGCGCGCCAAGGCTGAAGCCGCACTCGAAGCCGGGCTCGATGTCATCGTCTGCGTTGGCGAAACCGAGGCCGAGCGCGATGCCGGTCAGGCCGAAGCCGTCGTCTGCGGCCAGATTGAAGGTTCGCTGCCGGCGGGCGATGCCGCCGCCACGCGGATCACCGTGGCTTATGAACCCGTCTGGGCGATCGGCACCGGGCGGGTGCCATCGGTCGATGACGTCAGCGCCATGCACCGCGCGATCCGCGCCAAGCTCAACGCCGTGCTTGGTGCCAAGGGCGCAGCGGTGCGGATCCTCTACGGCGGCTCGGTCAATGCCGGCAATGCGGCCGAACTGCTCGGCGCAGAGGATGTTGGCGGGGCGCTCGTCGGCGGGGCCAGCCTTTCGGCCGAAAACTTCCTTGCGATCGTCCTCGCCGCTGCCGGTGACGCCAGCGAATAGGGTGTAATGGTCCGCCGCGCCTTGCGCACCGGACCAAGCGCGCCTAGATGCCCTGCAACCAAGCCATTCTCGCGGAACAGTCATGTCCAGCATTTTCGTTTTCCTGACCGTTGTTCAGGCCATTGTCGCCGCACTGCTCGTTGCGGTGATTCTCATGCAGAAGTCCGAAGGCGGCGGCCTCGGCGTTGGCGGCAGCCCGACCGGGCTGATGTCGGCACGCGGCGCGGCCGATCTGCTGACCCGCGCCACTGCGGTGCTGGCGACGGTCTTCGTCGTGCTCTCGGTTGTGCTCGCCGCACTTGCCGTGCGTTCGAGCAGCGGCCGCAGCATCGATGAGACTCTGAACCGCCCGGCTCAGAGCAATTCGGCCCCGGTGCAGGCTCCGGCCGATCCGCTGGGCGGCGCTACGCTTCCGGCCGCCGGCACTCAGCCTGCGGCACCCGCTGCGCCGGCTGCTGGCACCGATCCGCTCGGCGCCCCCGCCAAGCGCAACTAAGCCACGCATGACCAGCACGGCCTTGACCCCGCCCGATACCGGCGCGGGGCAGGGGCCTTTGCGGTTCTTGCCATTGATCAATGCAACTGTGGATTGAGCAAGCCACCGCTTGCCCGATACCCCCATACCGGATTAAGGCCCGACTCCCATGACGCGGTACATTTTCATCACCGGCGGCGTGGTCTCCTCGCTCGGCAAAGGTCTCAT